>JBBQBY010000017.1:0-29739 GCA_038318235.1 Caldilineales bacterium
TCAATCTCAGCCGCCTCGTAAAGTGGCGTCGGAATGCCTTGCAGGCCAGCCAGATAGAGCAACATCGCGCCGCCCGCACCCCACAGCCCCATCAGGATAAAACTTGGCACTGCCCAAGTTTCTGAAAAAAGCCATTTGGGGCCTTGAATCCCGATCACTTTCAACCCAGCATTGAGCAAGCCAAAACGCGGGTTGAGCACATAGCCCCAGAGCAAGGCCACGGCCACGCCTTGGACAACCGAGGGCAAATAGTAGAGCGTGCGCCAGAGACCGACAAATTTAACCTTCTGATTCATCAGCAAGGCAATCCCCAGCGAGATCACAATGCCCGAAGGCACCAGAACAAAGGTATAGTAGGCGGTCACGCGCAGCGACTTCCAAAAGAGTTCGTCATTCCACATGCGTGCATAGTTTGCCAGGCCGACAAACTTATAGCCATTAAACAGATCGGTCTCACCAAAGCTGATGCCTAACGAAACGATCATGGCAGCGGAAATCAAGAAGACAAACTGGATGATCCAGGGGGAAATAAACAAAAACCCGGCAATATTATCGCGTCTACGCTGCGAGCTTTCTCCGCCCGATTTGCCAACGCCGGCAGGGCGGGCACTAATTTGTGTGGCCATACAAAACTCTCCGTGAAAAAAGGGATTAGGGATACGGGATTAGGTACTGAACTTCCTAATCCCGTATCCCTAATCCCGTATCCCGACTAAGCCTGTGACGCGTTCACTTTTGCGGTAAGTTCGGCCAGGTATTCGGGACCGACATCACCGACCGAGAAGACTTTCTCCAACGCCGGGTTGATCAGATCATACGCCGCCTGCTGCTTCTTGAACCAGAAGCCATCCTCGGCATAGTTCCACTTCAGCAATTCATCAATCGTCTCCAGACGCACCTTTTCGAGTGACGGGCGCACCTTACGGACGGTTGTAATAAAGCTGGCAATCCGCGACTTCTGCACGGGAATTAGACCGCGCAGGCCAACAATAATCGTGTCTTGGAATTCAGAGTCGGAGAGGTAGCTGAGGACTTTCCAGGCTTCTTCGGGGTGCTTGGTCTGCTTGGTGATCGACCAGGCGTCGGTCGTGCCGAGCACGCTGCGCTTGCCGGTTGGCCCTGTCGGCACATGGCGCATGTCCCAGTTAATCTTTGCGCCCTCTGCGCCTAATTTCTTGTCGCGCCCGATCGGGTAGGTGCCATCTTCAATGAAGGCAACAAAGCCGGGCGCCAATGCATCATCGCCCCATTTTTTCTCGATCTCGCCAGGCTGGGCGAAGGTGTTGTCTTTCCAGATGCGGTCGTACATCCACTGGAAGCCAGCCTGTGATTCTTTGGTATCCATCAAGCACTTGGTGCCATATTTCTGATCGACGATACCGCCGCCAAACATGTAGACGGTGTTCCAGAAACGATCCCAACTCCAGGCCGGTTTCCAACCACCCCACTGATTTTCGTTGCCGGCCTTGCGTGCCCCATCGGTGAGTTTCTGGGCCATGACGGCATAGTCGTCGTGGGTCCACTTGCCATCTTCTGGTGGCAGATCAACACCGTATTTCTCAAAGAGATCTTTATTGACGGTGACGGTCATCACATTGATATAGAGCGGCATACCAATGCGCTTGCCCTGCATTTGCAGACCCTGCCACTGGAAGTCATTGTAATCTTTGACCTGATCATCCTTCAAATCGCGATCAACCATCGGTTGGACATCCAGCAACAGATCGCGCTCGGTCCAGTTAAAGAAAATGTTGCCCCAAGCTTCAAAAATATCGACAGCCGTGCCAGCCACCATCTGGGCGAGCAGTTTTTGCTCAAAACCGTCGGGGGCGGGTTCAATCGAGACCTTGATATTGGCATTCTTGGCTGAGAACACTTCGTCCATGTGTTTTTGCATGATCGTGTTCTCTTCGGCACTGGCGCGCGACATCCAGCGGATGGTCGTCACGTCGGCGGCGGGTGCAGCAGCGGCGCCACCAGCGGCTGGAGCGGCAGGTGCAGCAGCGGGCGCGCAGGCAACCAACGCCAGGCCAACGCTGGCCAGCGCAGAAGTGCGCAGGAAATCACGCCGCGATAGTTTGCTATTTTGCATACTTCGGTTCCTCCATTGTTTAAAAATTGAATAAATGTGATGTGGGTGTAACAATACTAGGGAGCAATTGCCGCCAACAGGATGCGGCAGTTTTAAGTCGGCTTGATCGAAAAATGAACGCTACACCTCCTTATGGATGTGAACATTCCTACGAGAACAGATGCGCATATACACATCCTTACCTAACAAATACAATTAACTAGAAAGAGGCTGTTTCGAACCGTTGATCGATGCGACAGTAAACCTTAGGTAAGCGCCCGGAGAGTAAAGAATGACAACTGGTTAGCCGTGCTCAGATCATTGCGATCTCCTGCTCATCGCGAATGATTGATCATCGTTATAAGTTACATTCTGGTCTATTTATTACGACTGGCTCTTCACTTACAGCATACTGCAATCACACCAGATCAGCGAATGGGAAGCAAGATCTGATGCAGGATAAGTTAATCACGATTAACACGAATTGTCAAATTTATAAAAATGAGCAGGACTACCTTCAGTTGACAGAAGTAGCCATCTGTTTTCTAATAGAGCTCCCTAGCCATTTGCCATTTAGATTCTTTTTGGAAAATAGATATGTCAACAACTGTTGTCTCTCCGACTATTCAACGGCGCATTACGGGCACGCTCTTTATCACCCAGAGTATCTTTAGCGCGGCGTTGCTCGAAACTTTTATCTTAACGACGATTGTGGCGGCCCAGTTGAGTGGCCGGGAAAGTTTGGCCGGTATCCCTGGCACGCTTAATCTAGCCTCGCGCGCTTTTATTGGGTATCCGGTTGCCTGGCTTATGGAACGTCATGGGCGGCGCATCGGCTTTGTCGTGGGCTATCTGCTGGCGGCCATCGGGGCTATGATTAGCGCCTATACAATTATGCGCCAATCGTTCTGGGGCTTCTGTATTGGTTCGATCTTTATCGGGCTGGGCCGCGGCATTAGCGAACAGACGCGGTATGCGGCGGCAGAAGTCTATCCGCAAAACCAACGCGGCAAAGTGATTGGCTGGATCGTATCGGCGGGCACGGTGGGTTCGATTCTGGGGCCATTGCTGGTGGCGCCTTCCAGCAATTGGGCGACGGGCCTGCATTTGAATTCAGAGATCGGCCCCTTTGTGCTGGCGGCGTTGATGTCCTGTGTCGCCGTCGTCCTGACGTTTGTTGGTCTGCGGCCCGATCCGCTCACAATCAGCCGCCAATTTGGCGATGGAGAACCGATCAAGCAGATCAGCACATCGACGCGCCCGATGCGCGAAATTTTTGCCAACAGCCGGCTCCGCTTGGCTTTAGGGGCAATGGTGATCGGTCAATTTGTGATGACGTTCATCATGAGTATTACCGCCTTGCATATGGAGCACTATGGGCACGATCTGCAGCACATTTCCTGGGTGCTGATGGCGCATACCTTGGGAATGTTTGGCTTGGCAATTGTCACTGGCTGGTTGGTCAATCAGATCGGCCAGGTAAATATGATTCTGATTGGTGGGGGGGTGCTGGCGGTGTCGGCGATCCTAACCCCGCTCTCGCCTCAGTTTATGCCATTGGCGTTTGCGCTTTTCCTGCTCGGGTTGGGGTGGAATTTCTGTTTTATTGCCGGTTCGTCGCTGCTCACGAATACGCTAACCAGCCATGAACGAACCCGCGGTCAGGGCTTTGGCGAAACCTTTGTCGCCGTGGCGTCGGGCACAGCCAGCCTGGGATCGGCCATGATCTTTGCGTATGGTGGCATCATGCTCGTCAGCCTCTTGGGGCTCGCTTTTACCTTGATTTTTATGCTCGGCGCCTTTTGGTCAATCCAGAATTATCGCTTGGCATCAGCGGGACAAGCGTAGTTGGGCCCAATAACGGGGGATAACATTGGGGATAAACCCTATTTCTGGGGATAAACCTTTAATTTGAGCTGGATAATGCCACAGTTTTTGTCAAAACCGGTACGATAAATCCAGTGGGCCGGAAACCAAATTGTCGGTAGAGTTTTTGCGCGCGCTGATTATTAGTCTGCGTATTGAGTGATACTGCGCCAAAGCGGTTGGCGCGCGCATAGGTAATCGCATCGAGTAAGAGTTGTCGGCCAATGCCCTGACCTTGCACCGCTGGATGCACCGCCAGGCGCGCCAATTGGGCTTCGGCGCCTTTACTCGCGCCATTCGCCGAAAGCGCCGAATAACCCACCGGCTGCTCGGCGATCGTTGCCACCTGCAAGCGGCTGCGAAACATCAATTCCCACAGATCTTTCACACCAAAGTGCCAGAGCGGCTCAAAGGCTGCGGCATCCAATTCGGCTACTGCCGGCAGATCATTCGGGTGCATCGGGCGCAGTTGGGCAGCCGTGGCTGGTGGCTCAACGCGCGTAGCATAGCGGGCGAGATCAAGTGCAAAGAATTCAACGCGTTCAGTCAGGTCAAAACCAGTTGCCAGCAGTGGTTTGGTCAGCCAAGTTTCGCCACCATAGACGATCACCTGGAGAGGCTGCGCTGCATGGTTGAGTTTTTGCAGGGCGGCCTCCATCAAAAGTGGAATATCCTGCGAGGGCGAACGCCCCTGGGCCAAGACGAGGGCGCGCAGATACGCACGCTGAGCCGCCACCATAGGCAACGTCGGTGGCCGTTCTTCGATCTCAATGCTGATAAAACCCCACGCGCTGCCTTTTTCCTCAGCCAGCAACGTCAGCGGCTTTTCCAGCAGCGTGGCCAGATCTTCATTGCCAAAGCTGGCGAAGATGTGCCGCCCTTTGCGGAGCAGGTGGCGGATTGGGGGCTCGTAGTCACTGTTGGCCTGAATGATGGGCATAAAATAGTAGCCGCAATAATTTAGGCAAGCACCTTGCGGTTGCCATACATCTGCTGGTAATACTCCTTGAATTCACCGGAGCGAATCGGCTCCCACCACGCCCGATTATCCACATACCAACGGGCAGTCGCGCGAATCGCTGCTTCGCAGGTGTAATCCGGCTCCCACCCCAACGCGATGATTTTGCGCACGTCCATACAATAACGGCGGTCGTGGCCTAAGCGATCTTCCACATGCTGGATCAAACGGCGCGGTTTGCCGATCTCGTCGAGCAGAATTTCTACCATCGCTAGATTGGTCATCTCCTTGCCCGTGCCAATGTTGTAGGCTTCGCCGATCACACCATTGTGTAAGACCAGATCAATGCCCTCACAATGGTCCATCACATACTGATAATCGCGCATCTGTTGACCATCTCCATAGACCGGCAACATCTGATCGTTAAGCGCATTGGTGACAAAGAGTGGGATCACTTTTTCTGGGTATTGGTACGGACCAATATTGTTGGCGCCACGTGTGATCGTAATTGGCAGCCCATGCGTGATGAAATAGGCGTTGACCAGATGATCAGCGCTGGCTTTGCTGGCCGCATAGGGGCTGCGTGGAGCCATTGCATCGGTTTCGAGGCTGCGATGTTCACCGTGAATATGCCCGTAGACTTCATCTGTGCTGATCTGGTGATAACGCAAATTGTCAAACTTGCGGGCGGTTTCCAGCAGCACATAGGTGCCATAGACATCGGTCTTGATAAACGCATCCGGGTTCATAATACTGCGATCGACATGGCTTTCTGCCGCAAAATTGACAATCGTGTCAATCGCATAATCTTTTACGACTTGTTCGACCTGCGTCGCGTCACAAATATCGCCTTGGGCAAAGGCATAACGAGCAGGATATTGCGCGGCTACATCTTCTAAATTTTCCAACCGACCGGCATAGGTTAATTTATCGTAGACGATGATTTTATAATCGGGATATTTCGCGAGCATCAAACGGACAAAATTACAACCTATAAAACCGGCGCCACCGGTGACTAGTATGTTTTGCATGAGTAACCTCTGGGTAAGTATTAATTGTAACTGTTCAGCCAGAAACCGATTTCTTCTCCGAGTCGGTTCAATCGGATCTCAAGGGGTCGGGCCACCTGCCCAACAGTAACTCCGTTGAGCGTCCGGAAAGCGACTGAATTGGTGGTCATCCGCCTTCCGGGAAGGCTCTATTCGTTCGGTAACCGGTCGAAAATACCCTTCCCGGAAGGTGTTAATCCCTGAATCCCCGAAGAGCCTCCGAGTCTTTAATCATGAATGAAGACCGTACGGTTCCACTCGTATAAATGCTCTTCAATCATCGTTTACGACGTCTGCGCTGCGCCAATTGCCGCTCGCGGTTGCGATATAGGCGCCGCAGTCGATCGGGTTGGCGATAAGCCGGCAACGGAAAATCGAACGATAAGGTGAGCGTTGGCAACTCAGCCAGATCAGGTAACAACGTTGGATCTAAACCTGCGACAGGTGTGTTAGGCCACCAGCGGCGCCAGCGTTCACGCTCTTCTTGGGCGGCGTTTGTGGCCAAAAAGCCCACATCATTGCTCAGGGTCGTGCGCGTTTGTTCGATCACGGCTAATAGATGCTGCCAACGTTGTACCATTATAGGTTGAACTTCTTGGACAAAAGCCGGGCCCAATGTGGGTTGTTGGCGCATTTGTTGATAGCGCGGGGCAAATTCTTGCGCCCAATAGTCAATAGCCTGTTGCAACGACGGCAAAAGCAGATCGGCGAAAAAGGTTACATGCACCGTGTTAACCCGTTCGACCAGTTTGACCAAGTGGGCCGTCTGAGCCTTTGATAAATCAAAATAGGCTGGTGCATCAAACTTATCCCACTGGGCGTAGGCTGCGCTCAACCGGCGCAAACGCTCGGCGGCATTACCGACGACATACGCCGCGGTTTCTGCTTCTTGTTCCACCGTATGGTTGCCGATGCGATACATCGGCACAACGGTTTCGATGGGCGAGAAGCGTTGCCCAGCCGGCATAAATGTCTGGTTGCCCAGGTTACGCAAGGCAACGCCCAGTGCCAGCGCTGAACTAATCGTCAGGGTAGAAAGAGTCACTGAATGCATTATGAACAATTAGGAAAACTGGGTATTTAAGTAATTCGTATGCGACAAATTACGACGAACACTTTTCGTATGCCTTCATTATACCCTATAACAACCCTGCTTTTGAATGATCACGCAACGTTATTGCATGACTACTGGCGCGAGTAAGAGATTGATCATGCTTACTCTCTAATCGCTTACTCGCCTAATCTCGCCTGCTGATCTGAATCACATCGCCTAGCCACTTTGATAACCCAGCATAGCGGCATCTTTTTCCGCATTCAACAAAACTGCCCCCACAATGCGCGCTTGCACTTTCTCCAGCACCGCTTTGGCCCGTTGCGCATGTTCACGTTTCGTGGCGCCCGCGTTGATCAACAACACAACGCCATCTACTTTGCTCGCCCACAACGCCGCGTCGGTCACGGCCAACACCGGCGGCGCATCACAGAGGACATAATCGGCTTGTCCACTCAATTCGGCCAAAGCTTCGCCTAAGCGCTTTGCACTAAGCAGCGCAATCGGATTGGCGGCCACTGGTCCAGCAGTCAGCACCTGTAAATTATCGATGCTGGTCTTTTGCAATGGCGGCGCGCCATTTTCAACCAGCCAGGTCGCCAGCCCTTTGGTATTAGGCAAGCCGAAAATCTCGTGCTGTTGCGGGCGGCGCAAATCGCCATCGACAATAATCACCCGGTCACCCGCCTGCGCCATCACGACCGCCAGATTAGCGAGCGCGTTACTTTTGTCAGTCGTCCCATCAGCGCTCGTCACGAGCACGGTGCGGAGTTGTTGCTCTAGCCGAGAAAATTCCAGATTGGTGCGCAAACTTTGATAGGCTTCAGCCGCCGCGCTGCGCGGGTCGGTGATAGTGATAAGGTTAGTCATGCGGTTTTCTCTGCTTGTATGATGATTTTCCCCGGATAAATTCGTATCCTTGGTCAAATTTTTAAATTATTTTACCTGGATCTTAGCCAGATTGACCACATCACCCGTTTGGGCATTCGCACCAGCAACGGGCAACCGTCTACCATCTTGCCAATTGTACAGACCAACAATCAATTGATACTCGCCAGGCGCCACGGTTTTGGGCAAAGTCAGTTGCGATGGCGCAACCACCAACTGTCCGGGCACCCAGGCAGTAAAGGGCAAAAGCCCACTCCGATCATGGGGTTGACCATCCAATTGGGCCACTTTGTTGCCACTCGCGTCCAACAAATGCACAAAAATCGCATAATCAAAATCGGGTGGCTGGATTGCGTGCCAATACAAATTAAAATCCACCACATCGTCGGCTGCAATCGTTGATTCACGCACCGTTACGCCATTGAGAACGAGAGCTTCACCAAATTTTGCGTCGAGCACCGTTGCCGGTGGCGCAGTGACAGGCGACAGCGCTTGCCACTGATCACGCACAGTTCGGACATAGCCACCCAAACGGACGATTGTACTATTTTCCAGCAAGGGTAGCGCCGGTTCCACTTTTGTAATTGATAGGCGTTGGCCGTTTTGCCAGCCATTTTCGCCCTCATACAGCCCCACAGCCAACGTAAAACGATCAGCCGCTAGCGTCCACGGCAGCGTTTGCACCAGCACAGGCGCGCCCGTCTGCCACTTAGATGTAGGATACCACAAGCTAGCAACCGGCGGATAAAATTGGCTATCTTGAAGTATCTTGCCCTCTGGATCCAGATAAGCGATATAAAAACGCAGGTCACGATCCACTGGTTTCAGGGCTGTCCAGTAGAGTTGTGTGACCAGTTCGCCGTGGCTATCAATTTCCACCTGATAATCAAGCAAGCGCAGCGTATTGGCAAAGTCGATTTGATGCGGAGTCACCGGTGCCAACTCGGCGTTGTGCCATGCCGTATAAAACATAGTTGGCAACATTTTTGGAAAGTCACCTTTGCGCAGCAATAGGTACCCATCATCCGCCGCCGCCACCCCCCAGCCGCTTGCCAACAGATCATTGACGGTTTTATGCAGATCGTTCGGATGTTGCGGCCAGGCGGAATTGGTCACATCCAAAAAAACGGTATCCGCATCATCAAGGCGTGGGAAAATGTAGAGCGTCTGGCGGCCACTCACATGTGGGTTCAAGCGATCTTGAGCGCTTACTTTCGCATCCGGCGGAATCTGCGCAATGACGCCGGCCGCACGCCGATCATGTTCACTGACCGTGAATGATTGCGCATTGCCGCTGCCCGGCAGATAACCAAATTGAGATTGGGCGAAGAGCGCGCAGCCGAGAATGATCGCGCCAAGCAGCGGGTAAATGGTGCGTGTACGGCGGCTATCAAAATGGCGCAATCCGTAGGACGTAATATGCGCTACGCCATAAATGGCGCCGATCAGCACAAACGGGATAATAGGCGCGGCGTAGATTAATTCATTCACCTGGTGCATGGGCGAGAAATCGGCCAGTAAATTAATCGCCAACGAGGGCAGCGCCAAGAGTAAAATTTCGGGCGCAAATAATGCGATAAAGCCGGTCGGCAACAGGAGCCACCAAAAATATTGCAGTGTGTTGGCCGCGCGCAGTTGCGCCAGCACAATCGCGGGTCTGGTTAGCAACGTGATTACTTTCTGCACAGGAGTCACGCCTAAATAACTATAACGCCCCCAGTGAATATTGCCGGCGGCAAAGGTATTTTGGATCACGAGCACCGCAAATAAGGCCCAGAACAGACAGAGCGCCATCGTCAGCAGGCCCAATTTGCGCCGGTGCAAAACCAGAAAGGCATACAGCCCCATCATGAAGACCAGCAGGGCGATTTCTTCTTTACAACTGGCGGCTAGCAGCGCAAAAAAGCCAAACCAACCGGGTCGATCCGTGACGAGAAAGAAAAAAGCGGCGATGAGTAAGGTTGGGGCCAGGGTGAGCGGATGAAATTCCAACCAATTAGCCGCCTGCATCGAAGGATTGAGCAGAAAGGCCAAGGGAAAAATCAGCGCAAGCCATTGATTTTTCAGTTTAGATCGCGCCAACGCAAAGAGTGGCAGCGCCCCCAGCGCAACCACAATGGCTTGTAAGATAAGCAGAATCGGCGGGCCGCTGTAAATCCAGTAGAGCCAGGAGATGGGGATGAGGATTGGTTCGACGTGCAAACTGAGCCGGTTGACGGTGCCTGGTTCGTTCGTCAGGCGAAACCAGGCACCGTGCGCCGTATTCCAAATGGCCTGATCTAGATTGCCCATGTCAAAAGCACGGGCTTCAAACGCGGCATAACGCACCAAGGTCAGGTAGCTAAAATAACCAGCATAGAGCAGAACGGCTATTGTTAGCAGTAGCCAGGGCAGCGTCAAACGACTTTGAATTTCCGAATTTGCTTTCGCTAACGCAGCATTGTTGCGCGGTTGCGTGATGGCGTGAAAGCTTTGTCCCATTACGCAGCTTTTGGCACAGCCACCCGACCAGGTTGGGCTGTAGATGCGGTGGATTCATGCGCATGTCCAGCCTGGGGAATCGTTCCTAATACAGGGATGCCCAACGCCCGTTCGGTGGCGGCGGCGGTGCGCAATAGGTCAGCTTCCATCCAGGTCAGCATCAGCACAGTGGCAATGCCCAGGAGCAGACCAAGCACCGCGCCAGCAATTGCGTTGATCTTTGGCTTCGGCTGGATCTGTTCGTAGTTAATGTTGCGGCTGCGCAATTTTACCTCGATGCGGTCGCGTTTGTCCTGCTGCGCATAATATTGCGTGCGTTCTTCGACAAATTGATCGGCCACCGCCAAGGCAATATCGCGCGCCACCGCGCCATCGCGATCAGTTGCTTGAATATTGATCGTGTAGGTGCTGCCATCCGGCTCTACTTGCAAGTTGGCCAGCAGATCTTCTGGCGTTCTATCCAGTTGGGCGCGCGCAACGATCTGGCGGGCGACTTCCAATGTCTTGATATTGAGGGCAAAGTTACGCAGCAAATCTTTGGCGGTGATACTCAAGCCCAAATCGGTGCGCGCCGGTACGGTGCTCACCTCGACTGTGGCGCGGTAAAGACTCTTCTGAAAACTGCTAATGCCATACGCTGCCACCGCCGCCAATAACATCGCCAAAAGGATCATCCAGCCGCGCTGGCGTAAAATGCGGATATATTCTTGAATGGTCATGGTTGTTACCTCGTTGACAATAACGTTAAACCAGGTCGAAAACTTATCCGTCTACCTGAGTCACATAAAATTCTCAGATAGGCACTGAATATAAGCTAGCCTTAGGCCAAAGCTACTCTTGAGTTTTTCCTAAAGATCAGATCAGCAAACGGCAAGGCTGACACTTCTAATTTCGCCAAATCGACATATTTGCTGGCATCTTCAATTTCAATCCCGATCACTTGGGCTTGTGCATTAAAATCGAATACGATATTCGGTGCAACGGATTCAGACTCGACACTGATAGCATCGATCAATTGGATATAGAGCATGTCTGTCTCTGCATAGTATCGAAAAATCATTGGTTCACTGCTTTTGCTATCCTTTAAAACCACGATCTGGATAGGCATTATGCACTGTTTCGCTATCTGGCTCTAGTATTCGTAAAATAGTCGGTGTCTTCATCGCCTGGGCAGGCTCGTTTTAGAATTAGAAAGATATTTAGGGATTTCACCCAGGATCGAAAACCCTAGCGCTTCTAATTCTCTGCGGTCATGTACCGATGTGTCAAGATAGTCAAGCAGAAAAACTAAGCCAAGCCCAACGAACAGCGCCAGTAACAGACGCAGCGGCAGTTCAATTTTCTGGCGCAGGCCCGGCCCCACGACGCCAACTGTCGGTCCATCGAGCAACGTGATGCCAGCACCATCGGTGCCTAATTGGTGAAAATAGACCGCTACATTTTCGGTTAATTCGGCTGCGGCCGCCGTGGCGATCAATTCTAGTTGCGTGCGGTCACCCCAACTAAAATTCAAGGTAATAATCCGATGCTGCTTGCCGGTGGCCGCGCTGCCCTGAAGCGTGCCAGGTGGCAGAATAATCGCCGCCTGCGCCAGGCGAGCACTGACATTCTTTGTAAACAGTTCGCTGCGCACCACTTCGGTAAAGTCATCGACCAGATATTCGCTGGACAGCCAGGCATAGTAGCGCGGATCATAGGCCGTGGTATTGGCATTGCTGGCCGGCATCACGCCAACCAGCATCCGCATGCTTGCATTATAACTGACCGGTTGCGGCTGCCAGGGCTTCAGTTGCAGCGCGCTGAAAATACCCACCAAAAGCGTCAATACCACCGGAATCCACCAACGACGGCGGATGATCTGCCAATATTCGCGTAATTCCATGTTAATGATTCACAATTAATTATTTTCTACGATCTGTTCCAGGTGAGTTAACAATTTTTGGCGAAAGGTAGCCGTGCTAAATTGTTCTGCCTGCGCCCGACAGGCCGCCGGATCGTAGACCGTTGCGTCGAAATCCTTTAGCACAGCGAGTAAACTTTCCACGGTTTGCGCCACAAATAGCTCACCTGTCAAGCCTGGCAACACGGTATCCAGCGCGCCACCGGCCCCAAAAGCGATCACCGGGCGGCCAACACTCATCGCTTCTACGGGGGCAATGCCAAAATCTTCTAGACCAGGAAAGATAAACGCTTTACACCCTTGCAGCAGTTCCCGAATGCGGCTTCGGCTCTGGCGTCCCATAAAGGTAACATTCGGGCTGGCGTTGCTTTTCAATTCGGCGAAATCGCGCCCTTCGCCCACCACCATTAGTTTCGCGTGCGGCAGTTGCTGGAAGGCTTGCACGGCCAGATCAATGCGCTTGTAGGGGATCAGACGGCTCACAATTAAAAAATAATCACCAACCGCCACGCCTGGGTCAGGCAAAAAATAG
Organism: Caldilineales bacterium; assembly: GCA_038318235.1. Taxonomy (GTDB): domain Bacteria; phylum Chloroflexota; class Anaerolineae; order Caldilineales; family Caldilineaceae; genus JAPLGZ01. The sequence continues at coordinate 12,797 of JBBQBY010000017.1, forward strand.
TTGGTATCAACCGGCGGATGGATGACGATGCTTTCTCGCCCATACACATCACGGATTCGTTGCTGCACGGTGCGGCTAATCGCAATGAAATAGTCAACCCGTTGCGCCGCCGCCCAATCCCAGCGGCGTAAGAGCGCCAACAATGGTTGCAGGGCAAAATTTAAGCCGCCCGCGATCTGTTCACGTTCGCGATATTGCTCGTAAAGCCACAAAAAACGCGTTGGCGTTAAGCAGTAACAGACATGTAAGGCTTTGCGTCCCTGGCCATTACGCGTCTTCACGCCATGACAGAAGCCGCTTTTATTGCTGAGCACCAAGTCATAAGCACTCAGATCCGTGTGGGCAAAGGCCAACGGATAGATGGGCAGATAGCGCTGATGATACGTGGTTACACCCGGTAAGCTTTGCATAAAACTGGTGTGAATCGGCCACTGGCGATAGCTGGGCGGCATGCATTCTGGTGCATACATACTTGTGTAGATCGGCGCACCGGGGAAGAGCGTCACTAATTCTTCGAGTACATTTTCCGCCCCACCAAGTTGGTTCAGCCAATCGTGCACCAGGGCAATTCGAGCATTCTTAAAATTCACACGACCTCAAGCAGCTAGCGATCCGTTAGCAGTGATCAGTCAACCATTGTACCGTAGGAAGATCAGCCGGCCAAATCAGGCGCAGTGACCACTGACCAACTAGTTGCAAACGGCTTGACAACTGGGGCAAAACAGCGGAGCGCGATGCTTAGCGTAAGCTAAGGTCATGTTATCTAAGCAGCCATATTACCTTTCACGGAGCCATTATGTACTCGTTTGATATGAATGCGGAACAGAAAATGTTGGTGGAAACCGTGCATCGGTTTGCCGAACAGAAGATGCGTCCATTCTACCGCGAGGCCGAAGAGTCCCGATCGATCCCCGCGACCCTGGTGCAGACAGGCTGGGAATTGGGCCTATTGCCAGGCAGCATTGAAGCTGAATATGGCGGGTTTGGTGAATATTCGGCCTTGACGAGCGCGCTCTATCTGGAAGAAATGGGCTGGGGTGATGTAGGCATCAGCCTGCATTTGTTGACCCCGAATCTCTTTGCGATCCCGATTGCCTTATTTGGGACCAAGCAACAAAAAGAGACCTACCTGACCCAGTTTTGTGAGGAAAAATTCCCTAAAGCAACCGCGGCGATTACCGAGCCGGTCATTCAATTTGACCCCGCTGAGCTTGCCACCACCGCCGAAAAGGTGGGTGACAATTATGTCCTCAACGGCAGCAAGACCTTTGTCCCGCTGGCGAAAACGGCCGAATTATTGCTCGTCTATGCGCGCGAAAATGGGATTACCCAGGCCTTTATTGTGCCCAGCGCAACACCCGGTCTTGAAATCGGCGCAGCGGTAACCTTGATGGGTGTCCATGCGCTGACGAGTCATCTGGTACATTTTGACCATGTCTGTGTGCCCAAAGAAAATCGACTGGGTGGTCTGAAAGGGATTCGGCTCAATCGTTTATTAACGGTGAGCCGGATTGGGCTGGCGGCATTGGCGGTGGGCCAGGCGCGCGCCGCGTATGAATATGCCCTGCAATATGCCAAGGAACGCGTCGCCTTTGGTGAACCGATTGCACAACGCCAGAGCATCGCTTTTATGCTGGCAAACATGCGCATTGAAATCGAAGCCACCCGCTTAATGGTCTGGGAAGCGGCCTATAAGCTAGACAACCAAGAAGATGCCACTAAAACCACTGTCCTCACCAAACAATATGCCGATAAAATGGTGTTGGAGGTAACCGATGGCGCCGTCCAAATCCTGGGCGGCCACGGCTACATCCGCGAGCATCCCGTAGAACTATGGCTGCGCAACGGGCGTGGCTTTGCGACGTGGGACGGATTGGTGATGGCGTAGAGCAAGGAGTAAGGAGCAGGGAATAAGGAGTAGGGATATGGTACGCGCTATTGAGCGTCATAATCCCGTATCCCTACTCCTTACTCCTATTAAAGAATATTATAGGAGTACCACGATATGTCGATCGAATTCAAAACCCCCGAAGCGATTGAAAAACAACTGCAACCGGTGCGTTCGGTGGCCGAAAATGTCATGCGCCCCGAAAGCCGCCAGTTGGATGACGATGAACATGCGCGACCGGTAAAATTTGTGCATATGATGTGGCCACAGATGCAGCAGATGGAATTGGCGAACTTGGAAGCGGCGCTAACCCGTGCCCACCGCTCTAGTAACGCGGACGAAAGTCACAAAACCGAGGCAGACACCAAGGCTAGCCCTGAGCATGCGAGCATTGCAAATTTGGGCCTTGTGTATATGATCGAAATGTTGAGTTGGGGCGATGCGGGCGTCTATCTGTGTATTCCTGGCAGCGCTTTGGGTGGGGCGGCGATCAAGGCCGTGGGTACACCCGAACAACTAGAACGTTTTCTGCGCCGCTTTAGCGAAGGGGAACCGAAATGGGGCGCGATGGCGATGACTGAACCCCAGGCCGGCTCCGACACCAGCAATATTCAGACCACAGCCACCTTTGATCCGCAGACGAATGAATGGATCTTGAATGGTCAGAAGATCTTCTGCACCAGCGGCAAACTAGCCCTGGAAGAATCAAAAGGTTTGGTCGTGGTGTGGGCCACCGTGGACAAGCATGCCGGGCGCGCCGGGATGAAACCGTTTGTTGTCGAAGCTGGCACGCCTGGCGCGCTGATTGGCAAGGTAGAGGAAAAATTAGGCATTCGCGCCAGTGACACCGCCCAGATTATTCTCGATAATTGCCGCATCCCGGCCGAAAATCTTTTGGGCGATGCCGAAGTAAAAACGGGGCCAAGCAGCAAAGGCTTCAAGGGCGCCATGCGCACCTTTGATGCGACTCGCCCAATTGTCGCAGCCAGTGCGATTGGCATTGGGCGCGCTGCCTTTGAATATACACGCGATCTGTTGGCCAAACAGGGCATTCGTATGGACTACGACAAGCCGCGCTGGAAGTTGACCACTGTGCAGGCCGATCTGATCGAGATGGAAGCCCAGTTGCATGCAGCCTGGCTGTTGACCCTGAAAGCGACGGCCATGTTAGACGCCAAACAAGAGAACCAACTGGAATCGTCCATGTGCAAGGTAAAAGCGGGTAAGGCTGTTACTTGGGTCACCCAAAAGGCGGTGGAATTGTTGGGGCCGCTGGGGTATAGTACGGAACTTCTGGTAGAAAAATGGCTACGCGATGCCAAAATCAACGACATCTATGAAGGCACCGGGCAGATCAACACCTTGATTGTTGCGCGCACCATCTTGGGCTATTCGCGCAGCGAATTAAAATAAACAACGGAATTAAAATTTCATCTTGCGCGAAAAGGCCGGCACCAGCATTAGCTTAAATGCATGAGGCCAACGGGGGTCAATCCCGTTAGCCTCATGCATTTAAGCTAATGCTAGCTATCTGTGTAAAACGAACTTAGCGGAGAATCGCCGGCAAGTAGAGAAAGATTGGCGTAAATGTACTTACAGGCGGCGGATTTTGTGCGCTGCCACAGAGTGGGGCAACAAGGGTGCCGGAAGCGACAATCACGCCCGAACCATCTATTTGACGCATGTCCCATGTCGCAGGGCCAAAGGAAGTCACGGAGCTAACTGGAACGGACATCACAAATTTACCTCTGCTTGCGAGGCTCTGGAGCCATGTAGTCGCCGGGCAGCCGTTGTAGACCGTAAGCCGGGTGGGATAGATAGCGCCCCACTGCGCGCCAATTTTTGTACTGGCCTTCATGGTGAAAGTATAGGTTGTGGTGGATGCCAGAGCATCGGTGAACGGACTACCGACTGATAGTTCCGTAGTGATCGACTGTTTCGTTGCTACCACTAAATTAACGCCTGTATTGGTAGCGTTAACCGCCCATATGCCGCTCTTGCCAGTCCACGAAATTGGTTGCAGCGAAGAAATGTTGGTTACTTCTACCGGGTTAGGGAAAAATCTCGGCACCAGATCATAGATTTTATTCGCCGAACGCACCCAGTTCTCAGGGCCGATCTGGATCAAGCTTCCATCAGCCGCTTTAGATTGGACAATCAGCTGATTTTCAATTGGATCGCCTAACCCTCTTGTCTTGTAGGTCAAGGAGATGCTATGGCTCACGGCTAGTTCATCATGAAATGCCACGGGTATGTCAGCCACGCGCATTTCAGGCACCGCGAATGGGTCATCCGGAACATTCTCATCAGGCGTCTTTGCTTCGCCCTGTTGGATTAATTCTGTTTGCGTTGGCGCCAATGTTTGCATTTCGCTGTCTGAGCGCGCCCACACCGTCGGGCTGGTATGGCCCGCGACAACTAACAGTAACATCAGTAAAAATCCACTCAGCAACACCGCGTATACTTGTCTCATTGCCTTGATTCCTTTTCTTCGCTAAATCGCTCAGGCTGACAACAACCTAAAGCCCTAATCTGATTACTATTATCTTTTTGCCGGTTGTTATCAATTATACGCGATAAATCATGAAGAATGGATTAAATGTTGCTTGCTTTTCGCTTACCTTTTTACGAGAAGTGCTGCGCAAACTTTGTGGTGGACTAGCAATAGCGTTAGACAAGGCAAGTAATCAATTGACGGGGCGCAGATCAGGTGATTTCTATGCCTTGGAGATGTTCTGTGCGGTTGTGATACTGCAAACGCCAGACTTCGCGGTTGGGCAGCGCAACATATTCAAAGTGTGAGACAGCCGTATTATGCGTCCAAATTTCGGTGCGCCGCCAGGGCCCCACATTGAAGACGTGGTCAAACACACAATCAAAGACGCCGCCATGACAGACCACGGCCACCACTTCGTCGCGATGCCGTTCTACGATTTGCTCTACAAACAAACCGACACGCACACGCGTGTGCATAAAACTTTCACTGCTTTCTGCGTCGCTCATGGTCGGGGAGAAGGGGCGCGCCGTCGGCCAACCTGTTGCATATTTCCTGGGCAATTGTTCGTCTGGCCAGGCCACATGATTGATTTGATTATTGCCGATCTCGCGCACACGATCATCAAATTGAATCGTACGCTGATACACCTCGGCTAACGGCGCAGCAGTCTGACGGGCACGTTGCATAGTGCTGCAATAGAGCGCATCGATCTGTGGCAAATGTTGCGGCAACCAAGCCGCCAAGGCGGTTGCTTGCTGTTGGCCCAATTCCGTTAATGGCTGATCCACTGTATCGCTTTCCCAGTCCCAATCTGCCAAATTGACAAAGCTCTGGCCATGACGGATCAAGTATAATTTCATATAACGCTCCTGTGGTTTAAAAATTTATACAGCTGACCAGGTGGTCAGTTCTGCGGATTGCAGCAGATGCCCGTCGGCGGTCATCAAAGTTAGATCATATTCTACCATAGAGGTTCAAACTTCCTACAGATTGATAAATTGACGGACTTCCAGTATCATAGCCCTAGGATCATGGCGAAAGTGTGCCATTGCCATTTATTGGATCGAGGGGCGAATGATGACCGAACGACTTTATTACACGGATGCCTATCAGACGGAATTCGACGCGCAGATCGTCGCTACGCCGCCAACGAACAACCAATCCGCTGTGCTGCTGGATCGGACAAGCTTCTATCCCACTTCTGGCGGGCAACTGTTCGACACGGGTATGCTCGGCAACCGGCGCGTTGTGGACGTGATGGCGATGGAAAATGGCGATGTGTTGCACATTTTAGAGGCGCCATTGGCCAATGCTAATCCCGGCCAAATCTTGCATGGCGTGATCGATTGGCCACGGCGTTATGATCACATGCAGCAACACTCGGGCCAACATCTACTGTCGCAAATTTTCTATCGTCACTTCGGCTATGAAACCGTTTCTGTGCATTTTGGTGATACCGAATCCACCCTCGATTTAGACGTCGCAACGCTTGAGCAAACGCAGCTCGACGAAGCGGAAAAGATTACCAATCACATGGTCTACGCCAGCCTACCGATCAAGGCTTATTTTGTCAGCGATAGTGCATTGTCTGCGGTGCCGCTGCGCAAACCGCCCAAGGTGACCGGCAAAATTCGGATTGTTGAAATCGAGCAGTTCGACTACTCGGCCTGTGGCGGCACCCATGTACGCACGACAGCAGAAGTGGGAACCATCAAATTTACGCGGCTAGAGCGCCGGCGCAATCAGGTGCGGCTCACCTTTGTATGCGGCCAGCGCGCCTACCGCGATTATGCCGAAAAACATCGGTTGCTGACCGAAGCAGCCACGCTCTTTAGCACGGAACTGATTGAAGTGCCCCGCCTGGTGGAACGCAACCTGGCGCAGATCAAAGAATTGCAAGCGACGCTTAAAATATTTATTGAGGAACAGTTGGCGCAGGAAGCGAGCGCGCTGGTAAACGCAGCGCCGGCCAACGAAAAACATCGAATTGTCGCCAAAGTTTTCACCGACAAAGATGCTGGGGCGACGAAAACGTTAGCGCAAAATTTGCAGCAATACCCGGGTACGCTGGCTCTGCTGGCGGCAACAGGCGGCGGTAAGTTAACCTTGATCTTTGCCCGCGCCGCCGATGTCGACGTGCATGTGGGCAATTTGCTGCGCGACGCCTTGCGCCAATTTGGTGGCAGCGGTGGCGGACGCCCCGATTTTGCGCAAGGGGGCGGCGCAGATCCGGCCGCGGCCCAGGCTTTATTAGATTTTGCATTCCAGCAGCTTGAAATGATGGGCAAAACGTGATGAGTGAGACTCGAATATCACTCATCACGTCTCTAAACGTCTCTAAATCTTAAATTCAAGAATGGAACCTACTCATGTCAAAACGCAAAGTACTCGTCACCGGCGCGGCGGGGAAGATTGCCGGCCAGGTTCTGCCCGTCTTGCGCGCCCGCTATGCGCTAACCTTGTTAGATGTGCGCACAATGAATCGCGCCGGCAACGCGATTGAAGATATCCAACTTGCCGATTTGGTGGATCGCCAACGCGATCACTATCGTCAACATTTTCGTGGCGTGGATACGGTTGTGCATTTTGGCTTTGTGGGCAACTCGAATCCAGCGGCAGGCGATGATGCCAACCAACGCTTTTGGGACGAATTGGCCAATGTGGAGATGGCCTATAACATTTACCAGACCGCGCTGGAAGAAGGTGTGCGCCGGGTAATCGTGGCCAGTTCCAACCATGCCGCTGATTATTACGAGCCATTGATCCTGGATGGCAAGCTGGATTTTGTCGATCCTAATCAGCGCGCCTTGTCGGACAATTATTATGGTTGGGCCAAGGAGACATACGAGCATTTGGGGTTTGTCTTTGCCGCCGGTAAACAAGCGCGGCCAAGTTCTGCATTTACCACTGGCGGCGTTCCAGCCGTCGGCAGACAGTTAGAAGTCGTCGAAATCCGGATCGGCGGGCCACGCGAAGACGATCTGACGCATTGCCGATTGGGCGATCTACGCTGTGTGCGGCGAGCGCTAGGGGTTTATATCAGCGAACGCGACCTGCAACAGTTGTTTGTCAAGAGCATTGAAACCGAAAATATCTGCGACGAACAAGGTGTGCCTTTCCAGATTTTTTACGGGATTAGTGCCAATTCGCACGCCTTCTGGAGCATTGCCAATGCGCGCAAGGTGATTGGTTACGCGCCGGAGGATAACAGCGAAATTCGCTTTCAACCGTTGATCGCAGAACATATTGCAATAGCGCAAAAGCAAATTATGCAGGGCAAAAGGAGTTCGTGAGCAGATGAAAACAATTCGCTGGGGTATTATTGGTTGTGGCAATGTGACTGAGGCAAAGAGCGGCCCTGGTTTTCAGAAGGCGAATAACTCGGCCTTAGTCGCCGTGATGCGGCGTGACGGCGCGCTGGCCAAAGATTACGCTGAACGACATCATGTACCGAAGTGGTATAACGATGCGCAAGCCTTAATCGACGATCCCGACGTGGACGTGGTCTACATTGCCACGCCGCCGAATGCGCATAAGGAATATACACTAGCCACCGCGCGTGCTGGCAAACCGGTCTATGTCGAAAAACCGATGGCGCTGAATTTTGCCGAATGCCAAGCGATGTTGGCGGCCTGTCAACAGGCTAACGTGCCGCTCTGGGTCGCCTATTATCGCCGTTGCTTGCCACGTTTTTTGAAGGTGAAAGCATTAATTGACAGCGGTGCGATCGGTGCGCCCCGCACAGTATCCGTCACTTTCTATCGGTGCTGGCGACCGGCCGAACCGGAGAATTTGCCCTGGCGTGTGATCCCCGAAATTGCCGGTGGTGGTCTCTTTGTTGATTTGGCCGCCCATACGCTGGATTATCTGGATTATTTTTTCGGACCCATTCAAAGCGTGCAAGGGTATGCGACCAATCAGGCTGGCTATTATCCAGCCGAAGATGTGGTGGTGGGTAGCTTTGGATTTGAATCAGGCGTATATGGCACTGGCGTTTGGAGCTTTTCCAGCTATACCAACTTGGATCAGACTGAAATTGTCGGCGACAAAGGCAAGCTCACGTTCACATCGTTTACCACCGATCCGGTGCTCCTGACCACCGTAGATGGTGTGACTGAATTCGCGATTGACAATCCATTTCATATTCAGCAGCCGCTGATCCAGACAATTGTCGATGAACTCAACCACGAGGGTCACTGTCCGAGCACAGGGATCAGTGGCGCACGTACCACTTGGGTCATGGATCAGATGTTGGCTAGCTGGCGGGCGAAGAATTCCGCCTAGCAGAGCGCTACACGAATCATTGATCAAAAGTAATATTGACAAAGCGACCAAGCGGTAGGGATGGCCTTGCTGCTCGGTCGCTTTGATTGGCCTCGGCAAATATTGCCGGTAGTGCGCGCTTGTGCCATGATTAATCGATAAATGTAAGCTAGGCTGCGACACTATTCACTAAAATAGTCGAACCTAGATTATTTTAAATGGTTCAATATCCCGAAAAAGGTTACTTGTTATGCTTAATGTGCTAACCCAGACTTATACGGTATTGTCATGGGTGTTTGTTATATACGCAGCTATCGTTTCCGTCTTTATGATCCTCGAAAATCAATCGCCCCCCAAGACATTTTCTTGGATCTTGCTCTTTTTTCTCCTGCCGATCGTCGGTGTCGTCATTTATCTGATGTTTGGCCGCGATTATCATGCCTTTAGCCGCCAAAAGAAGTTGCTGCAACAAGAGATCAGCAAAAATATCCGCGAAGATCCCCATGTCGCCGAATTTCTTGCCCACCAACATGAAGAAATTGAGCGCCTAAAACAGGCAGGGCCACCCGTTTATGGGCGGGTTTTGGCGCTGATGCACCGCAATGCCAGGGCCACACTGTTCCCCTTCAATACTTTAGAGATTTTGCAAAATGGCACAGAAAAATACCCGCGTCTGCAAGAAGATCTGCGCAATGCGCAACATTCGATCCATATGGAGTATTTCGAGTGGTCTTCGGATCAATTGATGCAAGAGTTTAAGGAGATCTTGCTAGAGCGGGCCAAAGCAGGTGTTGAAGTGCGCGTGGTCTATGATGCCCTCGGTTGTTTTACTATGCTCAGTCGGCGTTATGTGCGCGAGATGAATGAGGGCGACGTCAAAATGACTCCCTGGTCGCCGGTTTATGCCGTTCATACCCTCAGTTATCGTAGCCACCGTAAAATTGTGGTGATTGATGGCAAGATTGGCTATACTGGCGGCTTGAACATGTCTGAGGAATATCTGACCGGCCCCAAAGGCGGGCGCTTTACGGGCTGGCGCGATACGCATGTGCGCGTCACCGGCCAGGTCGTTTTGGGTTTGCAGGCCAGCTTTGCCGTCCAATGGTATAATACAACCAAAGAGCGCCTGCTTCATCTGACTTATGATCTATCACCCATGACAGAAGCCGACTATCTGCCGCTGCAAATCGTCCATTCTGGTCCAGATGCCGAGTGGAAAGCCATTCGCGAGGTCTATTTTGCCTTGATCACAGCCGCGCAGAAACATATCTATATTCAGTCGCCTTTCTTTATCTTGGATGAAGGCATGGCCGAGGCTTTGGCAGGCGCGGCGCGCTCGGGCGTCGATGTGAAGGTGATGATTGCCCCACGCGGGCCGGGCGGCGACTATCCCTATTGGGCTGGCCTTACCTATGCCGCCAACATGGCAAAAGCCGGGGTAAAGATCTATCTATACCAGGGTGCCTATTTTCACGCCAAGACGATCAGCATTGACTCGGCGCTCTGCTCGATTGGTTCGCTCAATATGGATATCCGCAGTTTTAGCCTTAATTATGAATTGAACTTGATCGTCTATGATGAAAAGACCACGCAAGAACTGGAGATGGATTTTCATAGTGATTTGCACCATTGTACAAAATTTAGTCTGAGCGCTTATATGCGTGGCAACGTGCTCAAGCGGACCAGAGACTCGCTCTGCCGACTGCTTTCGCCCCTGTTGTAAATTCACAGGTAATTTACGCGAGTGAGGGTATCAAAGCAGACGGCAAACCGTGGACCGTTGTTAAATTCAAACGGGCTACATTCAAACTGAAGGGAGCGTATTCTTTCTACCCATGCCTACTGACACTAACTTTTCTCTGCTCACCTTTAACTGTTTCGGTGGGTTATCTTGGACTACCCCGCGGCGGCTGCGCACCTTGTCGCAAGAACTTGACCACAGCGCCGCGCAAATCGTCTGTCTGCAAGAGGTGCAAACCTATGCCGCACAGAACTTGCTCACCCGCACCTGCTTCAGCCATCCCCAACAAGCCTTTATACCTGGCACGCGCGCACCGCGCGGCTCCCTTTTGACCTTAGCGCGCGAACAACTCGGTACAACCCAATTTATACGCTATGAAACCCAAGGTCCCTGGCACGGCCCGACCATTATGGACCGTATCACGCAGAAGGGCGCGCTGATCACCGAATTTCAGCATGGTGGTGTGCCCATTCATGTGGTCAATACCCACTTGGTGGCCAACTATGGGGGCAATTGGCGGCCCGAAAATCGCGTGGCCAAAGATCAACAACGTCAACTTCAGCAACTGGCCACCTTGGTGCGCGCTCAGCCGCCAGAAGCGATTGTGCTCGTCGCCGGTGATTTTAATCTGCCGCGCGGCTGCTGGCTCTACGATGAATTTTTAGAACGCAGTGGCCTGACCGATCCGCTCACCAGCGATGCGCGGCCAACCTATCGACCGTTTCCTGGCGTTCCTGCCCGTTATGCGCTACCAATTGACTTTATCTTCATTCGTTCGCCCATCGCCTTGCCAGTGAAGGTAGTAACCGAATTTCAGTTCACCGAAAAGCTGCCCTTCGTCGGCGGTGGGCGCGGCTATCTGTCTGACCATATGGCGCTGCTCGTGACGTTACGTTGGCAGACGGCGCGGGTAGAATAGGGAGGTTGCAACCTGCACACGTACGCCACCTGATTGAAAGATGGCTTCAATTAATGCTAAAATAAAACTCGTACAGGCTTAACGGGGCGCGATTTTTTGTAGGTCATCCCTTCTAGGGTGACAAATGTGGCTACCGAACGATTGTCACCCTAGAAGGGATGACCTACTCGTGCAATAAAACGTAGATCGATATTTCGATTTCAGCCAGTCCTCAGTAAAACAACGGTCAAACTCGATCAGAAGGAAATGATGATGGCAGCTGTTCCAGTAAGTGCAACCATTCAAGCGGATGTTTTACACAGTTTTGTCAAGCAAGTCTTTGCGCGCGCCGGTGTCCCCGCAGACCAAGCGGCTGATGCGGCTGATGTGCTGCTCTATGCCAGCCGGCGTGGCGTCGATACCCACGGCGTGCGTAATTTGAAGCCGATCTATTTTGACGGCTTTGCGAGCGGCATTTTGAAGCCACAAACTGATTATAAAATTGAATATGAAACGCCGATCACAGCGCGGGTGGATGGTGGTCATGGCCTGGGTCTAGCCGCCTCGGTCTGGGCCATGCGGCTGGCAATGCAAAAGGCGCAACAAAGTGGGATTGGTATGGTCGCCATGCGCAATTCACACCACTATGGCGCCGCCGGTTATTACCCCTACATGGCGCTCCAAAAAGACATGATCGGCATCTGCATGACGGCCCGTGTCTATGCGCGCGACCACGATTATGGCGTGATCCCCACCTTTGGGGCCAAGTCGCGTTTCTCCACCAACCCGCTCAGCATCTCGTTCCCGACCCAAACTGAGCCACCGTGGCTGCTCGATATGGCAACCTCGACCGTGCCCTTTAACCGCATTTTGATGATGCGCGATAACAATCAAGCGATCCCGCTCGGTTGGGGCGTCGATGCCAATGGCGTCCCGACGACCGATCCGGGCCAGGTCAGTTTTCTCTCACCGCTCGGCGGCACCCGCGAGCAAGGCAGCCACAAGGGCTACGGTCTGGCGATGATGGTGTCGGTGCTGTGTAATTTGCTAGCCGGCGGTTGGGACGATTTGTATGGCGATGATCCCAGCGCCTTTGAAGGTTATAAAGTGGACGGTGACAGCCATTTCTTTGCCGCGCTGCGCGTTGATCTCTTCCGCCCATTAGATGATTTCAAGCGCGGCATGGATGCCATGATCCGCGCCTTGCACGACACCCCCAAAGCGCCCGGCCATGACCGGGTTTATGTGGCCGGCGAAATCGAGCATGAAACCGAACAGCAACGCCTGCGCGACGGCATTCCGTTGACGCCGGTCGTGCTGGATGATTTGCGCCAATTGTCGGCGCAGTATGGGGTGCCGTTCGAGCTGTGAAAAGTGAGGAGTGAAAAAGGTCATTTGATCTCACTCATCACTTTCTCAGTTCCACTCAATCAACGTTTAGCCTTGATAGCTTACGAAAACGACGAAATGAGCGCATCATGAACCCAGAAAATTTGCTGGCCGACGCAGCTGCGCGCGCCCAACACTATTTAGAAAAGGCGGCGCAACGCAACGTATTTCCCACTGCGGACGCCTTAGCGGGTCTACAGAAATTGGAAGAAGACTTGCCAACTCAACCAACCGATCCAGCCATTGTATTGGCGATGTTAGACGAGATCGGTTCACCAGCGACTACGACTTCAGCCGGACCGCGTTATTTCGGCTTTGTCACCGGCGGCACCTTACCCGTCGCGCTGGCAGCCAATTGGCTGACCGGGGCCTGGGACAACAATGGTGCTTTCATTGTCCAATCACCGATCAGCGCCAAACTGGAAGCGGTAGCCCTGCGCTGGCTAATTGACCTTTTTGGTTTCCCCGCCACAACCGGCGGCGGGTTTGTCACCGGCGCGACGATGGCAAATTTTACCGCTCTGGCCGCTGCCCGCCACGCGCTGCTACAACGGCAGGGCTGGGACGTAGAAGCGCAAGGTCTGTTTGGCGCACCGCCGATCACCGTGCTGGTCGGTGAGGAAGTACACGTGAGCGCGCTCAAGGCGTTGAGCCTGTTGGGTCTGGGGCGCGAACGGGTGACGCGCGTGCCCGTGGATGATAATGGGGCTATGCGCCCCGATGCGTTGCCGCCGCTTGATGAAAAGACACTCCTGATCTTGCAGGCGGGCAACGTCAACACAGGCGCAAGCGACCCGGTTGGCGAACTGTGTGCGCGGGTGCGTGGCAGTGGTGCCTGGGTGCATGTCGATGGTGCCTTTGGGCTATGGGCCGCCGCCGCGCCCAACCGCGCCCACTTGGTCAACGGCATCGGCGAGGCTGATTCTTGGGCGACCGACAGCCATAAGTGGCTCAATGTCTCCTACGATAGCGGCATCGTCTTCTGTCGCAACCCCGAATATTTGCGCGCCGCCATGGCGGCCAACGCGGCCTATCTGGCTACCACCGACGACCGCGAACCCTCGCATTACACGCCGGAGATGTCGCGTCGCGCGCGCGGGATCGAGGTTTGGGCGGCGCTCCGTTCATTGGGGCGCAATGGGCTAGCCGATCTGATCGAGCGCAACTGTCAATATGCCACGCGTTTTGCCAGCGGTTTGCGCGCAGCTGGCTATGAAATTCTCAACGATGTGCTGCTCAATCAAGTGATGGTTGCGTTTGGCGATAACGACACGACACAGCGCGTGCTAGCCGCTGTACAGCAGGAAGGTACCTGTTGGTGTGGCGGCACAACCTGGCGTGGCCGCGCCGCCATGCGCATCAGCGTTTCATCCTGGGCGACGACGGACGCCGATATAGAGCAGAGTTTAGAGGCGATTGTGCGTGTGGCGCAACAAACGATTTGATAGCACAATAGCGGATCGTGCAAACTATCGAGTACCTATTTCCACTTTAGGGCAGTTGCTAGCAGATTGAGGGCTGGCCTACATTATATCGTTGGACACAACTTTACACTGGTTAGAATGTGCCGGGGATTTCTAAAAATCCCCGGCACATTTATTGCACGGGTGGCACAAATTATGCGGTGCTATGGAAAATTCTTTTAGGCCATTGCAAAAAATAACGAGCCAGGCATGGTAGGTCAAGTACCATACGTGACCTATGCAATCGTTCATTTATTTTTCTGAATCGCCTTATCATAAATTTCTAAGAGAGGTTTGGTAATTATTACCTTATGAAGCAGATTAAATTTCTTCTGATCTACGCGAAAAACTATACCGGTTCGTTGCTGATCACAGTGATCAGCATGCTACTGCTGGTCGGCGTGCAGTTATTGATCCCCTGGATCATCCGCACGATGATCGCCGCAGTCACAGGCCCGGCTGGCAACCAAATCTCGTCGGCGCTGATCACGCGCTTGGCGCTGTTGGCGTTAGCCGTCTACCTGGCCCGTTTCGGCCTGCAATTTCTGCGCAGTTATCTGGCCCATGTGGCCGGTTGGGGCGTGGTGGCCGATGCGCGCAAGCTGATCTACGAACATATGCAGCGGCTCTCCTTGCAATTTTATGAGGATAAACAGACCGGCCAACTGATGTCACGCCTGATCAATGATTCAGACAAATTTGAGTTATTGATCGCGCACGCCATCCCCGACGTGGTCGTCAATATCCTCACCCTGGTCGGTGTGAGCGCCGTGCTGCTTGGTCTCAACTGGCAACTGACCTTGATCAGCATGATCCCGATCCCGCTGGTGCTCCTTGCGCTGCGCACCTATGCGCGTTTTGTGCGACCAGCCTTTCGCATCCGCCAGCATGAGTTAGGTGAGCTCAATGCGATCATCAACGACAATTTGTCGGGCATGCGCGAGATCAAAACCTTTACGCGCGAAATCCCCGAACTGGCGCGCATTCGCCTGCGCATCGACCGTTATCGCGATTCGTTGCTGCATGCGCTCAAAATGATGGCAATTTTTCAACCGTTTATCGAGTTTACCTCGGCGCTTGGCACGATTGTGGTGATCTATTTTGGCGGTCAACTGATCTTGCGCCAAACCTTATCGGTGGCCGATCTGGTCGCCTTCTTCTTGTATCTCGACCTCTTCTATCAACCCCTGCGCAATTTGAGCAACGCCTGGGAGCAGTTACAAGAATCATTGGCCAGTGCCGATCGTGTGGCCGAACTGCTGACCGAGCAGACCGAAGTGGACAAAGGTGCCACTGCCATTGCCTTGCCGGGCCGCGCCCAAGGTGCCATGCGCTTTGAAAATGTCAGCTTTGGTTATCTGCCGGGTCAAAACGTCTTACAAAATATCAATTTGGAAATTTTGCCGCGTACCACCGTGGCCCTGGTCGGTCCCACCGGCGTGGGCAAAACGACATTGGCAGCGCTGGCCCCACGTTTCTACGATGTCACCGGTGGCGCAATTACCTTGGACGGCCACGATCTGCGCGATCTAAGCCTGACCAGTCTGCGCCAACAGATCAGCATTGTGCTGCAAGATGTCTTCTTGTTTCACGGCACGGCCCGCGATAATATCCTCTTTGGGCGCGACGACGCCAGCGAAGCAGAGATCATCGAAGCCGCCAAAATTGCCAACGCCCATGAATTTATCAGCAAGTTGCCGCAAGGCTACGACACGATGATTGGCGAACGCGGCGTCAAGCTCTCTGGCGGCCAGAAACAACGCTTATCCATCGCGCGCGCCGTGCTCAAAGATGCGCCGATCCTGATCCTGGACGAAGCGACCTCGTCTGTCGACACCGAGACCGAAATGCTGATTCAGCAGGCGTTGGAGCGCTTGATGCAAGGGCGCACGACAATCATCATCGCCCATCGCCTCTCCACCATTCGCAACGCCGACCTGATCGTCGTGCTGGCCGACAAACAGATCAACGAAATGGGCAACCACGAACAGTTGATGGCGCGCCGCGGGTTATACTGGCACTTGAATCAGGTGCAGGTGCAGAACGCGCCAGCGTTGGGGCCGTTGGCCCTACCGGCGTTGGCGTTGGGGACAGATTAAACAAGATAGAGCGATTGGCGTACATCCGGTATGCATCGCACGGGTCAGGGTGATCAGGGATATAGTATCTGGTATTGACCCGTGCAACGCATGCAACCAATCAACTACGTGCGTCGCACCGGCCAGCGGCTGGTTGGTTAGCATTGTTGGCTTGGGCCGGTGCAACGCATGCCACGCATCCTAAACCAAACTCGCGTTAGTGGGCACGCCTGTGGCTTCGTTTACGCCGGTTGCCAAGCCTTAATTGCCGTTGACATCAGCAGATTTGTTCGGGGCGTAGTAGGGATCGGGTATAATAGCGGCAAGCGAGGTATTATACCGCAGCGTTAGTGCGAAGAAAGTGAGATGACGGCGATGGTAGCTTATGAATTTTTAACCCAGTTGACGGACACGGAAGCGGTTATCATTCCCCAGGAGTATGCGCGCAAATTGCCTAAAGGTGCGCCAGTGCGCGTGATTCTATTGGTGGATGAGATAGTTCAGGGAGAAGAAGCGATCCAAGAAGCGCCGATTGAATTGGCTTCGCTGGAAGAGATCGTGGCGAGAATCCAGCGGATGGGGCCAAATCCGCAGAGTATTACGCCGGGCGGAGGAAAATTGGCAGAAAAGCTCAGAGATTCGCTCACCTAATCCGATCCTGAATTTAATCTGGAAGATTGGACGCGTGAGTGGGATCGCGTTGAGGCAGAGATGAAGGCGAATTCA
>JBBQBY010000018.1:0-28676 GCA_038318235.1 Caldilineales bacterium
GATTAAACACGCCCGCTGTTTATAACGCAACCCCCACCGCGTTGTGTGTTCCCACCACGGCATACCCTACGGCCGCATCCCGGTTGCGTTGGTGGGCGGCGCCGCGCGCCCCCGCCAGGGTCGGCGCGGCGATTTGGGCCAGCATCGGCACAGCCAGGGCCTGGTTGTAGCGCAAGGCATGGATGTTGATCTCTTGGCGCAAGGCCTCGCCCGCGGCCCAAAGGGTGGCAGCGCGTTGTTGATCGCCGGCGGCGTGGGCCACCAAAGCAAGCTCCTCAAAACATTCGGCAATATCCACTTTATTGCCCAGTTGATGAAACAGATGTAAGGCGTGGCGGAAGCGTTCGCCCGCTAAGATATAGGCTTGCTCATTCAGGGCCAGGCGACCCAACCCGTTAATGGTCAAGGCTAACCCGCGCCGATCGGCCAAGGCTTCTATGATCGTCATCGCCTCGGCAAAGCAGGTGGCTGCCGCCTGATTATCGTTGTGATCCACATAAAGTCGCCCCAAACTATACAGGGACATAGCCACGGGGCCTGGTTGGCCTAGCCGACGCCGGAGGGCCAGACTTTCCGTGTAGTAGCCCACGCCGCGCCCCAGATCACCTAGCGCCCAAGCTAGATCGCCCAACGTATCTAATACCTCCGCAACCCCCAATTCGTCGTTTAGTTGACGGAAGAGGGCCAGGCTCTGTTCGAGCCGACTCCGGGCGTAGTGCGATTCTCCCTGTTGGTACGTCAACCAGCCTAGCGTATTCAGGGTATGGGCGGTTGTCGCTACGTCCACGCCTTGCGCTTGCGTCAGTCCACGCTCCAGCCATTGGCGACCTTCGGTCAGATAGCCGCGACCTTGCCAAAAGCGATAGAGCGCGGTCACCAATGCCAACCCTTGGGTCACGCGTGGCGGCAGGGTTGTTCCCTCCTCGAAGGCCCAAGCCAGCGCCGCGCGCAGATTATCATGTTCTCGCTCTACTTGCACTAACCACGTTGCCTGGTCAGCCCGCTTCATGCCCGTTTCGGCTTTTAGCGCAAATTGGCGAAAATAGGCTAAATGGCGATCCTTTGTTACTGCGGTCTGTTCCAAAGCGGCCACTTGTTGCGCCGCAAACTGACGAATCAGTTCGTGTAAATCGAAGCGCCGGTCGTCCAGCCGACGCACCAGCGATTTGTCGATTAAACTTGCTAATACCGGCAACGTGGCACTCGCGACCGTTTCCGCCGCTTCGCGCAGACAGCCACCGCGAAAAACGGCCAACTTCATCAAAACTGTGCGCTCCTCGTCGCTGAGCAAACGCCATGAATGATCAAAAACGGCGCGCATGCTGCGATGGCGAGGCAACGCATCGCGATCCGCCAGTTCCAGAAAGCCCATATTCTTTTCGATCTCACTGGCGATTTCGCTGGGCGCTAACACACGCACCCACGCCGCCGCCAACTCAATGCCAAGCGGCATGCCGTCCAGCAATTGGCAAATGCGCGCAATCACCAACTTGTTTTGGGCATCAAGGGTAAAGTCGCCGGCCACCTGCTGCGCCCGTTCTAGAAAGAGTAGAACGGCGTCCGCCTGTTCGGGTGGCAGCATGCCACTCGGCAGGGTGAGTCCCCCTAGCTCGAAGGTGCGTTCGCCGCGCAGGCGCAACCGTTCGCGCGAGGTGATCAGCAGTTGCAACCTTGGTGCGCGCTGTAAAAGTTCGGCGATCCAGGCCACGGCAGCGGCTTCACCTAACAAATGTTCAAAATTATCGAGCACCAGCAAGATCTGGCGTTTTTCCAACCAGGCAAGCACCTGTGCGTTTGGATCGCTGGCCCCTGGCAAGGAAAGCCCTAAGGCTTCGGTCACCGCGCTGGGCAAATGTTGCGCCGTCTGGATCGGCGCCAGCGCGACAAAGATCGCGCCGTCTTGGAAGTGCGGGGCCAGGGCGTGGGCAACGTCGAGCGTTAATTGGGTCTTACCCATGCCGCCTGCGCCCAACACTGTCACCAGCCGGCAGCGTTCTTCCTGCAGCAAGTGCATCAACACATTGCGTTCGGCTTCTCGCCCGATCAAGGCTTTGGTCGCCTTGGGCAAGGGGAGCCGGCTTGCTTCGTTTGTGGCTTCCGGTAACTGTTCCGTTTGATGATCCTCGGCTAGCTCGGATGGCGACTCTATGGGGAGCCGCGCCAACCGCAGAAATTCTGCCCGCTGCTCACTTGGCACACGTAATACCGTGGCGATGCGCTCGGCCATCGCGCGTGATGGCCGGCGGCGGCCAATCTCGAACGAGCGCAGGGTTGGCGTGGCGCAGCCGATCTTCTCCGCCAGCATCTCTTGCGTCAAATCTTGTTCAGCGCGCAAGCGCTTGAGCCACTGCACAAAAGTCATTGCTTCCTTCCTGAATTCATCGCTCCCAACCAAGCTCTTTGCTCTCCACACTATAGCGAATTACGCAGACTTATGCAATCTTGTGAAATCTGTTGCATAAACAACATGGTTGCTCAAGGTCTGCCCTACGATGCAAAAGTGTTTAGACCGAGATCGCAAGTTTGTACAGAGTATACAGAGAAAAAACAGCCTCTCCCGGTGTAGATCCGCTGGGTTATTGATGAATCATGAATGGGTAACGCAGACCTCTCCCCCCGCCCTCCCCTGCTGGGAGGGAGCCTGGCACGGGACCGAAGGAGATATTCGGCTGTCCACCAAACAGTCCCCTCCCTTACCAGGGGAGGGTTAGGGTGGGGTCTGGACACGCTGATGAATCATGAATGGGTAACGCAGATCTCTCCGCGCAGGGGAGGAGGGGGTAAAAATCTCCGCTTTTCAAATTTATATCAGCTTAGCTGCTCAATTTGTATACCTTCTTGTATGTGTCCCTGTCGCGCTTGCTGCTGTTGTTGCTGCCCACTTTCTGGTTAGATAGAGACAAGTTACGCAAATAAATTTTGGACCCATCTTATAGACAAACCATTTAAAAACCGCACCTACCTTTTGTATGCCTTTGATTTGTTTTGTCTATTAGAAAATCTCAACAGAATCTAATAAGGACTACTCACATGAACAATCAATCGCATCTGCGCAAAATGGTGGCAAGCCTGCTCTTTCTAAGCTTGTTAATCGGCATCTGGTTGACCCGAGCCGTCATGGCGCAGGCTGAACCGGCCCAAATGCCACTCGCCAACCAAAATATCTTCCTCCCGCTGATTACCCGTGGCGGAGATGGCCGCCCACCCACATCGGCAACCGCCACGGCGACGACGCAACCGAATCAACCAACGCCCACGGCGACAACCCAGCCAAACCAACCAACGCCCATGGCGACGCAGCCGGGGCAACCGACACCCACAACCGCGCCGACGGATGCCCCCACGCCTGAGCCGGTCAGCGAGGCGCTCTTCTTAGAAACCCAGTGGCGCACGAGCAGCGCCAGCATGAAGGTGGACAAAGACGGTGGCATGCATATCGGTTATTATTATTACGAAGCGATGCATGACAACGCACCCAACTGGGCCGTCTATGCCTATTGCGCCACCGCCTGCGAAAAGAGCGAACAGTGGCAACGCGTGAATCTGGTCCAAGATCGAGACGTGATCGAAGTGCAACTCGCACTGACAAAAGCCGGCCAGCCGCGCATGTTGATCCGGGCAGCTTCGACCGTCTATGCCGGCGCCAAAGATTATCTCTATGCCGCCTGCGATCAGAATTGTGTTGACGCCAACAGTTGGCAGGTGGGCTATGTGGCGACCACCGATGGCACGGATATTTTCGATGTCTACGATGATAATGCGCCGCAGTATTCGTTTGCGCTTGACCCGCAAGATCGCCCACGCCTTGTCTTTCAGGATCGCAACTATGCGCATGCCGAGCCGGATCTATATGGCGGCTACTACGCCACCTGCGACACGGATTGCACCGCGGGTACGCCGGACAACCCAACCTGGTCGCGCACACGCATCACCGACGAATATCGCGGTGGCTTTCAATATGAGTATGAGATTATCGATTATGCTTCGCTCACCTTTACCAGTCAGGGTGGACCGCGTTTCCTGGCCAATTTCTATCCAACCAACCAAAGTGGTCAATCAGCGGGTCTTTTCTACTTCGGTTGTGACACGGCCTGCGACCAGCGGGAAAACTGGCAGCGTGTCTACCTGATCGACCGTGGCTCGGGCACAAACCCTTCGTGGGACCTCGCATTAGACAGCCAAGATCGACCGCGGTTGGCTTTCTATAAAGGTGAGGGGAAGGTGGCTGGCGAAAAATTACTCTACATCTGGTGCAACGAAAACTGCTTTGATCAAGCGACCACTGCTGATCATTGGTCCTACAATGATCCCGGTGTCCCGACGCCCGATGGTAAACATCCGGATCTGGAACTGGACACCCAGGGGCGGCCCCATATGGCCTATGTCGATACCACCAACGGCGGTCTAGGTTATGTCTGGTGCAGCGCGGATTGCGAAACTGACAACCCAACCTATCATAATAAGCTGATTGAATCTGCCGAACTATTGCAAGCTGCGTGGCCGGTCGCGATTCCGCTCAATTGTGACGGTGGTTTATGGAATGGCCTCACCCCGATCCTGGCACTGGATGGACAGGACAAACCGCATGTGGCCTATGACACGACCTATCATGCGCACTGTCTCTATGACGACCCAAGCGATGGTCAACCACCGTACTCAGCCTTTCACCTGATCGTCCGTGCGGTGCGCGCTACGGTCTTTGACCTGCCCTGAACTTTTGTAACCCGCCAATTTTGAACAAACGCCTCGTGGATTGATCAATCCACGAGGCGTTTGTATAGCGGCATGGTTATGCTGATTAACAAGATAAACAGGTAACCACGCAGGTGCGGTTTTTAACCGTACAGGTCTTGCTCCCCTGGCTGGTGCGGTTAAAAACTGCACCTACGGTAACAAGCGCACTTTGCCAGATGGCGCTTAAGGCCTCAATGGCTAGTTCCATTTGGGTTTGTTCCAAGAGCATGAGCGCTAATAGCGGTAGCAACGAATAAACGGCAATAAACGAGTTGGTCTTGAGGGTTTGTTGAAGGGCTGCTGTTGCGATTTTTTTGGGCGGCGCTGTGCAAACCCTGTGCCCGCAGCACATAGGCCTGGATCGCCAGCGCCCAACCCAGTCTACCGCCTGAGATAAGGAGAGAGGGAGACAAGGAGATTGGTGAGAGAGGAAGTTAAACATTATTTCGGTATGGTGTAGGGCCGATCCGCGAATTGCATTCATTTTCCTTTCGAGGCGACATATTGCGAATCCGCCCTACACCATATTTTTACCCGTCTATTTGCTTACTTTCCTTGTCTCCCCCTCTCCTTGTCTCGTGTCTGCTTATCTCGTCTCCCTTACATACCCGCGACCGCTTCTAATAGATCCTTGGCTGGGGCTAACTGGCCGGCTGTCCATTCGGCTGTCCAGGTTTGGGTGCCAAGCGCGGTTTGGGTTTGGGCGCGGCTTGCTTGGAATAATGGTTCAAGCATGGGCGTCAAGAGAAACCCATCACCACGTGTGCTGCGCGTTGCTGCGCTGAATAGACGCGCCGCGAGTTTCGTATGACCTGACTGCGCGGCCGCAACGGCCAAACCTTGGAAGGCTATACACGTCGTTTCCTGGTCGCCGATCGCCAGACGAAAGGCGAGGGCTGCACAAAAGAACTCTATCGCTTGGTCCATTTGCCCTTGGCCCAACATCGTCTCACCCAACTCAAAGTCGACCCATGCTTTCCCATGGGGGTTATGGGTGCACAGCGCCAAACTGGTGCGATAGTGCTCTTCGGCCTGCACAAAATCATTTTGCAGCAGCGCCAATTCACCTTGCAAGTTGAGCGACAGAATCATGCAATCGCCGTCATCTAAACCACGAAAAATGGCTAAACTCTCCTGGGCCAGCGTCAACGCCCCGCCATAATCCAACCGGGCCTTGGCGACGGAACCGAGGAGCCAGGTCGCGACTCCCGTGGTCCACTGGTCGCCGACGCGCCGAAAACGCCCCAGACTTTCCTGGATCGCGGCTTCTGCTTCATCTAAACGACCCTCGGCAAAATAACATTGCGCGATTTGGTTATAGATCCAGGCGGTATACCACGGGTCCGACCCTTGCTCGAAGAGCGGTTTGGCGGCTTCAAAATGCGCAAGTGCGACCGAATAACGGCTCCAGGCATGTTCAAACATCCCAAAACCGAGTTGAATGCGCGCTTGCATAGCCGCTTCTATGCCCTGGCTATGCGCTAACGCCCGCTGTAACCATTGATGGCCTTCGCGCCAGTTGGGCAATACATACCAGAAACGTGATAACGTGGCGGCCAGGCGCAAGGCCAAATCAGGCGTCGTAGCCAAGCCCTCATGGCTTAAACCCCACTCAAACGCACTGCGAAAGTTATCCAGATCCAGTTCAAGCTGATCGCGCAGGCGGCGGCCCTCAGCGCTGTAAAAACGTCTTTCGACGCCTTCGGCATACTTCAGAAAGGTCTGGGCATGCTGCTGTTGCACGACCGCCAACTGGCCGGTTTGCACCAGATGTGCCTGGGCATATTGGCGGATCAATTCATGCAGCTCATAGCGACCATTGGGGGTCCGGCGCACGAGTGATTTGTCGATCAGCGAGGCTAGAATGGGCAACGTGGCCCCAGCCACAGTTTCGGCTGCATCGCGCCGGCAGCCACCCTGAAAAATCGCCAATTTCATCAACACCGCGCGCTCTTTTTCGGTGAGTAAGGCCCATGAATGCCCGAAGACGGCCCGCATGCTGCGATGGCGGGGCGCCGTATCGCGATCGGCCAGGGCCAAAAAGTCGATATTACGCTGAATTTCATCCGCAATCTCGTCGCAAGTGAGCACGCGCACCCAGGCCGCGGCCAACTCAAGCGCCAAGGGAATGCCTTCGAGCAAATTGCAGATACGCGCGATGGCGTCACGATTGTTAGGGGCAAGACTAAAGTGACCGGTGACCTGCTGGGCGCGCTCGATGAAGAGCAGCACGGCGTCGGCTTGTTCGATGCTGGCGGCCTGGCGCGGCGTAGAAAGCCCCGCCAACTCGAAGGTGCGTTCGCTCAGGATACGCAAGCGCTCGCGTGAGGTGACGAGTAATTGCAGGCCTGGTGCACCGCGCAACACCGCTTGCAACAAGGCGAGCGTCTTATCTTCTGCCGCTGCCGGGACGAGTAGATGTTCAAAATTGTCGAGCACCAGCAGCAACTCGCGCTCAGCCAACAATTGCAGCAGGCGATCGTGGGCATTGGCGCCTTGGGGCAAAGGGAGGCCGAGCGCTTCGGCAATGCTCATGGGTAGATGGTGCCCTTCGGCCACCGATGTCAAAGGGACAAAGGCGGCGCCATCACGAAATTGCATTTGTAAATCGAAGGCAATCTGTTGGGCGAGCCGAGTCTTGCCACTGCCGCCAGCACCCACTACCGTCACCAAACGATGGCGATCTTCACCCAGTAAGCGCAACAGGATGTTGCGTTCGGCTTCACGGCCAATCAACACATTGATCGCCTGCGCTAGCGGTGGTCGCTGTGTTGTCTCCTGGGTTTCCAGGCGTGGTGCGGGTATGATTGGTCTGATTTTCTCTTCAATATTCGCTTCCGGCGTTGTTTCTAGCGGCAAGCGCGCCAGGCGCAAAAATTCAGCGCGCTGATCCGCCGCCACCGTAAGCGCATCCGCGATTCGCTCGGCCATCTCGCGTGATGGCCGGCGTTTGCCAATTTCAAACGAACGTAAGGTGGGTGTGGCGCAGTCGATTTTCTCCGCCAACATCTCTTGGGTCAAGTCTTGTTCCGCACGCAGTCGCTTAATCCAGCGACCGAAAGTCATAAATTCTGTCGAGTTTTCCATGCGCCTATTATAGTTGAGCCGCGCGGGTTTTGCAACGCGTTGAGGCAAATTGGGCCTTTTGCCGTAGAGCCCGTGGCAGGAGAGATCAAGGATAATTAAAATTCTACAAATAAAAAGCCGTCAGCGGTTAGCCAACAGCGTAGGTGCTATTTGATTGAGTTCGCATCTTGTGCTGGCAACCAATCCGCGTCAAGAATCTGTTCTGCTGTCCAGGGACAATCAACGGGGAACATAGAAAGCGCTACGCTGGTTTCGATGCTAGCTTTCTTCGTCACATCAGGGTAAATGTCGGCGATGGTTGCGGCCAACTCAGC
This sequence comes from Caldilineales bacterium, assembly GCA_038318235.1. Taxonomy (GTDB): domain Bacteria; phylum Chloroflexota; class Anaerolineae; order Caldilineales; family Caldilineaceae; genus JAPLGZ01. Next base: position 8,136 of record JBBQBY010000018.1, read on the forward strand.
ACGGAGGCTGGGATTCTTACGCAGGTGACGTTGTAGGTCAACCCGTTGCGTCTGAAGCGTAATTGTCCAACTGCGGCTGCGGCGGCTTGGTTGATATTGCAACTTGAGCAGGTGCATGACGATCACGATTAGCCGACTTTCTAGCTCACGTTGCTCGCTACGCCCCATGTTCTCAATTTCCTCGATTAGATTTTTCCAGTCCACCTCGGTAAATTCTTCCGCCTGTAATAAGACAGACTGCTGTTGTGTCCACGCGTAAAAATCGGTGTCATAGAGGGTTTGGGTCATTTTGACTTTCCTACTTTCTGTCGTCTAGCCCGACTTGCGCGCATCGGGAACAACCACCATTCTATAAGCTTATCACGGAAAGAATAGACTAGGCATAACACAATACCTGCGGTTAGTGTTGAATGAACGGTAGATAGATTGCCTGCTCACCCTGGGCCGTAACTTGGAAGCTTTGTGTCACAGCGGTTGCGGGCTCATATGTCGCGTCGCCGGCCTGGCTTGCCATGATCGTGCAGTCGCCCGTTGCAACTAGTGCCACTGTTGCCCCTGTCAGCGTACAAATGGTCGATGTTGTACTGGCAAAGGTGATCGTCAGACCCACCGAAGTTGTCGCGCGAATGGTGAATGGTGCATCACCCAGCGTCTTGTTGGCAAGCGGTGCAAAGGTGATCGTTTGGGGCAGCTTGCCGCTGTTGGCGCGCTCCACCGCGCCGACATCACAGTTGGTCGCAACAGGACGGGGTTGGGAAAACAGGTCGTGATCGAGTTTGCAAGCGGCGGTGGGGATCCGATTGAGGGCTGGATTGTCCATGGCCGGCTGCTGGATGGGGAATTCGATCAGCCACAAGCCATCGTGCAACTGATGACGATATGCTTGGCTGATCATCGGCAGGGCCAGCTGATTGGCATCGGTCGCGTTCGTAAACGAATCCCCACAACTGGCATCGCTGGTCAAGGTGTAACCAGTGGATGAGATCAACAGGCCGGCGCAGGTATCCGGCGCGTTATTCATATACAAGCTGCGGTCACTTTTTAATGTTGTATGTTGGATCCCTAGATTGTAAATCGCGCCCCCAACCGCGGCCTGATTGCTGGCAAAGGTGCTATAGAGAAGCCCTGTGCCGGCGGTCGGGAAATCCGGGCTGCTGTTCATCGCGAGGCCGCCGCCGTTTTGCCCGGCCACATTCGCTTGCAACAAAACATTCACCAGACTCAGGCTGCCTGTATTGTAAATGCCGCCGCCGTCACCATGGGCTTGGTTATTGTAAAAAATCGTGCGCGAACCGTAGACATAGGAAGGCCAATAGGTGCTGCCGATTAGCGTGTAAAAACTAAACAGACCACCGTCGTTATCCAACGCCTTATTTTCCAGCACCCACGAGTCGTACAAACTGATGTTGCCCGCATAGCTAAAGATCCCACCGCCGCTCTCTGCGGTATTCTGTTGGACAACAGTGTTGCGCAGCGTTACCTTCATCTGGCTGATCGGGTCAACAGCGTCCGAAACCGCGATGCCACCGCCATAATTTTGGCTGTTGTTATAAGAAATATTGCTTTCCGTCACATCCACAAATCCAGCCTGGATCAGCAACCCACCGCCCCAATGTGCTGAATTGTCGTAAAACCAGCTTTGGTGAATGACACCACCACTCTCTTTTAGGAACAACCCACCGCCATCCCCGCAATTGTCGAGACTAGTGTTAGCGCTGGTGGCCGTGTTTGATCGAAAGGTGGATTGCCGAATCGCGATCGTTGTATTCCAAATCGCCATGCGCCCCCTAAGATTGCACTGTTATCGGCAAGCAGCGTATTGGTCATCGCAATCGCGCCCCCGCTCCAAGCAATGCCGCCACCGCCATCCGGTGCGCTATTCAAACGAATCGAAGTGTCGATCAGCGCCAGATTGGCGTTCTCACCGCCAATCGCGCCGCCAGAAGCTAGCGTGCCATTGTTGCAGAGATCGACGTTGCGCAAGCGCAAAGTAGTAGAGGCTGCTGGGCTGCTATCACCCACCACCCAAATCGCGCCACCGTTGACGGCGGCAAAGCCATCTAGGATCGCGAGGTGCTGAATTTCGACAGTGGCGCCGCTGGCAATCTCAAAAACTCGCGTCGTGTTGCCGCCGGAAAGGGTAATCAGATCGCCACCATCAATCAGGGTCGCCCCTTCAAGCTGTTTTGGGCTGGTGAGCAGAATGGTGTGGGGCGCAGGGCCACAGTTAAACGTGAGCAAACGATTCGCTGGGGTGCTGCCTGCGTACAGTTGTGCAAGTGCGTCATCCAGGGCTGCCTCGCTGCAACTGGCGGGTGTACCGGTTGCCCACCACTGCGCTATTGGCGCGGGCTGGACGCGCGTCGAGGGCCAGGGTTAACAAACAGACGGCAAAAATGAAGAACAAGGTTGGTCTTTTCATGATAGATCCATTCATTACCAATGCGAACATCTTACAATCCTGGTGGAATCGTAACTACCAAGCCACCCCACCCTAACCCTCCCCAAACGAGGGAGGGGACTGTCACGGGGAGGACCATAATTGGTAGCTATACTCAAATCAAATTGAGAACCGGAGTTTCTAATCTTCCTGGAAGGGGTCGCCGATCGATTCCATTAACCTGTAGTTCCCGAAGGGTTCCAGGAAGATGGTTGACGAAAACTCCGGGTTTCATCCTGAACTCAGTATAGCAGAAGCGCTATCATCCTCCCCTTCCTGGTTCCCTCCCTTTCCAGGGGAGGGTTAGGGTGGGGTTAGTAGTTACGTGGAATCATTATCTGCTATTTACCTAAAGTTAAGCAGTTGCGCCGAAAAAAGCAATTATCCAAAGGCGTACGAAGAAGACCGAGAAACCTAAAAGACCAACCGGTAGAGACAAGACATGGTTACTAGCGCTTAGACCCTTCCCTAATTCTTCCAGGCGGCTCTCCTTGCCCAGTACTTGTGGACAAGGAGAGCCGCCTGGAAAGATCGGCGAACGTAGCCCCACCCGCGCCCAAGGGGGCGGGAGCCCCTTGGGCGCGGGTGGGGCAAAAGTGGCAAACGAATCTAATCCCCGTTGTCCCTTATAAAACCGCGTCTAAGGCCATTCCAGAAAAATAAGTATACGCGGAGGAGACGTTCTCTTACGCCGGTGTACCCCTGTAAACGCCGCATTAGAGAATGCTCCCTCCACGGGTATACGGATGATTTATTTTTTGGAATGGCCTAACTATTTGTATCACTGCGTGTATCAGGCGTTGTCGCGCTTGCTACTGTTGGCACCCCAAAATTTCTGCTTAAATAAGGGCAGCGCAACAAAATGGTAAGTAAGCGAAACCCACGGTTTAGAAAGGATCTGGATTATGCAGCGAATCAGCAAACTCTTCAAATGGATTGGCCTTGTGTTGGGCGGTTTGCTCGGCCTGATTGGTGTCGCCTTGAGCATTGTCTATATCTGGAGCAATGGGCGCCTGAACAAACATTACACGATTCCAGCGACGGCGTTGACCATCCCTGCCGACGCGACTACGATGTAATAATGCGTTTTAACAAAATAAGTGGTTGTTTTTCTTCGTGGCTTTGTGCCTTAGTGTGCATAAGATCGGGGTTACTATCTCACAGCGCAGGCTAACTTCAAGGGAACAATTACACTAAGGGCAACGTCAAATTATCGAAGCGTTGTCGATCAACCCATTTCATCGAAGACAAGGAGTTCAAAGTGAGACTGTTTCCATTTTATTCTAAAGCATTCTTGATTGGCCTGATTGGCTTGTTGGCCTGTGGGCTCGCCGCCTGTATCCGGCCCCCACTGCCAACCAATCCAGCCACTGACGCTGGTGGGGTCGCCCTCGTCTATCAGGGCCCCAAAGAATTCGGCAGCGAAGAGTCGACAAAGTGTACCACGTTGACCCTTGGCAGTAATCAACAGGCTCTGTTGGGCGCGTGTGATGGCACAACGCAAACCCAGGATCTGAGCAAGCGTTTTGCGCTTGACTGGGGTGATATTCAGACACGTTTTGCTAGCTTCACCTACGAAACGCCCACCGAAACCCTGACCTTCACCGGCACGGGGATGCTTGAAGGAGAGGCTTGGCAGCGGGCGATCCTGGCATGGGCGCGCATGACGCACGTCGAGTTGGCGACTGGTAAAGCCAGCGCCGCCGGGCGTACTGTGCTGAGTTGGAACTTCGGTCCGCTGCCCGACAACCAAGACCAATGCAAGCATCTCACTGTGCTAAATTATGGCTATGCCTACGCCGAGACTGTCACCTGTGATGGCGGCGAGGTGCTCGAACCGGTGGGCGGCTGGTTGACGACTGAGGAACTGACGAAATTAGATTTGTGGAGCTATCAGCGGGCGGCCCTTTATCTAGACGATAACTATATCGACGGCAAGGGCACGCAAGCCATGAGCGAAGCCGAGACCGCCGAAGCCACGCAGTGGGCTACCGATGTGTACATGCGTCTGTTACAGACCGCGCCCAGCGCGGCGAGCAGTGAACTGCCAGCGCAGTGCCCGGTCGCGACCGCGACCACCAAATTGTTGGTCAACACAGCACAGGGTTATTGCCTGCTCTATGCCGCCGAGTATACCACGGTACAGACGGTCTCCGATACGACCAACATTGTGCTTGACTCGATTATGAACCACATTGACCCGCGCGCTTCAATCACGGTCGAGGATGCAGCCGGGCGCACGCTGGCCCAGGTGACCGACCAAGTGGCCATTGACTATGCCGCGCCTGGCATCAAGGTTGAGCCAGTGTCGCTCAAGTTGGATGGCGATGCGGCAATCATGCTGGACAATTTGGCCGGCCAAGACTTCAATCGGCGCGTCGTGGCGCTCCATAACGGGCGGCTCTATAGTTTCTTCTTTACCCCGCTCGGCGACACCAGTGAGACGCGCGCGAAGTTGGAGACGTTTTACCAAGGCGTGATTGCTTCGTTCCGCTTTGTCGACTAACTGATTACCGCATGGTACGCAGCCCTAGGGTAGGATGGGTCTGCCGCACCACCGGAACGTTCAAGCCCGGATCTGGCTGCGGCAGACCCATCCTACGTCACTAGTTGGTTAAGATAGGCTCAAAATAAAAAAGCTCGCCGGTTATCCGGCGAGCTTTTTTATTTTGAACATGGCGGAGTCTTACCGCCAACGGCAGCCCCTGAGCAAAATCATCTGCTGGTCTCCTCGCTCCTGAATGGCTCAGGAAATCAACCACCCAATGTGTCTTTCGATGATTCCACGTCGGCGACTTGATCGCTATACTAAAACCAGCGCTGACAACGCGTGACACGAATCCGGTGTGGCGTGCGACACAGTAGACAAAGTCACCGTGCGCTATACTCAGCGATCAGCGGCTCGGATATCGCGCAAGTCGGCTCAAGTTGTTACTCAATCGCTAACCAGCTCCCAGGAAACAGCAAGGTTTATGAAAACGAAAAGCTTGTCTATTTTGATCGCCCTGTTTATTTTGTTGACAATATCGGCGTGCGAAACTTCCTCGCTTAGACGAACAGAAAACACCGTTGGTGCGCAGCCGCTGATTCCGCCGTCCAGCAACGATCTGCAAACTACTGGCGCCCACATCACGGCGTTGGCCTTGCGCCCGGATGGCGAAGCGCTGGCCCTGGCCGCGGGCAACACGGATGCACAAGGCCACCCTTTGCTTGAAATCTGGGCCACAACCAGTCGGCAGATCAGTGATACGTTGGCCGCCACCGGTCAATCGATCGCCAGTCTGGCTTTCAGCCCGGACGGCCGTTGGTTGGCTTCTGCTGGCCGTGCCAATAACGTGACGCTGTGGGATTTCGCCCCAGGTGCAAAACCGGTGCAATCGAGTCTGGCCGTTGCTGAGCATGATGCTGCCACTCAGACCATTTCCGCGTTAACCTTTAGTCCTGATGGGCGATGGTTAGCGGCAGAAGGTGAGCATACCCTGTGGATCTGGGCAGTGGCGACGGCGCGCTTGGTGCAAACGTTGCCCGCGCAATCGCCACTGCCAGGTGAAGCCGATGCTGTCGCCTTTAGCCCCGACAGTATGCTCGTGGCAGCGCGCCACGATCATACGATCACGCTCTGGCGCGTCACCGACGGCAAGGCCATGGCCACGTTTCCGGCGACGGACTCTGGCCTATGTGGATTGACCTTTAGCCCCGTTGATCCGGTGCTCGCCACTTGTCTGCGCAATGGCAATATCCAACTGGTGCATACACCAGATGGGAAAGTGATCGCAACGCTTGCCAATGATCCAAATGCCACCTTGGACATAACTTTCAGTCCCGATGGAAAATTCCTGGTCGCGATTGGTGTGCATGGGGCGGGTGGCAATGGGACAGCCGAATTGCCGATCACCACCTTGAGCCTGTGGCGGGTGCGCGATGGGCAATCGCTCGGTCGCTTTGAGGTGGTCACCGGCCAGATTTATGAACGTCTGGCAATCAGTTCAAATGGCCAAGCGTTGGCGCTCTTTACAAAGAATGCCGGTGCTGTTCATCTGACGTCGTTCGCCGATTGGTTGGCAAAAATTGCGGCGGGTCAGTGCCCGGCCCAGCAGGCCGATGCAACTGGCTATCTGCAAAAAATCTGCATCTACCTGGTGACGAATGGCATCGATGTGACGCCGGGCGATCCGGCGCATTATCAAATTCGTACGATCGAAGAACGCACCGCGGCTGGCCGGCCAGTGCTCTGGGTTTTTCTCAATTGCTGCCATATGGGTGACATTGCCATCATCGACAAAGCGACCGGCGCGGTTATCGATTTCCGGGCCAGCGCAGAATAAGTGAATAAAATCAACCAGCGCATGTGTCTTTCGATGATTACAGCCGCGGCGGTTGATCGCTATACTAAAACCAGCGCTGGCGGTATGATCGAGTTTCACACCAGCCGAGAATTTTTCATTACATGTGATGAGTGACGAGTAATGAGTGATTGTCAACCTTCACTTATCACGCATCACCTGTCACGTAAAACCTATTTCATCAAAAAATTATTTAAGGAGTCTCATGTTTTTCTCTTCAATTCCCTCAACCCGCCGTGTACGCAGTTTTTCGCTAAACTTCGTGCTCAGCCTACTTATCATTAGTACAAGCCTGGTCTTGCCCCCATGGGCGCGTCCGGTGCAGGCTGTGGGTGGCATTGTCGTCACCACCACTGCGCTGACCGATGACGCCAATGATGGCGCGTGTAGTTTATATGAGGCGCTTGAAGCGGCCTTTTTGCAGCAAACTAATGGCCTGGCGGTGCAACCCTACCATGAATGCACCGCCAACGCTGGCCCGACGACGATCACCTTTGGCGGTAATGCGGCTAATGGTACGATCAAAATTACGCCAGATCGCTATCCACTGCCGATGATCAACAAAGCAGTGGTGATCATCGGCCCGGTGACGATCAGCGGCAGCGGTGCGCCAGCGCAACTGCCCGATGCCAAAGCGTATGATACTCGCCTGTTCTGGTTGGCCGATGGTGGCAATTTGACCTTGGCCGCCATGACGCTGAAAGATGGGTACAGCAGCGGTTATGGCGGCGCGATCTTCAGCCAAAGCAGCAATACAACGATCAACTTGACCCAGGTGGCCGTAGTCGATAACCAGGCCCAGGGCAACGGTGGCGCGATTGCGACCAGCGGTACATTGAATATCTTGCAGAGCACCTTTAACGGCAACAAGGCGTTGGGGATCACCAAGGATGGCACGGACGAGCCCGGTAAGGGGTATGGCGGCGCGATTGCCATGGGCGGATCGGATAAGTTGAAGGTGTCGTTGACCAACTTTAGCGGCAACATTGCTAGCAAGGGGGGTGGGGCGATTGTCAATCAAGGTGCTGCGCTCGAACTTTCTGATACTGTTTTCAACGGCAATATCGCCTATGCGATTGGTGACAGCCAGGGCGGTGGGGCGATTTTTAACGGTAACAACAGCGCCTTTAGCATGGTGCGCACGGTTTTTAATGGTAATCTGACACCCAAGGGCAGTGGCGGTGCGATCTACAACAATTTGAGCGCCGCTACGACGATTATCAGCGACACGCTCTTTAACGGGAATATCTCTGGTGACTTGGCGACCAAAGGCCGGGGCGGCGCGATTTATAGCGAAGAGGATATGAACATCACCCGATCAACCTTCAACGCCAACATTGCGACGAAGGATGGCTTGGGCGGTGCAATTCTCAATAATAAGGCGGCCGTGCTCAAGCTGAGCAACAGCACGTTTTTTGCTAATCTCACCGTAGACGGCAAAGGTGGCGCCCTCGCCAACATTGACAATCCATATCCGGTCAGCGATGATTCGACAATTGAGCTGCGCAACGTCACGCTATCTAGTAACAGCGCCCAAACGGGTGGTGCAATCTATAACGAAGAAGCGGTGGCGCTCTGGAACACGATTGTCGAGCAAGGTGCGATTGGCGTGGGCGATAATTGCGCCGGCATCAAACCGGTGACCGATAACGGGCATAACCTGCAAAACCCTGGCACCAGTTGCGGGGCGACGATCCAAACTATTGACCCCAAACTTGATCTGCCCAAGCCCGGCCCCAATTTTCCCAATCTGCTCACCATGTCGCCCAAGGATGAGAGCCCAGCCGTCGACGCCGGTGACAACGCCGTGTGTGAAGCCCCGCCCGTCAACAAGGAAGATCAGACTGGCAGCGAGCGACCCAAGGATAGCAACAATGATGGGCAAGCGATCTGTGACATTGGTGCCGTGGAGACGGGGCGCGGGTTGCCTGGCTTTGGCGCCGATCCGGCCCAACCCGGCCCGATTGACTTTGGCAACGCGCTGATCAATACGCCAATTGATGCCAGCTTTTCGGTCTTTGAAACCGGCAAACTGCCGCTGGTCGTCCAATCGGTGGCGCTTGATGGACCGAACGCGGCTGATTTTCAGATGTTGACCAACTTCCCCATGATCATCCCCAACGGTGCCCCGGCGCAAAACGTGACGTTACGTTGCACGCCCAGCGCCGAAGGGTTACGGACGGCCACGCTGATGTTGGTCACGGACGATCCTTTGCATTTGAAGGTGGATTACGATTTGATTTGTCATGGCACCGTGGCCCAGACACCTGGTTTCAGTGCCGTCCCGATCAAGCCCGGCCCGGTGGATTTCGGCGCTGGCATTATCAACACGCCAATTGACCGGTCGTTGAAAATTTATGAAATTGGCAATGCTAGTTTGAATGTCAACTTCCAAGCGATTGGTGGTCTGAACGCGCCCGATTTCCAGGTGATGAGCGGACTACCGGCCTCCGTCGCGGATGGCAACGCGGCTGGCGCGACCGTGACCATTCGTTGCACGCCTTCTGGGCTGGGCATCCGCACCGCCAACCTAAACTTGACAACCGATGACCCGAATAACCCAACCGTTAGCTTTGATCTGACCTGTGCCGGGAATCCTGTGCCCACGCCTTTCTTGAGCGCGCCAGGGGTAAGCATCAATAATCTGGACGGCGCGTATGGTGTGACGGTCAGCCCAGACAATAAACAAGTGTATGTGACCAGCTATTACGCGGGCAGCGTAACACATTTTGATCGCAATTTGGCCAACGGGCAATTGACCCTTGCCAACACGGTTGCTACCAACGAAGTCAAAGGCGCGCGCAAAGTGGTGGTCAGCCCCGACGGCAAGCAGGTCTATGTGACGGCGAGTAGCGCCAACAGTTTTGTGATCTATGATCGCGACAAAAATAGCGGTCAGCTTAGCCTGAAGGACGCTTACACCAATAACGCCATCGTGAAAGGTCTCACCGGCGCACACGGGGTTGCGGTCAGCCCGGATGGTAAAAACATCTACGTCGCCAGTGTGGACGAAGATGCGCTCGTCACGTTTTACCGCGATAACGATGATTTTGTCGGTTACGGGGATGCGATCACATCGATCCCCGACTTGAATGGCGCGCATGGCGTAACGGTCAGCCCAGATGGCAAAAATGTCTATGTGACGAGCTATACCAATAACATTAGTGGTACGTTGTCGACCTACAGCCGGAAGGCGACGGATGGTTCGCTCACCCATGTGCAGACCTGGCGTGAAGGCCAACTGATCACCTTGTTCCCACAACCGCGCTTTATGGATGGACTGGCCGGCGCGCATGCCGTCACGGTGAGCGGCGATGGCAATTATGTCTATGTCGCTGGTCTACATGACAATTCGTTGGTCGTCTTCAAACGCAACCTATTAACCGGTGCGCTAGGCTATCTCAAGACCTACAAAGACGGCGTGGGGAACCTTGATGGTCTGGGCGGTACAACCGGCGTGGTGATCAGCCCGGACGGCAACCATCTGTTCACAACCGCGCTCAACGATCAGGCGCTGGGAATTTTTGATCGTGACCCAGCTACCGGCTTGGTTGACTTTGTCGAAGCGTTCCATCGCGATGTCAATACTGGTCTACCGGCGCTCGACGGCGCGAATGAGGTTGTCGTCAGCCCGGATGGTTCGACCGTCTATGCGGTCTCTGGCACCGATGACGCCGTGGTTGCCTTCGCGGTTGCCAATCCAAAAGCGACGCTTGAGAGCTTGTTACCCGCCTCTGTGCCGCAGGGCGCCAATAATTTCACGCTGGTGATCAAAGGCAAGAATTTTGTCGGCGGCTCGCAGGTGCAATGGAATGGCGTTGCGCGCCCGACCACCTTTGTCAGTCCCAGTGAATTGCACGCCGAGATCGCCGCGGCCGATGTCATTGCGGCTGGCACTGCTTCGATCAACGTCGTCAACCCAGCCCCCGGTGGTGGCGATTCCAACAATCAAGTGGACTTCACGATCAGCGCACCCGGCGATAATCCGTTGCCTTCGATAGACTTCATCAACCCGCAGTCTGTGCCGTCGGATGTGCAGCAGTTTACCCTGAGCATTCATGGGGCCAATTTTGTGGCGGGGGCGACAGTCCGTATGAATGGCACCGACCGCGCCACGCAGTTTGTCAGCAGCACCGAGTTGCAGGCGACGATTGGCGCGGCGGATGTGGCCGTGGCGGCCGCGCTGTTGGCCGATGATGGTAATGAAGTGAGCGCGGCGGCTGTGGATGCCAATCAACCGGCTGGCATCACGGTCTTTAACCCTGCGCCGGGTGGTGGTTCGTCCAACGCCGTCCTCTTCACCGTGTTGGAAGCTGGCCAGAACCCCGCACCCTCCTTGACGCAACTGGAGCCAGCGCTGCTCGTAACACAAGGCGCGGCTGCGACTTCGCTCGTTGTGAAGATCACGGGCGCCAATTTCATCGAAGGCGCGCAAGCGGCTTGGAATGGCGCACCGCGTTCGACAAAATTCATCAGCGATCACGAACTGGAGGTCACGTTAACCGCAGGTGATGTGGGGCCGGTGGGCAGCGGCGGCCTTAGCGTCGTCAATCCGGCGCCGGGCGGTGGTTCATCGAACGTGCTCAACTTTACGGTGGTGGCGACGCCGCAAAATCCAGCCCCCGCGTTGACCCAGATTGCGCCCGCCAATACGTTGGCGCATGGCGCCATCAGTGTACCCGTGCTGGTGACCGTGATGGGGAGTAATTTTATGCCTGGTTCGCAAGTCTATTGGAATGGCGTGCTGCGGCCCACCAAGTTCATCGATAGCACCCAGCTTGAAGTTACCTTAGCCGCCGGTGATGTGGCCGCAGATGGAACCGGCGCCTTGAGCGTGATCAATCCGCCCCCGGGCGGTGGCACCTCTGATCCGCAGATTTTTACGATCTTTGGGTATGGTGTTTATTTGCCGCTAGTCCAGCGGTAGAATCGGACTCGACCCCTCCCTAGCCCTCCCCTGCTGGGAGGGGACAAATTAGGGAAATACGAAGCAACATGCTCTGTCCCTGATCTATTCTCTCCCAGCAGGGGAGGGTTAGGGAGGGGTCTGTATCTCACGCCCACCAATAAAGTTGGTGGGCTTTTTTACATTTCCTCCCAACGGCAATCCGCAAAAAATCAACCCATCTATGTGTCTTTTGGTGCTTCCGCGCTTGACTAGTTGAGGTCTATACTCAATCAAGCAGGAACCAAAAGTTCCAGTAAGAGACGTTATCAATTTTGCCGTTTATCCGCTGTCCGCCGCTATTCGCGTCACTTATACGGTCGTCCATTTCTTTCTATTTTTTTGTCGCAAGGAGCTATCCAATGTCTGACTTTATCACCTATGCCATTCGCATCCAAGGTCATTTGGACGTTAAATGGTCGGATTGGTTTGAAGGCCTAGAGATTATTCATGAGCCACAGGGCGAGACAACGCTTTGTGGGCCTGTGCCAGATCAAGCCGGCTTGTATGGTCTGCTCATCAAAATCCGTGATTTGGGGTTACCTTTGCTGGCTGTCAATCGTCTGTCGATAGCTGACGTGCAACGCCAGCATGGCATTCACGCGGACCCGAATGCTAATTGAAAGCGTTTTGTAAGCGAACCTAGTACCAAAGTTTAATAGACAAGCCGTATAAACATCAGAGGATCTAGTACTAAGGGTCAATAGACAAATCGTATAAATATGAGAGAATTACTATATGCCTAGTTGTTTGTGTAAGCCCCAAGCAATGATCTGGCATAGAAAAGGAAGTTGAAATGGATAGCGAACAGATCGAACTTGTACAAAAAAGTTTAGCCAGGCTACATCCCGTTGCTCACATGATGGATGACGTTTTTTATGTGCGCCTGCGCGAATTGGATCCAAAGCTTTACCCGCTCTTCAAGGGCTTTATGGGTACGCAGAATGCTCATTTTATGCATATCTTGCGCATGCTGGCCACTGGTTTGGTCCGTCCAGAGATGACCATGGTGATTACCGATCAATTAGGCCGCCGTCATCTGGGGTATGGCATGCAAGATGAGCAGTACCAAGCACTGCGCAAAGCATTGGTGCGCACGTTGGCGCAGGGGCTAGGCGATGAATTTACCGCAGAAGTACAGGCCGCCTGGATTGCCGCTTTTGATCTGCTCGTGAAATTGACCAAAGAGGCCGCCTCTAAAGTGGCCCTCGCCTACAGCCACTAAGCGGATCCGAACTGCACGGTATCTGCTGCCCACAATATTAGATTGGCAAGCATAAGCTCCAGAATATAGGGGTTTCTATATTCTGGAGCTTATGCTTTTCATTTATAGGTCAAATCAATTCAATCAAGAATTTTATTGCAAAAACCCTGGCTAGGTCTTAGACTGATAAGGAAATATTGTTTTCTTATCTCACCATAACTGTGGCCAGCATAATTTTTGTCACTATAATTGGGTCGACCTTACCTTGCTTCGCGGTGTAAGGTAAATGGATGATTGGTTGCGTGAATATTGCAACTACCAGTTGACTTATGCGTAAGATCATTGAAATCGTTGACGTTACTACGCGCTTGCTAAAAGGAGAAATGCAGCAATGGAACAACCGATTATCTCGGCTCATCAACTACACAAGACTTTCCGCAATGGGCAGATTGAAGTGCATGCCTTACGCGGTGTCGATCTCGTCGTCGCCCGCGGCGAAATGGTCGCGATTATGGGGCCGTCGGGTTGTGGCAAGACTACATTGCTCAACTGTATTTCTGGCCTGGATGATTTTGATGCGGGCGAAGTGTTGATTGAAGGGACCGATCTGCGCGCGATGAACGACCGCACGCGCACCACCTATCGCGCCCAACGGATGGGTTTTGTCTTTCAAACCTTTAATTTGCTGCCCGTGATCACGGCGGTGGAAAATGTGGAGCTGCCCCTGTTGGTCAGTGGTGTGAAACTAGCCGAAGCGCGCAAACGCGCGCTCGCTGCCCTCGCCCAAGTCGGCTTGACCGACCGCTCGCAGCACCGGCCAGCCGAGCTTTCCGGCGGTCAGCGGCAACGGGTGACTATTGCGCGCGCGTTGGTCAATAACCCAGCGATTGTCTGGGCGGACGAGCCAACGGGTAACCTGGATAGCAAGGCGGCTGATGATATTTTGCAGTTGATGCGCCAGTTGAATCAAGAGCGTGGACAAACCCTGGTGATCGTGACGCACGATGCGCAGATTGGCAATTTATGCGATCGCATTGTGCGCATGCAGGATGGGCAGATTATCGATGATGGGCAGGCGCACCGCCCGTCTGAAACTGAACCCGTCGCCTTGGTGCCGGCGTAGCCATAAGGCGTGATGCGTGACCAGTGAGACTTGAATATCACTGGTCACGCATCAGCAAAAGGAACACTCATGCTGCAAAACATCAACACGAACATCACAACCGGGCTGGTCATCATGGTGGTCGCCCTGCTGATCTATTTACTTTTTCTCTCGTTGCGCAAACCGGTGCTAGCGAAGTTGGGGATCCGCAACATTCCGCGCCGGCCAGCCCAGTCGATCTTGATTGTGCTTGGTTTGACCTTGAGCACGATCATTATTGCCAGTTCGCTGAGCACCGGCGATACGCTCAGCTATTCGGTCCAGCGCCATGCCGTCGAAGCCTATGGCCAAGTGGACGAGGTGATTGCGCCGCCCTTGTTGTCGGCGTTGGCAGCACTGGGCAATCAACCACCGACGAATGCGACTGTGGATGCCAGTGACACAGTTTCGGATACGACGGCGACTACGGCGAACCAGAGTGAAGAACAGCTGAACCAACTAATGCAGGGCGGTCTCACTAGTGTCTTGACCATCCTAGAAGGTGGCTTGCCCGGCATCAGCACGGCCCGTTATCAACAATTGCGCGCCGAAGTGGCGAAAGAGCCGGAGATTGATGCTGTTGCAGCCTCGATCCTCTTCCCTACGATTATCCGCAACAATACGACAGGCCAAGGTGAACCACTGGGTTTTGTCTTTGCCGTTGATAGTGATTATGACCAAGATTTTGGTCTGACTTCGGTCACAGGCGAAGCGGTGAAGATGGACGCTTTGCAACCAGGGGTTGGCAACATTTTTGCCCAAGCTGGCAATCTTTTCTCATTGGCGCAGGGCGCCGGCCAGCGCGTATTGGGCAATAACTTCAAAATTTCTGATGTCGCACTGGCGACAGCCGCCGTAGGCGCCGCGCTTACCTCGGGCTCAAATACCGCAGTGGATTTGGCAAAAATCAGCATCCCGCTCACGGCCTTGCGTAACCTGGGCATTGATACTACGTTATTGGAAAGTCAAGGCATCACACAGTCGGTGAGCTTGGCCGCGTTAGGCGTCACCAGCTCTACCCTGGAAGCGATTGGCGTCAATACGACCACAGTCAGCCTGGACTCTGTGGGCATTAGCTCATCGAGCGCACAGACCGTCACGAACAACTTGTTGAGCGCGCTCAATCTCAACACGCTCGGCACAGAACTTGATCGCGTGCTGGCCCAATATGGCTTGCAACTGCGCCAGGGCGATCTCTATCTCAACCAACTGGGCGCGGATAACCTGAACGCCCATGTCGGCGACGTGCTTGAGATTTTTGTTGGGCCGATCCCGATCCCGTTTCGTGTCAAAGCGATTGTGCAACAGGCTGGCCCGATCGGTGCGCTGCTGCCGGTCGTGATGATCCGGCTGGATGAGGCGCAAAAATTGTTCTTTATGACAGGCAAAGTGAACAATGTCCTGATCTCCAACAAAGGCGACGAACTGACTGGGCTGGCGCGCACCGACGCCGTCAGCAAACGTTTGAAGGTGCTGGCACTTGACCCGGCGACGGTGCAGCAGGTAGTCGACATTTTGCGCAAACCCGCCGTGCGCAGCGTGGTGACGGCGGAGGCCGGCCGTATCCAAGAAAAAATCCAAGATGAGATCAGAGCGCCGGCGATCATCGCCTCGCTAGTCGAGAGTTTTGGTGGCATGCAAGAATATGCCCAACAGGTCAAAGCCTTGCCCGGCGAGCTTGATCAGCCCGGCGTCAGCGATAATTTGCGCACGCTCTTGTCCAATAGCAATGTGCGCGATTGGTTAACTGAACTGAATCTACCGCCCCAAGACGCCGCGGCCTTAAAAACTGCCTTAGGCGCACTCAACCAGTTTGACGTGCTCGACCCGTTAAGCAAAGCTACCGTGGTGCAAGTGGCCAATGTGGGCGGTAAGGTCTTTACGTCGATTTTTTCGCTCTTTGGCATCTTCTCGATCCTGGCCGGCATCATGTTGATCTTTCTGATCTTTGTCATGTTGGCCGCCGAGCGCCGCAGCGAAATGGGGATAGCACGTGCGATTGGTGTACAGCGCAGCCATTTGGTGCAAATGTTTGTCACCGAAGGCGTGCTCTATGATCTGGTGGCCGCCCTCTTTGGTGTGGCCCTGGGGCTGGGCATCTCGTACTTGATGGTCGGCTTTCTGGGCGGAATTTTCAACAATCTCAGCAACCAAGTCGGCGTGCCAGGCACGATTTTTCGTTTCTATTTCCATGTCGAGCCGACTTCGATCCTCATCGCCTACTGCCTGGGTGTCCTGTTGACCTTTATCGTCGTCACCGTCGCCTCTTGGCGGGTGAGCCATCTGAATATTGTCGCTGCCATTCGCGGTTTGTCGGAGGAGACCAATGCTAAAACGCGTTCGCGCCTCAATAAGATCTGGCGTTGGGTGCTTGGCCCCTTGCTGATCCTGTTGGGCGTTTATGTCTGGTTTGCCAGTTGGGGCGACGGCCAAACGAATGTGTTGATGGGTGTCACTCTTGTTGTGACTGGTCTGATGATCCTTATCGAGCGTGGGCTGGAGCGAACAGCCTTGCGCCAAACGCAGATTCAGCGCCTGGTCTATACCGTGATCGGATTGAGTCTGCTCATCATCTGGGTCTTGCCTTGGAACACAATTTTGGGCTATTCGACTTCTGTGCGCGATCAGAACAGCCCGCTCTTCCTGGCCGCCTTTGCCCTGCGCGCCCCGTTGATTATTCTGGGCGGCATCATGACAGTGATGTTCAATGCTGATGCGCTTAGTTGGGTTTTTAGCCGGCTGGTCGGCGGGATCGGCGCGTTGACACCAGTGCTCAAGACGGCGATTGCCTATCCGCTTAGCACGCGTTTTCGCACGGGGATGGCGATGGTCATGTTTGCCATGATCATCTGCACGGTCGTGATCATGGCCGTGGTGATCCAGGCCACGCAATCGCTGATCACGCTCGATGCCAAACAGAGCGCGGGCTTCGAGGTCAAAACGTCAACCACTTTACTCAGCTTTTTTGACCCGATCACCGATCTAGAAGCGCGCATTGCCAAAGCAACCCAATACGATCTGAGTGGTGTGGCGGTCGTTGGCGCAGTGGCGGCAACTTCGGTCGAAGCCAGCCAATTGCCCACCGGTGGCTCGGTGACGACCACGCAGGCGATCAATAATTTTGCCAATTTGGATCTCACCGCGGTTAACTTGGGCTATTTGCAACAGGCCGAAAAGGTCTATCATTTCAAGGCTCGTGCGCCAGGCTATGCCACGGATGCGGCGATCTGGCAAGCGTTGCGCGAACGCGACGACGTGGCGATTGTCACGCCCAGTTTGCTCGCCAGCGTGGCGCAGACCACCGAAGTGACGGCGAGCGTAGGCGGGATTGCCGCCAGTAAACAGATTACGACTGATCCGCAAACTGGTCAGGCTTCCGTTGAATTTAATGCTGATAATGAGGATGACTTCGGTGGCCGACGGCGGTTTCGCAATCTTCGGTTGACCGGGGTTGGCCAAAACGCCACCGAATTGCCCGAAATCAGGCTGGCGTTGCGCGCCGATAACGCCGCTCAGCCGACCCTGCACCAAGTACAGGTGATCGGCGTGCTGGATGACAACAGCACCCTGGCGGGCGGGCGCATGCAAATAAATCTGACGACATTGGCCAAGTTGACTGGTCAGCCCGTGACGCCCAGCAATTTCTACGTCAAGGTGCGCGATGGCGCCGATGTCCATGTCGTGGCGCGTGAATTAGAACGCGCTTTTCTCAGCAGCGGTCTCGACGCCACCGTGATGGCCGAGAGCTTTGCGCTGGGCCAAAGCGTGGCGCGGGGCATTTTGCAACTGTTCCAGGGTTTTATGGCGCTTGGCTTGTTGGTCGGCATTGCCGCGCTGGGTGTGATCAGCAGTCGCACGGTGGTCGAGCGGCGCCAGCAGGTGGGCATGTTGCGCGCGATTGGCTATCAGGCCCGTATGGTGGCCTTCTCATTCTTGCTTGAATCCAGCTTCATCGCGCTGACTGGCATCTTCATTGGTGCCGTGGCCGGGCTGATCTTGGGCCAGAATATCGTCGCCACCTTCTTCATAACGCTGACGCCAGAATCGCATTTTGTCTTGCCCTGGCTGCAAATTGGTGGAATTCTGTTGCTGGCTTATGCTTTCTCGTTGCTGACGACAATTGTACCCGCCTATCAGGCGGCACGCATCTACCCAGCCGAAGCGCTCCGCTATGAGTAACGTAGAGTATGTTGCTCAAAACTGTTGTTTTTATCGATAAATAAGGTGCTCGCCCCCGGAATCAACCAGGATTCCGGGGGCTGTTTTTTACGATCGAGTCACCAGTATTGAGCACCCCGATTATTCTTAGCCCGGCGGCAAGTAGCCTGATTAGCGACACCACGCCCACCTTTGCCGGGACCGCCGACCCTGCGACTACCGTCACGGTTAAAGAAGGAGCGACAATACTTTGCCTCGCCACAACTGATGCCACCGGCAACTGGAGTTGTGTCCCGCCAACTCCATTCGATGGCGGTGATCAAACGTTAAGCGTGGTCGCGATTGATCCTATCGGTAACATCCGCTTACCGTCAACCCGCCCCTTTGTGATCTTTTTCCTCGTCGAGAACCCATTGGGCGCAGCAATGCTCAATTCAAAAAATCGGACGCGGATCAACGCAGATAGACGCGAATTTTTTTCTAAAAAATCGGTTTTTCGACCTTTCAAATATCGTATGCCATCGGCAAACCGTTTGATCTGCGCAAATTCGCGTTTATCCGCGTCCGAATTGAGAATTCCTGCCTTGGGCGGGCGAAAGATCTTCCTACCGTTTATCTATAATGCGCCAATACCGCCGCAGTAAGTCAGGAGGACAAGGGGACAAGGGGACAGCTACACTGTAGCTGTCTCCCTGTTTATAGATTTTGTTAATTTGAGTGTGCCATTGGTGGCAAATGGCTGGTCGCAGGCAAGCTTTTAGGCACGCAGTGGTTTGACACCCAAGAGCCTGCCAGCGATCACCGCAACGGCCATCGAGCCAAAGCTGAACAACGCACCCATCTTGGCGGCATCTAGATGCGCGCCTGGCGGGAAGGCCACGGTGCTGACAAAAAGCGCCACCGTGAAACCAATCCCGGCCGCGCAACCCATCACGACCAGGTCGTTCCAATGCATGCCGTCAGGCAAACTTAATTTGCAGGCGCGCCCGATCAGGCAGAAGAGCGTAATGCCCAGCGGCTTGCCCAGTAATAGACCAAAGAAGACTAGCCAGGTGCCTGTGCCCACACTGGTGAACATAACGCCGGCGTTGACGAGCCCAAATAAGGCCAAAATTATTTCGACTGGGTTCTTCCACCACTGTTTGAACTGATTGAGTGCATCCAGTTGTGTTCCTTCTTGTTCCGCAAAGACCCCGAGGTCCGTCGCCTCATGTGGCATGGCAAAGATAATTGGCACCAGTGCCAACGCTGGGTGGATCCCCCCCAGGTAGAATCCCAACCAACTTAAAGGGCCGCAGATGGCAATATACGGCCAAAAATTTGTCACCTTGCGGCGTTTTAACAAAAGCGCCACCACCAGGGCTGCCGCCACTAACCCCGCAAAGAGCACCAGATTGACCTGGCCGGTTGGATAGAACAAGGCTAGGATCAACAAACCGCCGCCATCGTCGGCAATGGCCAGCAGTAATAGAAAGGGAATGGCGGGATGTTTTGCCCCAAAAATGAAGCGGGCGATCAGATAGCTAAAGGCAATATCGGTGGCGCACGGGATGGCCCAGCCGCGCAGCAGTTCGCGCTGGAGCAGGAGGGCGCCAATCGTGTAGAGGCCGGCGGGGCCGAGCATGCCCCCCAAGGTAGCCAGTAAGGGCATCGCTGCTTTGCGCGGCGAGGAGAGCGCACCACCAGGCAAAAGCGACTCGAAGACTTCTTTGGTGGCAATGCCAAAGAAGAACGCCATCGCAATCTCATTGACCGGGAAATGGATCGCCTGCGCCAGCCGTTCATAACTTTCCCACTGGACGTTGGCCCAGACCAGGCCGATCACGGTGCCAACCATCAGGAAGAGCGAATTTTCCAACAGGAAATTGATCGTACCTTGTACTTTATCACGCATTAGGGTTGCCTTTACCACTGTCATGGTTGACCACAAATTATAAGGCGATTTCAATGAAATAAGGATCCAGTGTTTGCCGAACAAAATCATGCGTAGATGCGTGCTTGTAGCCGCACCATTGGGGTATACGCAGCACGTGCGGCTAAAAGCACGCACCTACTGGATCCTTTATGCTTTGATTGCGCCTAATTAGAATTTTGTCGTCAGAATATAACATTCGAAGAAAGGAGGGCTTTGCCCTTGTTGGCTCAGCGATTAATATTGTCCACTGGCGCGTAAGATAAAACAAACTGGCCACCTAAGCAGTGACCAGTTTGTGATCTTTAATCGTTTAATCCTTCAAACGTTGTAGCTTATACGTACCAATCCCTAATCTGCGCCGGCCGGGCTCAGACCAACGTGCCCGAGTGGCTTGG
>JBBQBY010000019.1:0-28127 GCA_038318235.1 Caldilineales bacterium
ACGCAACTGAGGCATAATATAAAGCTGACGTGGGTCCAGCGAGCGCGCGCAAACTCGGTGGACCCACAAAAACCCCGAACCGAAAATAGACGCCACCTAGGTGGCGCTTGTTGCCCTTTATGAGAAAAGAGCCACATCAACGAGATCCGATCAAACGGATCTTTGTTCCGTTAAATTGACATGTAACGGCAGTTACATCATAATCATTTGATGGTTACACAACACTGGTTGCTCTTGACTTACAAAGTCCCACTCGAACCATCCAAACGGCGCGTGGCGCTGTGGCGGCGCTTGAAGAGTATGGGCGGCATTTATCTGCAAAGTGGGGTCTGTCTTTTGCCTAAAACCGATGACCATGTGCGCCGCCTTAAGATGCTAGAGAACGATGTCGCCGAGATGGGGGGGGAGTCACTGATCCTGGAGACGGTTGCCCTGAATCAGGCCCAGGAAGATAAAGTGGTTGCGCGCTTCAAGACGGATCGAGACGATCAGTATGAGGAGTTTCTCGACAAGTGTAATGATTTCGAGGGCGAAATCGCCAAGGAGATCGCCGCCAGTCACTATACCTATGCCGAACTGGAAGAAAACGACGTGGATTTGAAGAAATTGCAAGGCTGGTTAGAAAAAATTCATAAGCTTGATTTCTACGGTGCGCCGTTGGCAACAGAAGCGGCTACCCGGCTGCAAGCTTGCGAAGCGTTATTGGAAGCCTATGCTCAGCGTGTTTTCGATGCCCACGATGAAAATCGTTGATATAAAGATCGTTCGCTCAAATGACTATATGGTAACTATTCAGGCGATTGATCTGCACTTGCGCCGTTCTTGCGCATAGACTGTTCCGCCGATTGCGTTGACGAAACGAGTAAGGGCACAGCCTATGACAAACAAAATGGGAGTAGATATATGGAATGGGTAGTCTTTGCTTCAGCGTTTGCCGCTTCATTCGTGGAGTGTGTAGAGGCGTTTACGATTGTGCTGGTCGTCGGTGTCACGATCAATTGGCGCAGTGCGCTGGCGGGTACAGGGGCTGCCCTGGTGATTCTCGCCGTGCTGGTCGGTGTCTTCGGCATAGCCTTGGTACAATGGGTGCCGCTTGACACGTTGCGCCTGGTGGTGGGTGCGATCCTCATCCTATTTGGGTTGAAATGGCTCAAAAAGGCGATTCTGCGTTATGCTGGCTTGAAAGCGCTGCATGATGAAGAAGCGATCTATGAGCATGAGCAGGCGGAAATTCGGGCGCTCGGTGGACAATCACCGAATCAGATCAATCGTTTTGGGTTGGTATTGGCCTTAAAGAGTGTATTGCTTGAAGGACTAGAAGTGGCCTTCATTGTGATTACCTTTGGCGTCTCTGCAGCGCACACCGAAGCCGCCAAAAGTGCCGGACTCACCTCTGCTGCGCTTGGCGCAGTGGCTGCGGTACTCCTTGTCATCCTCATCGGTGCCCTCGCCCATGCGCCGCTGCGCCAGGTCCCCGAAAACACGCTAAAATTTGCCGTCGGTTTGATGTTAACAACCTTCGGTACATTTTGGGCTGGCGAAGGACTGGGCGTGGTCTGGTGGGGGGCGGATGCCGCAATCATCGGGCTAGGGCTGGCCTATCTTGCCCTGGCGTGGCTGTTGGTCACCTGGCTGCGCAGTCATGCCCGTGCGCACGCTGCGCAAACAATGGCCCCATCGCAAAGCCATTAACCGGACGATAATGAGCAGACAGAAAATGAGCAGACAGAAAATGAGTATACAGACAGGGAAGAATCATGAACTTACTTGCACGTTGGCTTAAGGCGGTCTATCAGTTCTTAGTGGGTGATATGCGCATTTTACTCGGTGCGCTTGGCGCACTGATCATTGCTGCCTTATTGGCGTATGTGGCGCCGAGTGGGGCGGGGCTGCTGCTTTTTGCGCTGCTTGCCATCACCTTGCTGCTCGCATTACGCCATGAACTTGCACCGTAATTACACGGTTTGCGCGACGCAAGCAACCATCACGAATACAGCGACTTAAAATCCCCGAATAGATGATCGAACCGTGTGAAAGCCTCAAATGGATTAAATACATAGCCTCGAAAGTAGCGAGCTGCATCTGTTGGGCTTCTTAGCTGGAGCGGCTCCCTTACTTCCCTGAGAAACTTGTAAGAGACTGTTTGAAAAGATCAGGTACGGTCTAAACGACGCACCATCAGACTGTTCTATCAGGCATCCCAGCGGTAGTGCCACCAAGACAAGCGGTGGCGCTACCGCTGTTTGTCTTGACACATTAGCTCTGTTTTCAGGATCGCGACGGTCAAATGAGCACGGGGGATAAGCTTTCGCCGTGCAGCAACCAACGCACCATGTCATCCAACGATTGACCGGCGGCCCAGGCGGCGGCCTGCGCCAATAACACGGGCGTCAACTCGCTGTGCAACTCGGCGAGCAGGGGCTGATTATAGAGCCGGTCGCGCGCCATGGTGGCGGGGTGCTGCTCGACAAAGGCCAGCGCCTTGAGCGCGGTTTCCAGTTGGCCGCGGCGGGCAAAGAGATGCCCCAAGAGATCAATGCTGCCCAGCGTGTCTGGCGTGCTGCCGCTCTGCTGCCCCACCGTAAGCGCCTCGCGTAAGGCCCTTTCTGCCGCGGCTAGCTCGCCCATGGCCAGGTAGGGGAGGGCCAGGCCATTGAGGTTAGCCGCAATCCACCGCTCCTCGCTCAGGCTGCGTGCCATCGTCAGGCTACGTTGGTAAGGCCATTCCAAAAAATAAATCATCCATATACCCGTGGAGGGAGCATTCTCTAATGCGGCGTTTACAGGAGTACACCGGCGTAAGAGAACGCCTCCTCCGCGTATACTTATTTTTCTGGAATGGCCTAATAATCTATCGACAACGGATAGTGGCGGAAACCATATTGCACACTCCCCAAATTGCTGGTGTTGATCATGACGATGTACTGGTCGCCCTCTTCCTGGGCAATCGCCAGCGCCTGCTCATAGTAGGGCCGCGCCTGTTGATAGTCATGCTGGCGTATATAGGAGGTGCCCAAGCTGGTCAATGCGCGCGCGGCCAACGGGCGATAGCCGATCTCCTGGCAAAGCGCAAGTCCCTGACGGAGATAGCCTTCCGCCTCAAGGTAGAGACCTTCGTTGTTGGCGTCCATCCCCAGATTGATGAGCGCCTCGGCGCAAGGATGGCGCAACCCCAAACGCTTGCCCAGGGCAAACGCCTCTTGGAGGGCAGCGGCGGTCTCGGCATGCGCGCCGCGCCGCATTTGCGTGCGGCCATAGAGTAGCAACGCCAGCGGCAAATCATCTTCTAGCCCCAATGCGCGACACGCGGCTAACGCCTGTTCCGCCACCGCCAGGCTGACCCGGTAGTGGCCCAGTTCAAAGTGGAACAGGCCGGTGATCAGCCGGAGATGCACCAAGGTGCCTTGTGCGCTATGTTGCCCAGCGAAGGTATCGTCACTTGTCGCCCATCCGGTGGCTTCTGCCACTTGACAAGCGTGGTCAAAGAGCGCCTGACCAGGTAGCCAAAGTGAGTGGAAAAGATGGTAATTCGCAAAGACGCTGGCCATCTGGCGCAGCAGGTTGGTTACCGGCAACTCATGCTGCCCTGCGCCGACCGCATCAATGAGCCATGCCCAGGCATGGCGAATATTGTCCAGTTCGCCAGCGACTATCGCCCACGCTTGTCGATAAGCGCTGGTAAATAGGCGCGGCCTTTGCTGAGCGAGCAGGTCGGCATAATAGGTGGCATGGGCGTTACGCAAAGCAGCTTTGACTGCGCTGGTCAGCTGCTCCTCGGCATATTGGCGGGTCAATTCATGCAATTGGTAGTGACCGTCCGGCGTAAGGCGCACCAGGGCTTTCTCCACCAGCGTTGCCAGCGACAAGAGCGAAGTGCCGGTGATCGCGCAAGCAGCTTCTTGACGAAAGCGGCCACGAAAGCTGGAAAGACGAGCAATCGCTTCACCTTCATTGGCGGCGAGCAAGGCCCAGGAATGTTCCATCACGGCGCGCATACTGCGGTGGCGCGCGGGGATGTTTTGGTAGCGGGCGGTCAAGAAGTCCAGCCCGCGCGCGACTTCCTGCGCAATCTGCTCACAGTTCATCACCTTGAGCCAGGCCGCGGCCAGCTCGATCCCCAAGGGCATGCCTTCCACCAGCGTGCAAATGCGCAGCACAGCGGCGTGCTCTGCTTCTAGCGTAAAGCCTGGGCGTGTTCTGCGGGCACACTGGACAAATAAACGAACGGCATCATCCCCGCCTTGCTCTGCTTTTTGTTCCGCCAGATCGTTCGGAATGGTCAGGCCTAACAGCGAGTAAAACCAGGCTTCTTGCAAGCCGAGCGCCTCGCGCGCGGTGACCAGCAGCTTTACCTTGGGTGCCGCCGACAGGAGGATCGAGCAGAAGTCGGCGTGCTTTAGCAGATGCTCAAAATTATCCAACACCAATAGCATGGCCTTGGCGCGCAAGAAATGCACAAGCTGTTCTTGGAGCGGTGCATCCACATGCAGCGGAAAGCCACTCTCCTCCGAGATCACCGAAATCACAGCCGAAGCAAGCCCATTTGCTTCGGCGACATTTTCTAACGGCACCAAGAAGACACCATCCGCAAAGCACTGTTGTAAAGTGGGGGCGGCAACGATCTGTTCGGCTGCCTTGAGTGCTAGCCGCGTCTTGCCCATCCCGCCCGGCCCAATCAGGGTCAGCAAACGACAATCGTCCTCCTCCACCAACAGTCGCGTAATGTCGGCCAGTTCCGCCGCGCGCCCGATAAAAGGTGTGCGTTGGCTGGGGAGGTTGTGGGGAAAGACAGGGAGAGGGGGAGACACGGGGACAGGGGGAGAGGAAGCATAGAAATGGCTTACCTGTGTCTCCTTGACTTCGGCGAGCTCAGTCGAGTCGTCTCCTTGTCTCCCTAAGCGCAGCGACGTCTCCTTGTCTCCTTGTCTCCCCCTCTTCCTGTCTTTCCGCCTTCTTATCAAAGCCGCCGGCGCGGATGCGGGTGACAAGTTCGAGGGTAGCGGCGTCGGGTTCGACGTTTAGCTCACTGCTGAGGGCCTGGCGACAGAGTTCGTATTGGGCCAGCGCGGCGCTGCGTTGGCCGCTCTGCGCCAACAATATCATCAACTGGCGATGGGCCTCTTCACGCCACGGCTCCAATTGCAAAATCCGCCGGGCATAGTCCATAGCCTGGGTCAGTTCGCCCTGTTCGGCGTGGCGCTGGGAAAGCGCCTGATACAGTTGCGCGACCGGCATGATCTATCGGCTGCGCCAACCACCTTACAGGCCGATCTCGTTGTGGATGCGAGTGGGCGTGACTCGCACGCGCCAGAGTGGCTAGAGGGTCTGGGCTACACGCCGCCGCAAGAGACCACGATCAACGCCTTTGCCGGCTACAGTACACGCATCTATCGCAAACTAGCCAACTTTGCCGACACTTGGAAGTCGCTCTATGTCATGGCGATGTACCCGCACAGCCCGCGCGGGGCCGTCATTCTGCCCATGGAAGGGGATCGCTGGCAGGTCTGTTTGATTGGCATGAACGGTGATTATCCGCCGACCGATGAAACGGAGTTTATGGCGTTTGCCCGCAGCCTGCGCACGCCACGCTTCTATGAGGCGATCAAGCAGGCCGAGCCCTTGACCGCTCCGTATGGCTATCGTCGTGTGGAGAACCGCATGCGTTATTACGAAAAGTTGCCCCGCTATCTGGAAAACTTCTTGGTGACGGGTGACGCGGTCTATGCCTTCAACCCGGTTTATGGACAAGGAATGAGCACCGCGGCCATGGCGAGCCAGACGTTGGATGCTTGTCTGCGCCAACAAAGCGGGCAATCTTTGCAGGGGCTGGCGCAACGCTTTCAGAAAGCATTGGCCGTTGTCGCTGCTGGTCCCTGGCAACTGGCAACCGGTCAAGATGTCCGTTGGCCGAGGACCACAGGCGGTCAAGCGTCCGACCCAATGACCCACCCAATGACGCGTATGGTACAGCATTATCTGGATCGTGTCCTCGCCACCATGCCGTACAGCGCAACGGTCGCCGAGGCGTTCCTTTATGTGCAAAATATGCTCAAACCGCCGACATCGCTCTTTCATCCAAAGATCATGTGGCAGGTGTTGAAGCCGACCGGTTGGCACAAAATAGACAGGACAACGCAAGCCGCAATGGCGATGGTGCAACCGGCTCAGGCGGGTGGGGATTAAGTGGTCATCCGCATAGAAAATGGCAATGTGGAGCGGGATGAGCAAGCGCCACATCAGAACTTACAGGGAAAATATGAACCATCTTAATGAATTATTGCAAGCCTTTCGCATTTCGACCGAAGATCTCGTCGCAAACCGTGTAGGCCGACTCGGTGTTATCCAGCGGCGCAAGCTTTTGTGGAGCGGCACTGTGAGTATTGCTGTCGCATTTTTGTTTGGTTTCCTGCTCATCGCCATTCTGTATGCGGTGGCGGAAAGACCACTCGCCCCGATCCAGTGGATGCTTGGCAGTGGCATGTTGGCAGCCTTGTTGATCATCGGGATTCACTATTTCCGGCAAACACGCGCGTCCGTAGCCGATGATCGGGTAGCGTGTGTGCGCGGTGTCATTCGGGTGAGTCGCCGTTCAAAAGCCTTTTATGCCAACATCGCTGGTCGATCCTTCCGCCTGCCGATTTTCCCGCGGCATATTCGCGCGGGCACGGAATATTGCGTCTACATTGTGCCCCAGACCAAAAGTGTGGTGGCCGTCGAGCCAGCTTGACTACTTTTGTAAAATCTAGCGCACCGAGCGCCGCCAGACACCGCGGTTGATCGCGTGGCTGGGGGAAAAATAGAAAACGGTTGTGACGTTAAATTAAATATATTACGTTTTACGCAGCACCAGATGAACATCCCGTGGGGATACGATAGGATCAAAAAAAATGTTACTTAACTCATTAACGCAATCAACTTTGGCATTACAGGCTTGCGCCGGGCATCGGCCGCGCCAACCGCGGGCAAGCCATCGCTTGTGGACACCCGGCCTCGCGCTGCTCCTGCTAACCCTCTTTACCTTCGCTTTCAGCCGCGCCGCCCGCGCCGAGACGATCACGCTGGCCTGTAATGGGAATATCGCCGTCAACCGGCAATGGCTGATCGACGCGATCAACACCGCCAACAGCACCGCGATCAGCGACACGATTGTGCTGACAACAAGTTGCGCTTATTTGTTTGACAAGCCGCTGGTCGGGAATGGGATTGATGCCCTGCCGGTGATCAGCAGCCCCTTGACCATTGAGGGCAACAGCGCCATCATCGGCGCCGCTGCCAATGCGATGTCATTGCGCGTGCTGCACACGAAAGCCAACCTAACCTTGCACAACCTCCGGCTCGATGGCGGCACCCTCACCGGCGCCAATTGGGGTGGGGCGGTGCTCGCCGAATCGGGAACAATGCTGACTCTACAGGGGTCACAGGTCGCTTATGGCAAGGCGCCCGTTGGCGGTGGCATAGCCGCGCTGGGCGATCTCATGATCACTGATGGGGATTTTGGGAGCAACGAGGCCACACAAAAGTTGGGCGGGGCGATCTATGCGCAAGGGCAGTTGACGATCACCCAAAGCACCTTTCGGCAGAACAGCGCCCCGCAATATGGCGGCGCCATCGCTTTGGACGCGCGTGGGGGACCGGCGCGGATTCAAGACAGTTTCTTCAGCAACAACCGCGCCGGGAGCGATGGGGGCGCGATCAACGCCTGGGCGCCGGTTGAGATCAGCGGCAGCGATTTCTACAGCAACAGCGCCACGCTACTAGGGGGGCGATCTATGGCGAGGCGCCGATCACCCTGCGCGATAGTTCGCTGCGCCAGAATGTAGCTGGCCTCAGCGGCGGCGCGATCACGACGCTCCACCCGCTTACGATCACCCACTCCAGTTTGCTCGATAACCAGGCGAAGGCGCAGCATGGTGGGGCGATCTATGCCGCGGCCACGGTGTTGCTTGACCGCAACGTCTTTGAAGCTAACCATGCGCCACTGGCAGGCACAGTGCTCTTTCTGGGTCAGCAGCATGGTCAGAGTGGGATTACGAATAATTTGTGGCTCGACAACTTCACCGATGGGTTTCCCAAGCAACCGGCACTCTGCGCGCCTTGCGACCAATTTGGCGGCGGCAGTGTGGAATTGCGCCACAACACCTTTGTCCAGTCGGGTAAGCAGGCAGAAGTGGCCGTGAGCATCCATGCGGGCGAGGTGACGGCGCAGTATAACATCATCGTCAACCATGCCGTTGGCTTGGATCGGGCGCAAGCCCAGGTCAACGCCAGCCGCAATCTCTACTTTGGCAACGGGCAGGACGAAGTCAACCTGACGGGCAGCGACAACATCAGCGAAGACCCCAAATTTGTCCGGCCGTTGCTCAAGGATTACCGGCTGGCGGCTGACTCACCAGCGGTGGATAACGCCACGGGCAGCACGGTTGCGCTTGACGCCCAGGGCATCCACCGCCCGCAGCACGGCGTCGCCGACATCGGCGCCTATGAGTTTGACAACGGTGAGGTGCCGGAGGATTTTGTGTCCAAGCTGGAAAATTGCAACAGCGGCGACCCCGTGGCGCTCAATGCCTTGCGCCAGGCCATCAACGCGGCCAACATCCGCCCTGGTCGCGAGCGGATTGTGCTGCCTGCTGGCTGTGTCTACACCTATACCCACAAGCTAGAAAACGGCGACGGCTTGCCGATTATCACCGACGCCTTGCAGATCGATGGCAACGGCGCTACCATCAATTATCGCAACGACACGCCGGTCATTCTGCGTGTGCTGCGTGCCCGCAATGCCACGCTCCAACTGACCAATCTGACCTTGATCAATCGCGGGCAGACGATTGACGGCAAGACCTGCGCCGTTGATCTCTACACGCAGTACTTCCCGCCCGCCGTCGCGCTGCTGGATCATGTGTCGATCCAAAAGAACATCTGTAGCGGACAAGGCTCGGCCCTCTATGCAGAGAACTATACGGTAGAGATCAGCCATAGCCGCTTTGAGGACAACGGCCTGATGGATAACGACGGTAGAACTGCCGTTGTTGACACCTATCAAAGCTGGCTAGCGATTAACCACAGTCAATTTGTCGGCACGGGCGCGCCGGGCGACAGCAATGCCATCCTGGTGACCAACGGCGGTTTCGATATCCGCAACAGCACGTTTGTGGGTAATCACGCACCCTTCGCCAGCGGCATTAACGTAGATGTCAACAAGCTGCCCAGCCGTTTGGTCAACAATGTGTGGCTGAACAATCAGCCTGGCACGCTCGATGGTGCGGTGGTGACGCTCGGCAATGAACAACCCGTAGAAGTGCTCCACAACACCTTCGCGAACCAGACACTCACCAACGGGAAGGCGATCCTGTTCTACGAACCGGCCCTGGTCGCGGCCGATAGGCAGGCAAAGCTAGCAACAGACTCGGCGATGACCATTACGCTGTATAACACGATCTTCGCCAACATCAGCACCAGCGTCGCCGCCAACCAACCAGGCAGACCGGTCGTGATCAGCCACAATCTCTTTTGGCACAGCGCGCCCGTGGGCGATGCGGCCACGGCAATCAGCGCCGACCCGCAGTTTGTCGATTTAGCCAACGGCGATCTGCACCTGCAAGCCACTTCACCGGCGATCGATGCCGGGCTACCGGTCGATGTGACCGAGGATAGCGCCGGCGTCAGCCGCCCGTCCGGCGCCGGCTTCGACATCGGTGCCTACGAGTTTGTCGCCAACCCACCACCTACACCAACGCCGTCGCCCTCGCCTTCACCGACGCCGGAGGCAACGCCCTCCCCCGAAGCCACACCAGCGCCAGGTACACCGCGGGCTGTGGATGATGGTTATCTGGTGGCTAGCGACACACCGTTGACGGTCACTGCGCCTGGTGTGCTGCTCAATGATAACTTTTCACAAGGCGAGTCGATCCAAGTCGCGCTGCAACAGGTCGGCGCCAGTGATGCTGGTCAGCTCCAACTCAATCCCGATGGCTCGTTCACCTACACGCCAGCACCCGGCTTCACAGGCGCTTATCGTTTTATCTACAGTTTGCAGACAGGTGTGCAAAAGTCGAACCAGGCGACGGTGACGATTAACGTAATCAAGGCAGCCGAGATTAAACATCTCTATCTGCCAGTGGTGAGACGCTAGGGAGGGCCTGAATTTTCAAACAGGCTCTGAGGGCATTCCGATGATAAAACACTTAATCCGGCGCGCTCAATGCCAATTGGCATCGATTGGCGCGCTTGGGAAAAGCTGATTTCCGGTTCAACGTCCCTGGGTTCTTGCCAGTGTGGCAACGGCAGGCGTGCTGGGCATCGTGTTACTGAGCGGTATGCTGCTGCTTGGTATACCCCAACCAACCCTGGCGGCTGTACCGGTCGAAGCACCAACGATCCGCAACCCGCATCAGGACGAACCGACAACCCAGGCGCACAAAGCATTGCTCGTTGCGGCGCGGGCCACACAGCGGATGGGGGCGGCGCTAGCGGCGGTGGCGGGCGCGGCTGGGGCGGACAACCCCGATGCAGGTCACCAAGGCAACGCAGCCATGGGGCAAAGCCCCCCACTCCGTGATCAACACGAGCTTGCTCGACTTCATGCTGCCCGGCACGCAACCTGCTGGCCTGTCCGCGCCGCCGGCCGAAGCGAGAGTTGCACCGGCTGTCATGTTGACCAAGCGTTGTCGACCTCGTTCAACCATCCAGATCAGTTGATCACACGTTTGCATGCCGCCAAAGTCGAGCACAGCTCCCCAATATACTGTGTAAAATAAGGATGGCGCATCAGGTGGCGGAGTCCCTGATCTGCTTCCAAGTACAACGTCGCAAAACAGCGCGCAGGCGTACAGCCACTTCACGCATGCGGTAAGGTTTAACGATGTAGTCATCTGCCCCCAAGTTGAGCCCATAGATAATGTCCTGGGCGCTGTTTAACCCTGTGAGCATCACAATTGCCACTTGGCTACGCTTGCGCAGCTCGGCGCAGAGCGCAAAGCCGTCCATGTCTGGAAGTAGGACATCCAACAGTATGAGGTCGAACGAGGTGTATATGCCAAGCGCTGCCCGCCCCGTGCCAACGACCTGTACAATATAGCCTGCCTGCTGGAGCGCTAACCGCAACAGTGTCTGGCTGGTTAGATCATCATCCACGATAAGAATATGCGCTACACTTTGCATCACTTGCTCTAGCTCTGGTCTCGGTGGTTGGGGATTTTAGGCAGAAGAAAGCCGAGCTACTTGTAATCCTACACGAGTTGGCCAGTAATTGCCGCTGCTGGGCTGGCACTAATGGCTTGATGTGCGAATAAGTTACTTAAAGCTGGTTCTTGTTGGGCCAGCAGCATAATCAGCGTTGTACGTTCGTCAATCAGTCGATCCACCGTCCACAAGAACTCGTCAATTTTTTTATTATGCTTAGCAATCAACTCCAATAAGGTATGCTCATGTCCCATCGAACATTTATAAAATTTATTACTTGCAACTTGAAGTACGCCATAACATTCCGGACAAATAATAGAAACCAACTTAATATTATTCTGTTCCATAAAGGCTCCTTCTTTTCAGTCCAAGAACTAAATTAAAAAGCATCCACTACCGTAGCGCTAGCCATGTGCAGGCCAGCGCACGCTTTGATATAGAACTTTTATATTCGTGCCTGTTGCGGCGGCGCAAGACCCGATAAGGCGTTGGCGCTGTCCTTTTAAATCTGACGTAATAAGAAAAGCGACGGATTTCCGTCCAATGGCGTACTCAAGTGATGAAGGGCTGACAACTGCTGCTGCTGCCAGTACACCTGAAGCCAAACCTTATCCTCAGAGGGTAACTGATCGAAGATTTCCAACGCAACCATAAGGGACGTAATTGTATTGGCCAACAGCTGATGGGCGTCGTTCAGTTGCTCTACCAGGCTTTGCGCCTGCTCTCGCGTCATACTACTCCTTTGCATTGATCGATTAAGCGTTTTTTGTAGCTCTGGGGATTATTTAGCTCTTAAGGACTATTTTATATTACTATTTCATAAAAAGATGTTTCAATTTTCTGACAAAATTTGAGTGCGGAGCATGGTGGCCCACAGGCTACCATGCTCCGCACTACTCGATCAGATATTTGTACAGCTAT
This sequence comes from Caldilineales bacterium, assembly GCA_038318235.1. Taxonomy (GTDB): domain Bacteria; phylum Chloroflexota; class Anaerolineae; order Caldilineales; family Caldilineaceae; genus JAPLGZ01. The sequence goes on from JBBQBY010000019.1 coordinate 12,100, forward strand.
GGGGAATTTACAGGCTTAGCGCCAATTAGCGCGCGGGCGCATCGGCTCTACAAGCTTGAGCGATCACAGGAGTGGCGAGCGGGCTATTTAGCTCAGTAAACGAAGGGGGCCTATTCATTTCCAGGCTCGCCCTAGCATTGTGTTGGCTGTGGTGCGTAATAGGCGCCGAAAATCTAGGTAGAGCGGGAAAAGTGAGGTTGGTAACTGTTGGAAGATCCAGGGATGCCCGATATAGAGCATCTCAATTCGGGCTAGCAGCAATCGATTACTTTGCGCATCCACGAAGCCCAACCGTGTGGTGCATGCGGTACGATAGGTTTGGCCAACCGCTTTTACAACCGCTGAATTATAGCGACCGTAGGGATAGGCAAAACAAGTAATGGCATGACCTAGTTGTTCCTCTATGGCTTGTTTTGAACCAACTACCTCGTCGGCCAGATCGTCGTCCTTGAGTTTGTCCAACCAAGGGTGGTGGATCGTGTGCCCACCGAATTCAACCCCATAACGATCCATTTCGCGCACCTGATCCCAGGTCAGTAGCGGGAGCTGTGGCACCGCAATTGGCTGATCCGGCCAGTCATTATGGCGACCACAATATCCACTTACCAGAAAGACAGTGGCAGTAAATCCATAACGGGCCATAATGGGAAAGGCAACCTGATAGGTGGACGCAAATCCATCGTCAAATGTAAGCACGACTGACTTAGGCGGTAGTCTGGTTGTATGAGACAGCGCTGCCGCGAGCTGAGCAAGTGAAATCGTCTGGAAGCCATTCATATAGAGCCATTGCATCTGCCACGCAAAAGCCTTGGGTGTGAGCGCAATCAGGGAAGATCGCGCATCAAGTGCATGATACATTAGGATCGGAACCTGAGGTTGGCTCATTTCTGTCTGAAGTCTACAATTGTGTTATAAATTTTAGCAATCAAGTAGCCAATAATGAAGGCCGTGACAAAAGCATAGGCAAAACCGATCAGGCTGCCGACAAATGAGATGCGGTACCCAATAAAAAATTGACTTAGCAAAAAAAGGTTAGGACCGATAATGGGCTCGCCCTCCGGCCCCATCGGGCCACCTTTTAGCAAAAGCCAGTTCGTCACGATAAAAAGCCCTGCCCCAGCCACAAGGCCAGCCACAAGCCCATAGATCGTGGCGTTAAGCCGTACCAGCCGCGTGAGTACTAATTGTTGGAGTGATTTCTGGTCATCTGTCATAATCGAAGCTCCGTTTCGGCTCGTGTCTGATTACATAAATCGATAAAAGCAGCTACCTTAATGAAACATACAATCAATGGCTCTGCACGATTGAATGGCCTGATTTCGTGCCGAGCCATTTAGTACGCCACGGCGCTTTTTAGAGATAGTCAAAAATATACCACAAGACCCCTAATTCCGCGCGCCGCTGAACAAATGCCATGTAGAGGAACGTTGCTGTATTCCGCAACAGCGCAAGGGTCCAGCCAATCAAAAAACCTGCAATAAAACCGTAGAGCAACCCGATGAAACTGCCCGACATTGTCACCGTATAGCCTGGAAAATAATTGTCTAGTAAACCTAAGTGCGGACCAACGACCTCGCCACCACTGAGGCTCAGGAACAAAGTGGCCAGAAATAAGACCAGTCCAGTGGGCAGGCCCAGGGCCGTGCCATAGGCAAGTGGATCTAACTTTGCAAATACTTGGGCGAGTGCTTCACGCAGTGCTTCCGGCGAAGCTTTCAAGACTACATTATCTTGTTCACGGATCTCCTCGTGGTATTCTTGCTCGGCATTGACAACCCATAAATTATTCTTTTCGCCCAGCATGATGTTGCGCACGGCCAACATGCCGGTCAGCATCGCATGATCTTGATTGTTATACCGATGGAGGCCGTTACGCCCGATCGTTTGAAAGTTCTCCAGCCCTTCCACATATTCTCGGAGCACAGCCAAATGTTGGCGGTAATCTGAATCGTAGACCGGATAGGATTTTGGCACGCGAAACACACAACCATCTTCCACATCGGCGTAACTTGCCAGGCCGATCTTCGCAATCTCGCGCCGGCCCAACTCGATCAACGCTTGATTGTCCATCGACCATAGTTCGTCTCCTTCATTGCAGAAGTATTCCATGCCCAAGCTGGTTTTATCGGGGCAAGGCACCATGTGCGGACTCCAGTTCTTGAAGTTCTGGATCCGCCCCACCTGGACGGTTGGTTCGTGGATGTAAATCCAATTATCAGGAAAGAGATCTACCTTATTCACGATCAGACAGACAGTCAGGAAGTCCCGATATTTGAGCTGATTGGCGGCTGCCAAAATCGCGGGTGGCGGCGGCGGTTCAAGCTGTTTGATGAACTGCGTAACCGGCATGCTGGAAATAAAATCTGTTCCAGTGATTGTCTCTTCTTGACCATTGCAATTCACCACAATCCCTGTGATTCGATTGCATTCGCGGTAGATCTTGACGACATCACTGTTTAACTGCACCCGGCCCCCACTTGCATTGATCTGGGTTTGGACCGCCTGCCACATCATACCGGGCCCTTGGCGCGGATAGTCAAATTCTTCGATCAGCGAAGTAATGTCGGTTTTAGGGTTGACAAACATACTAACTACAGCCGATTTAAGCGAAAGATTCTTGATCCGTTGTGCCGCCCATTCCCCCTTCAATTCGGATGTAGAGATCCCCCAAACTTTTTCTGTATATGTCTTGAAAAAGGTCTGGAATAGCCGCCGGCCAAAACGGTTCGTCACCCATTGTTCATAGGTCTCCTCATCCCGAAAAGGGAAGAGCTGCCAGCGAAGATAACTGAAGAGAATCATCACGCTTTCATAAAAACCCAGTGAGATCAGCGTATTGATCAGCTTTAGTGGATAATGGAAAAACTTGCCATTGTAGTAAATTCTTGATAGACGGGGACGGCGCAGGAATTCATCGCCTAATACATCGTGCCAAAACGCGTTTACCTCTTTCGACTTGGTGAAAAACCGATGGCCACCCATGTCGAAATAATAGCCCTTGTAATTTTCGGTGCGGGCGATCCCGCCTACTTTATCGAGTTTCTCCAAGACAATCGAACGAAGATTATATTTGGTGGCTAATTCATGCGCAGCCGTTAATCCGGCTGGTCCGCCACCGATCACGACAACTTGTTTCTCGTTTGTAGGTGCTTCACTTGTCTGCATGTTGAATCTCTACTCGCTAATTCTATAAAGTTCAGACTGCGCCATAGCCCACCAATGTGACATGGGCGCAGCTAATCGCAAGGGTATAGACAGCCGCTCTGTCTACCTGTTTACTTATCTACCTATCGCTTTGAACAGTTATTTCAGATACGCTCTAATGGACAAATAAATCTGCTGCGCGAAACCAATCAACGAATAGATACAGCGCGCCACCACAATAGAGTAAAGCCAGCACAACTGTGGCCTCTGTGGTGGCCTCTGTAACACTGGAAAGCCTTTTTAACCCTTGGGCCATGATCAGGGCAATGGCCGGGAAAGTTGGCATAAAATATCTGTGGTCCGGCAGCGTGAAGATTAAGATGATTGAAATTATGCTCGACCATAACAAAATCAAAAGGTCCGCTTGGCGCCGCTGCCGAGCCAGATACCACAACCCCACCGCGATCGGCGGTAGATTGTATACCCCCAGCGCAGAAGTAAATTTCGTCATGATCGAATCGACCAACCACTTTAGGCCGTCAAGCGTTGTCAGAAAATAGGCGGGCTCAAATTCCGTTACAATATTGGTCTGTTGGTGCGCCAGAACGCCAAGTTGATAGGCATAGAACAGCCAGCCGACCATTACAATGCCGGCGACAAGACCAACAACCGTTAAGTAGAGTAGCGCACGCCTAAACTGTGCGTTAACGACCAAATAGCTGAGGAGCACTGGACCAATAAACACCATCGTATATTTGGTTAAGAAACCAGCACCAAGGCACAATCCTGTCACAACGGCCAGCCAATACCTTGGCTTTTGCACTAAATAAAAGACTAAAAGCATGGTCAGTGCGAAAAAAAATGTTACTGGGACATCGGTCATGGCGACTGTGCCCTGGCGCAGAAAGAGTGGAAATGAGAGTAGCAAAAAGGCGCCCATCAGACCCGTCTCACGATCATAAAGCTGACGACCAATCAAGTAGGTGATGATTACAGTCATCATCGCCAATGCTAAAGTAACGAGCCGCATCACAAAGAGCTTCACGCCAAAGAGGCGCAAAGCAAAGCCGTATAACACCGGCGTTAGTGGTGGATGCCAGCGACCAAGCCAATCGATTTTTGCATATTGGGCAAAAAATGGTCGGACTCCCTCTGTCGCCAGAATCGTGGCCGCTTTGAAGCTGTTTTCTTCGTCATAAGGCCAGAGCCGCTGATAGTGGGCATAGATAACACCAATGCATAAGGTAAATCCACAGAGGATTAATAGTAGGTGCTTTTCATGCCCAATCAGGTAGACCTTTACCTGTCTAACCTTATGCCAAAACTCAGCAGGTAGGGCCTTGACAATGATGCCGACCGCGATCGTGTAGACCGCGATGATCGTCAGCCGCAGCCAATTGGTCGATGCGCCACTCAGCCAGATACTCGCCAGCCAAACCAATTGAAGCAACATCATCATCAGCAGGAGTAAACTTTGTGGTGAGACAAAGTAGGATAAGCGCGAGCGACGTTGAAGCATAGATTCAGGTTTACCTACTAAAGGGGGCTGCGTAGATTGCATGATGCTACACCGGCTTTCCATTGAAAGGATAGGGATGGTAAACGATTGTCACTGTGTCTCTGTTTCCCAGGGCACAAGGCCGAATTTATTGCGGGCAGCCTTGTGCAAAAAGTCGAAGTAAAGTGCCATGTGGGCCTCTTTAGACCACCATTTGACAAAAGCGCCGTAGCCTTGCTCGCCCAGTTTGTCGCGTAGTTCGGTTGACGTTGCCAGACGATTAATCGCCGTGAGCAATTCTGTTTCTGTGCTATAGACGAAGCCGCCACCACTGTCATGAACAAGCTCTGGCAATGCCCCCAGGTCACGGACAATCACCGGCGTCTTGCGCGCAAAGGCTTCGATGATGATCATGCCAAAAGTTTCATAGGTAATCGATGGCACGATGCAGGCCACAGCATGAAAGTAGCGCGCCCGCAGTTCGTGCTGGGTCAGCGCCCCCAGAAATTTAATCCGTGGGTTGGTGGCGGCCTGCGCCCGCAATGCCTGGCCATAATTGCCCGTCCCAGCCACTAAAAGATCGAAATCAGTCACCTGCTGCCAAGTATCGATCAGGGTCTGGAGGCCTTTGATCACCTCCAACCGGCCAACGAAAAGAAAGTAAGGGCGCGCGTGCGGGCGCGGGCCAGGGCTTTGCCAATCTTGATCGGTGCGCTCCATAAAGTAAGGTAAATGCGCCACTGGTTGAGCAAATCCTCGTTCAGCATGCATGGCCGCCGTGAAGCGGCTCGGCGAGACAAACTGATCAACATGGGCGCTGGCCTTGGCGAGCAAGCCACTATAGCGCCAGAGTTGGGGCGGTTTCTTGGCCATTAAAGTGCAACGCAAACATTCTGGCTTTTGGCAAGCATGGCTATTGAATTTCCATAGCACATGAGTAGGGCAAATCAACCAGTGTTCGTGGGTGGTGTACAGCTTAACCACCGGGCCTTGCTCGGGTGTAAGCGCTAAAATTTTCGGGCCTAATAACGAAATATTGTGATAATGGATGACATCGTAGCGCTTGCTATTCAAAATTTCTTGGATGTGGCCCAGTTTCAGATACGGGCGGCCAGTCTGCTGGGTGAGCAGCGGCGAAAGCCGACCATAACCGCTGCGCAAGCCGTGCGTGGTCACATTCTGATGCGCCGCAAAGGTTAGCTCAGGCTCAGTTGGGTGCAAAAGATGATAGGCATCCATACAATGCACGACATCAACCGTATGCCCAGCATCGCCCAGCGCATGCGCTAACCGATAAATATACATGGCATCCCCGCCAAAACTGTAGGGAGGATAAAACGTAGTGAGGTGCAGAAAATTAAGCGGTCGACTCATCTGGTCGCTAGTCCTTCGATCACACCAAGCATCTGCCGCGCCGCCGCCGCCCAGGTTAACTTCGCGGTTGCCGCTAGCCCCGCCGTCTGCATAGTTTGGCGTAAGCTGTCTGAAGCTAATACTTGCGTGAGGGCCTGGCGCCACGCCTCAGGCTGGATGGGATCAACATAGAGGCCAGCAGACCCAAGCAACTCGGGCAATGGACTATGGGTTGTGGCGATCACTGGGCAACCAGCGGCGGCGGCCTCCACGGCTGGCAAACCAAACCCTTCCAAGAACGAAGGCAGCACCAAGACAGTCGCCAAATTTAGCAAAACAACCAGTTGTTCGTCGGGTAGATAACCTGTGAAAATGACGCGTTTACTAATGCCAAGCGCTTCGATCTGGGCTTTGATTGCGCCAAAGCAGCTGTGAAAAACCTCCTTTTTATACTCACCAACCATCACCAAATCCACATCACGAAACTCTGGCTGCGCGGCTAGCTGGGCAAAGACGGACACGGCCATCGCCAGGTTTTTATGCGGCGCAAAACCGCCCACATACACAATGTAACGTTGGCCTTGCGCGATGCCTAGGCTTGTCAATGCTGGTGTAACTTGCGCCGCCGGCAGCACCCGAAAAACTGGATCACTGGCCTCGCCCACCACCAGGATCTTGGCCGGATTCAGCTTAAAATGTTCGGCGATGGTTTGGCGGGCATAGGCCGAAACCGTCACAATTGCATCTGCCTGCCAACGGCCTAGGGCAACTTTCGTATGCCAAAAAAGTTGGGCCATACGGCTAGGCATCGTCAATTGTGGATACTTTTCGGCGATGACATCGTGAATCATGACCAATTTTTTAGCCCGGCTTGCCACAGGTACAAAGCTATAGACGGTAGGAAATATCAGCAGATCAAACCCTGGCTTAGACATGGCCCGGCTCATCGCTAACATGTCGCCCACCGAACGATTGCCTTGCGCAGAAGCAGCCAGCGCAGTGGGGGTGGAAGCATGCACCAGCACGACTTTGGCCGCAGCCGGCACGGTCTCGACGGCTTCGGTTGAATCCATCAAAAAGGTGTAATGATTCTCTAGATCTAGCGCAACTAAGGCACCTAACAAAGCCCGCATATGGCGACCATAACCGCGCTTGTTTTGCCAGCCTGTTGCATCAACACCAATGTGCATTTCTAACCTTATAGCGTATAGTTAAATTTTTTTCGCTCGCCTGTTTTGAGCGTTAAATGCCAGCGACGGTGGACAAATCTGCTATTACCCGACTGAATTGTCTTTTCGAGACTTGACTCAGCCTTACTATCTAGCAAAGCAGCATGAAGCCCATATCAAGTGGGTGGGCCTCTATGGTGAACATCTATTTGTCGAACAGGAGTAACTTGTCTTGCTTGCCTATGCTAGCATCTATTTCCGTGATAAAGCGTTACAATTTCCTGACAGCTTTTCACTAAGGCTGATTGTTGGTCAGAAAGGCCACCGGTCAGGTAGCTAGGGGTTGTGGAGAATTAGAGGTAGATGGTTGAAGTAACGGTCATCATCCAGGATCACTAAAGTTGCCGTATCGGGGACACCCAAGATCGCCCCGCCGCTAGGGTCGCTTAAAGTGAGCGCAACAGACTCTTGGCCTTCCACTCGCCTATCCGCTAGGATAGAGACAGTGAAATCCTGACTTTGCACGTCATCGGCAAAGGTCAATATTCCTGCTGTCGGCAGATAATCTTTATCCGCAGTAGCCGTGCCATCACGCGTGGTATAGGCGACTGTTACTGTGCCAGTGGTGTCACCAATGCGCTTTACGGTGATATTCGCGTTGCCATGCTTTGCGACTGCTTGACGATCCGCACAGGCGATCACGGCCGCCGTGTGATTAGCCCTGCCGGCTTGTTCTGCGCTACTGGTGGCATTGACATCCCCTTCGCCGACGCTATAGTTAGCTGCACTAAACTGCAAAACGCTGGCCTCGGGGCTAATGGCAACGACATGGCTGTCTGTGACTGTTCCGCCTGCGTTCGTGGCCGTGACTGTGACCGTTTGTATGCCGGTGATGCCCCAGGTAAAACTAATCGTATCACTCAGGCTACCGCTGTGCTCAACGGGCGCTTGTTGGCTGGCTTGCCAGTGAAAAGTAAGCGGCGTTGTTGCCGCAGCTGGGTTGACAGTTGCTGTAAACGTATAGACAATATTTTTTTTACCAATCGTTGGTCCAGTGATACTTACTGAAGCAGGCGGCGTTGGTTGCGGGGGCGTTGGTTGAGTTGGCGTCGGTTGAGGTTGCGCTATCGTCTTGGCGTACACCGTAATCACGCCGCAGGCGGGCATGCTAGTATTCAACGGATCGCCGGGATTGATCGTCACATCTGGCAAATTGACATCATAGTCAAGCGGGTCAACACCATTACAATTCTGGTCGGTCGTATATTTGATGCCGTATGTACCGCCAGGTAGAGCTTGCACTGAGATTGCGCCACCGCCGCTGGCCTTGATCACCACTACGTATTTGCCGTCGGTGTTGATGAAAGCCACGGGATCAAAGCTGTTATCCGTCGTATCGGCCTGGATGCGCAGCGCGCCACGTTTGATAAATTTCATGTACTGGCGCAAGAATTTAGTTCGCTTAGCCATAGATACCAGTGGATGAGTAAGATCGTTAATATCCGTCCAGAAATACGTGCTCCCATCATCGTTGGGCTCGCTGCCCGTAAATATGCCGGCCAGGGTATATTGTGCCCAGGCCGAGACGTTGGCCAACTTGAGATCACGGTGCAGATCGAGATAGGTGTGACCAATGTGTTCGAGCTGCGCTGTCCTGATCTCATAGCGCGTGCCCCGCGCGCTAACCGCGCGCAGATTGGCATCGTCAGAACAATTATTGTAACAGTGATAGGAGAACTCAGTCAGATGATCTAAGACAGCCGGCACCTGCTGCACCATCTCATCGAAAAATTCGATGCCCAAGAACGCATGCGAAGGCGCAATAAAATCTGGCGTATAACCGTTTTCTTTTAAGCGGTTGGCCGCAGCGACCAATGCATTGCCAACTTGCGTGGGTGACCAATTCCCATTATTGGGCTCCAGAACGACTTCCAGCGCATCTGGCGTCCAGCCGTATTTACTGTGCAGATGCTGAAAGGCGGCCAGGATAAACTCCGCATATTCAGCCGAGTTGTCTTTATGCTCGAAGGGAGAAATATCAAAATCGACATAATTCAGGTTGATATACAGCCGCTCGCCCTTCGCCTCTAGCTGTTGTTTCAGCGGCAATACAACCGTGTCTACTTTGTGATCTAGGAAAGCAAAATAAAATCCATCTGGATTCATAACCGTCGGGTCATTATTGTCATTAATCGGTTTTTGACGATGTGCCTTCCACTCATCAAATGACGCCTGACCGTTGACAAAGGGGCTGTAATAATCCGCTGTGTTTTCATCGCCACTATAAATTTCTAAACGGACACGATTGATCCCCAAATCATTTACCGCTAGATCGGCTAACTGATCTTTATACAAATTCATGACCGGTAGATTGAAGCCATAAATACCCAGCTCTGGAAAGCCCACATTGCCGTTGTAATCGGTCGCTTCCCAATCCTTAAATGTTTGGTAAGTTGTCTTGGGATCAAGCGTGATGATGGCTGGTCCCGCTTGTGACCGGCTGGCAAGCAGTCCTGGTCTTATCAGCAGGATGGCGAACAAGGCGCCAATCAATAACAGTGGAAGAGGAAGTGTATAGGGAAAAGCATGTTTAAGTTTGCGCGTCATTGGCTACTTCCTCTAACCACGAACAGTTGGACCTAAGATAACGTAAATAATACGACAACGTTAGATTTGATCAGGGTAGGGGCGTGCCCTTGTGGCCGCCCATACCCTGACGGCTAATTACACTCATACAAAAAATAGCCTAACCCGCCTCATCTAATTGGGGTGAGTAGGGATTTGGCGATGAATTTTCGCACAAATAGACGATATGCGGATAAGGCATCCAGTCTGAGATGGAAAACGTATCTATGCGATCAAAGTGGGCGCCTAAAGTCGTATGAAATTGTTCTTCATTCCAGTACCACATCTCTAGCCCACGCGTCATAATCACATCTAGTAGCCAGGTAAACAATATCTCATAAAAAGGGTGTGTTGTAACATCCTTGATAATAAGCCGGCCATTGTTCACTAATTGTCTGGCGCATGTGGCCAGTAGTTTTTGTTTCGCACTCTCGTCAATATGATGGAGTAGATCGATCATCATAATCGCATCGAACTGTTTTTCGAGCATCAGTTCGCGTGCATCAACGCAATGGAATGATGCGTTTTTGAGACCAAGGCGTTTGGCCGCTTGGTTGGCCATGTCGACGCGTTTTTGATCCAGATCTACCCCGTAGTAGGAGATGTCTGGGTATAGACTTGAAAAGTAGCAGCCAAACAAGCCAAACCCGCAGCCGACATCTAAAATCTGGCGTTTTCCACGCAAAGAAAGCGCAAGGATATTGAGGATATTAATATTGATAATGCTAAACCGTATTTTGCAATAGGTGCGAATTAGGCGCGAGTCATAGACGGAAACGATATGACTCAGCAAGTTTTTATAACCTTGATTCGTCATGGCACGATTACGTCGCTGGCTGCTCAGTAAATTCATCACCGCGAAGCGTGATTTTTTGCTTAAAAAAAACATGGGTTATCTCACCTCGACCTTTACTTTGCTCGTTAATTGTTTTCCGCAGCTTGAACTTCAGACGCCGATAATGGCCCTTTGGCAACGATAAAGCCGCGCTGCGTGATTGACGGCCCGTCCACGATCCAGATCGGTCGATCGCCATAAGCTTTTAGTAAATCATGCCGCAGTTCTGGCTTTTTATCCCAAGCATAGAGTGGTACAGCGGCCTTAAAGTCTAGTGGATTGTAAATCCAGGTTGATTGATAATCGTCTTCATTGCCCCTAATCAAAACTAAGCTACGACCAAACTTGTATTTTTCGGCTAACTCAGAAATACCTGGACGCATCCCCCGAAAATGGTGGTATTTATCGATGGCACGCCAAGGGAAATAATTGACCAATGCCAACAGTGATAATGCCAAGACGGCCGCCATGAGCCGAGTGTTTATATGCTCTAGATTAGGAAAGCTAGATAATAATTTGGCGCCTAAAAATTGAATACTGCGCACCGTGAGGACAATTAATGGAATGATCATGAGATACCAATAACGCGCGCCGAAATCCGGTCCACCGCTATACCAGAATAGACTATACATGCCTGCGTTCACGAGTATGACAGCAAAAAACAGATAATCAGTGCGGCGCATAGACTTGGAAACTAAGGCAAAGGCAACCAAGAGCAGAGAGCCTGTACCCCAACCCAGTAGCTCTATATTTAACGAGAAGAGATTCAGTCCGCCGTTAACTAATGCATCTAATGGAGAATGGCCAGGAAAAGGATCGATCGGCCAATTAAAGCCACGGTCTGGACCGAAACCGAGCGACATCACATTGCGCCAAAAATACTGATCGTAATAAGCGGTTAATGGAAAGAGCAAAGGATTACCGGTAAGCGCCCAGTTATACGGCAGCGCGAATCCACCGATCACAACTATGCCGCAGCCTAAGGCGACCAGTGCTGAAAGTTTTAACCGGCGGCGCCCAATGCTGATCACCCACAACCCCAAAATCATGGCGACGAGCAGACCATCCAGTGGCCGGATCAAGCTGATCATGCCAACTGCCCCACCCGCTAACCACGCCCAGCGCGCCTGACCGCTTTTCCATACCCAGATCATGCCCGTCAGCGCAATCAGGGCGCAGGTGAGCGTAAAAGTATGACTCATAAAACTCATGCCCATAAAGATATACCAGGGCGAAACACAGAGTAGGAACACCGCAATGCGCGCCGTATTCCTGTCATATAGCTCCTTGATACAAACATAGCTAAGGATCAGGCTCAAGCCACTCAGTACTGGATTTACTAACCATGGCGCGCCGCCGAGAACACCCAATGCTAAAATGGCTGGCCAACCGGGTGGCACGGGCGAGTACCACATGATGGCTTTATAGGGCGTCATGTAGATGCTAAAGGCTTCGCCTACGGCTGGCGCCGGGATCGAAAGCAAACCTTTTGCTAGATAACGCGCGTGAAAAAGATAAATGACTTCATCCGGGACGTGCGGATGCGCTTCATAGGCAAAATAACTTAAAACTGCCGTCAGCCCCACTACCCAAAGTGACGTTACCCCGATAAAAAAATCAAGGTGCTGCTCGACATGACTTTCTTGGCTTTTTGTCCGCCACGAAGTCATTTGACCGAAAAATCGTTCGAAACGTTGGGTCAAAGGTGCCAGCGCCTCTGGCGGCAACGTCCACGTCAATAGCACAATGTTGGCAAGGTTGAGTAATTGCACAAAACTGGCGAACAATAACTCACCCACATAAAATTTAACATCGCGGGAGAGCGCGGCGCTCGAAAGAAAAAAGATCAACCCGATCCCAACAAACTGCCAGACCTTAAAGGATGTAAATACCCAATTGCGAATCTGTGGCCAGCGTTTTCGTAGACCAATCGTCACCAATCCAAACTGTAAGAACAGATAAGCCAGCAACCAGGGATATAGACCCGTCGTGAGCTGATTGAATGGTTGATAATGCTGATAAGCCAGCGCCGGTCCGGCATGAATTAATTGCAGTGCGACCGCCTGCCCAATCAGGGCAAGCGCCAGCCAACCGATTGTTTGTTTAAAGCGACTCTTGATCCCCGCACCCAGCATAAAAAGCGCGCTACCGGCTGTGATTGGTAGGCAAACCAGCCCTGTTACATCGCCTTCTAGATCGCGAAACCGCGGGTCGAGCAGCGCCCAGGCCAAACAGATCAGACCTAATGACCAAATGAATAATTTAAGCAGCCAAGTTGCCGTTGTCCGGTAGGCCAGGTTAGTGATGGGTATGGTTTTGTTCGGTAACATGTGTATATAATCCGCTAGAAAGAGCCTGTTTGCGCGGCTGTGCGCCTAGATATGATTAGGTGAAAATTATTAAACTTATGGTAATTTTGGTTCAACTGGGATCGCAAGGGGTTGATCATCTTCCAGGAAGCGGCGCAACGGTCTTTCGTCTGTCCCTGAACTGCGCCGCCGCTTCCTGGAAGATTTGAGCGATTTCCCCCTTGCGATCCGGTTGAACCAAAATTTTCACAAGCCATGACATTACGTTTATCTGAAATTTGGATCGCTATTCCAACGTGATGTGTGCCGGTTCTGTAGCAACGAGTTGCTTAAGCGCAGAAATTAATTTTTCTCGGTATGGAGAATCTTTACGGACATAGACAAAACTCTTCAGACCCCAAGCTGGCCGGCCAGGCCATTCTATTTCACCCACCCACGCCCAGTGGTCACGTAATTCTGCCATGCGCTGATGCAAAAGAATCGGGTCTTTCAGAAAAACCCGATCACCGACCAGCGTAAACCGTGATGGATCCATCAGACTGATGACATAAGCACTCTGCATCCGCGGGTCATCTTCCCGGCGGCTGATGCCGGGCGAGGCTGGTGGCTCGTAGCCAATATAGACATCCAGCTTGCGGTTCCACAGATAGGCCTCGCGCTCGGCTGGCGTGAGCGCGGTCCGTCCCGATAAAACATTGTCGGTCAGGCCAACTAGATCAACCTCGTTGAAATGGCTGACAAACGGGATCACACCAGCGGCATCACATAATACGGTTGCCTTTTCGGCTAGCCCGGTTGCTTGCAACGCCTGGGCGATTCGCCAATGGTACTGTTGAAAACCATCCGGTGGGTTTGGCTGCCAGGGCGAGCCAATCATCTTCCATGCCTCGTTACTGGTGACAAGCACAACGCAACAGATCAGGGCAACTGCCAGGTTTTTGCGCGCGTCACCTTGGGGGGCTGGGCTCAGCTTCATCGCCACGGAGAAAAAGGCAGCCACACCGATAATGATGTAAAAGTAGGTTGGATACGAGAACCGATGCGCGCCCCCCACCTCATGAATAATCGTGCTGTAATAGAGCAAGGCAACGGCCAGCGGCAGCAGGGTCAACATGATCTTCGCCACCCGCTCAGGGGTGCGGAGCGACGTGATAAAGATGGTCGGCGAGATGGTAAAGGCAAAACCAACCAAAAGTGGACTGACCCAGGTGACGACATCTTTGAGGTAATTGACAACCTCGCGCAGCCCGTGTAACCCTAATTGATTCGACTTCACATAAAAACTGTTTGGTAACAGATAGCCAAAGTACCGATATTTCCAGGTGGCGTAGGCGACGCCCAACGCTGCCAGCAGGATGACCGAAAGCACTAAAGCAAGGGCTGGCGACCGCATACCCTGGCGTTTGTGGCGCATGCGCCAGCCGGTATAAACGAACAGCACCAGATAGAGGGCGCCCCCATACAACAACCCTTCGGGGCGACACAAGATTGAGCAGAAAATCGCCAGCGCTAGCCCACTTGCCTTGGGCCAAGTTGGCCGTGTAAGCCAAGTGAGGGCTAAGGCATAGCTAAGACACAGAAAGAGGACAAAAAGATGGGTCTCCAGACCACTGATTGAATGAAACGCCGTAGTCTGATCGCTTAGATAGAGCCCAATCACAAGCGCCGCCGGTGGGTATAATCGACCAAATTGCCGCCGCAGAATTTGCACAATCAATAAAACCGTACCGAGCACCGCGCCAATCGCGATCATAATGCTGGCTGGCTGGGGGTCGATGCCGACTTTGATGGCTACAGCTAACAGCACGACATGGAATAAACTTGTAAACCCTTCTACGCGCTCGCCGCCGACGTTCCAGACCAAACCCTGGCCATTGGCCAAATGCTCGGCAAAGCGAAACGTAATATAGGCATCATCCAAAATCGCGTTCTGTTGCCGATAGACATTACCCAAATAGATGAGGCTGGCGGCCAGCAGGATGATCAGCGTTAGTGACGGCCAGCGCACCCGAACAAGAGCCGGTTGATAGATCTTCCCCTCAGAATAGGCGCTCATAGACGTTTTTACCCTTACCTATACCATACAAACTGTTATAAAATTGGCCTCAAGCGACTGCATCAGCTACTGTTTAGGGGCTTTTTTGACCCAGTATAGCTGTATGTTTGCGTTCCCAGACTGAATAGGGGCCAAACTGTTGCACCGCTTGATAATTTTGCTTGATAAATTCATCGAGATCCGTTGCGCCGACATGCGGGAGATGTTTTAGAAAATCCACCTTTGCCGCCTCTAATGTCTGCTCAGAAAAGCGCGCCCGACGCACAATCAGGGCTACCTGTTTGCTTTGCAGTTCACCGATGATCGCTTTTTGGACGCGCGCTGTATCGGTAATGGCCGGATGCAATTCGTGATAACGCGTGGCGATGGGTCGATCCAGCATGAAATAGCTCAGAATATCGCCGACGATCACGACATCATGCCGCTGCATCCCGATATAGATCGCCTGATCGGGTGGCACATGCCGATCTACGTAGTTTGTCAGCGCGGTCAGATTGTTTGCTTCCTCTGGCGTCAAGTTGAAACCGGCCACTTTCGGCACTTCAATGGTAGCCGTCGCCGTTTGCCAATTGGTCCAACCCACATACAGTGGCTTGGTCATCAACACCAGCAACCAACCGATCACGATGCCAAAGTCAAGTAAATGCATCAACCTTGACCGGAGCGCCAGACCTTGCTTGGCACGCATGGCATAGAAAATGACGCCCTGGGCCGCACCGTAGACAGACAGCGTGATAATGTGCGTATTAATCTGAATATGGGCCGCCCTATAATGCAGCAGAAAGCCCACCCACAACGTGACACCAATCGCCGCATAGACAGGTTCCCGGCTTTTTATGGCTAAACCGATGGTCACCAAACCCAGACATTGGCAGGCGAATGGCAGTGCAAAAATCAGGTAGGTGCAGATATTTTCCAACTGCTGGACTAACGATTCAGCGCCCAAGCCAACCGGCCACAAACTGGGATAGAACTCTGGCCGTGCAAAGCGAAAATCTGTCGCTGGAAAGACAACCAAATCGCGCCATAGATCAGGCCC
>JBBQBY010000020.1:0-28013 GCA_038318235.1 Caldilineales bacterium
GCTTTCACTTCAGAAGGCTTCTACACGTTGTCGGCCAAAGATGTAATCACCGTTGATCGCAACCTGCTCGGTTGCCTTGTCGCGTAGTGCCACCGTAATCATATGTTCTAACATCAGATGAATATCTTCGATCTGTTCAATCGATTGGCTGTGGATGACCACCGGAAAATCGACAAGCCCGGCCAGCTTGCCGCCGTCGTAGCCACTCCAACCAATCGTGATCGCTTTGTGGGCGCGCGCTAGTTTGACGGCTTTTAGCACATTGGGTGAATTGCCGCTGGCCGAAATCGCCACCACAATGTCACCTTCGCGCACGAAGTTTTCCAGCTGTTCGGCAAAGACATCTTCATAACTGAAATCATTGGCACAGGCCGAAAAGAGCGCCATGCTATCGGTGAGCGCCATCACCCGAAAGCGCGGATGATTGGGGGCGACTGTATTTTTATTCAGATCACAGGCCATATGTGAGGCGGTCGATGCGCTGCCGCCATTGCCCATCACAAAAACCTGTTTGCCTGCCAACCTTGCCTGGTGAAGGAGATGAACGACCTGGTGAATCGATTCCCACGGTAAGCCATCCAGTGTCTGTTTGATGTCCACAACATACTGTTTGTAATAATTCATCGAATGTCCCTTTGACATTTGCAAAGTGGCCGGTTGCCACCCGCCACCATTGGCTACCAACGGCGGTAGTTAAAGATCACTTTTGAGCCATCGCGTTCCAAGTTAAACGATAACTCGGTCAAGTTTGAGAGGGCGGCGCGTACATCATCTTGTTTGGCCGGGGGACAATAGAGCAACAAAAAACCACCCCCCCCAGCCCCTGTAATTTTGCCACCGAGCGCGCCTGCTTTGCGGGCTGCGTTATACAAATCATCAATCGTGTTATTGCTAATTTTGCTGGCTAACTGTTTTTTGAGCTGCCAGCTTTGGTCTAAGAGCAGGCCAAAATCATCCAATGCCTGGGCGCATAAACTGGCTTTGGCCTGAAGCGCCAACTGTTTCATCGCGCGTAGCACGGGCAGGCGATTGTCGATGTTTTGCACCTGTTCGGCTAGAACGCTTTCGGCTTTACGCGCCACGTTTGTGTAAAAGAGCAACAAATTCTGATTCAATTTGCGCATCACGTTTTCATCTAGACAAAGCGATTGCACTTTAACCTCGTCGTCAGCACAAAACTTGACAAAGCGCTGACCACCATACGCCGCAATATACTGATCTTGAATGCCAATCGGTTTGCCCAGGATATCGAGCTCAATTTCGCAAGCCTCGGCGGCCAAGCGTTCATGGCTAACCGGTGTGCCTAGATAGTGATACATCGCATTTAACAGCCCAACCGTTACCGTACTCGACGATCCCAACCCGGAGCCTTCGGAGGGAATATCCGCCATGGTCGAAATTTCGATCCCACGCAAGATGCCGGTTTTGCGTAAACATTCGCGGACGAGTTCATGCTGCAGTTCATCAATATGATCGACCATTTCGGTGCGGGTATAGCCCACCCGAATTTTGGCGTCGAAACGTTCTTTGATGACCACATAGATATATTTGTCAATGGCCGAGGTCAGCACCCAGCCTTCTTCCTGACGGTAGAATTCTCGAAAATCGGTGCCACCCCCCAGAAAACTAATCCGTAGCGGTGTTTGGGTAACGATCATAAAAGTACCAGGCCTGTCGTTGGTTGGGCTGCCGCGGTTGGATAAGTTTGGGCTTTTTGCTGCGCGCGTTGGTAGCCGGCAGGCGTACCAATGTCAATCAGAAACTCATGCTCGGCGATCGCTTGTCCAAAAACCGGTGAATCGAGCGCGAGCAAGCGCGGCAAGACATTGTGGCCAAAATCAAAGGCAGTATTATGGGGGATGACCTGGAGAATTTCAGGTTCACACACCATAATGCCTGCATTGGCCAGGTCCGTAAACACTTGATCGGCTGGTGGCTTTTCCACAAAGCGGGTGACTCGGTTTGCCGAATCTAATTCAACCAGGCCGCATTCCATTGGGTTGGGCACCTGATACAAGGCCAGCGTTAAGGCGGATGCCTGGCCGGATGTGGCCTCACGTGTCCTATGAAAGTCAGTCAGCCGCGTCAAATCAAGGTTCGTATAGACATCCCCATAGATCACAACAAAGGTTTCGTTCAGAAAATGTTCAAGCTGTTTAGCCGCACCGGCTGTCCCTAGCAGTTGTGCTTCATACGAATAGGTGAGGGCCACGCCATACGCGCTACCATCGCCAAAGTGATTGATGATTGCATCGGGTGCATAGTGTAAATTAATCGCAATTTCTGTAATGTGATGGCTGTGTAGCCAATTCACTAGATACGCCAACAGTGGCTTTTCGCCCACCGGCAGCATTGGCTTGGGACAATGCTGCGTTAGATGACTGATCCGTGTGCCTTTACCGGCGGCTAAGATGAGCGCTTTCATAATTTAGTATGCCCCGCTCCCTTTCAAGACCACAGGTAAGGTTTGGAAGATCAGAATTTGTAAGTCTAACCAGATGCTATAATTGCGAATATACTGCATATCAAGCCGCACCCGCTCTTCGTAGGATAAATCTGAGCGCCCCGAAACCTGCCAGAGGCCAGTTAAGCCTGGTTTTACAGTTAACAAGTTATGTTTCATCTGACCGTACATGGTGGCCTCGGCTGGGCTAATCATGCGTGGCCCCACCAGGCTCATTTGGCCCAACAGAATATTAAGAATCTGCGGCAATTCATCGATGCTGGCGCGGCGCAACCACTGCCCGACCCGTGTAATGCGTGGATCGCTTTTGAGTTTATGCGTGGCTTGCAGCTTGGCTAACAATTCGGGGTGCTGCTCGAGTACTTCGTTGCCATTAACCACCATTGTGCGAAATTTGAAGGCGTCAAACTCTTTCCCGCCAATCCCAAGCACGCGTCGTCGATGAAAAATAGGACCGGGCGAATCCAGCTTGATCAAGAGTGCAATCAGGATAAACACAGGTAACAACACCAACATGCTCGATATAATCAACGTGTAATCCAATATAGCCTTTAAGGTCACTTCGATTGGATCCAAGCGTAAGCGGTTAAGGCTCATTAGAGGGACAGCGCCTTTGGATGTAACCTGCATGCCTGTGGTGAAGATTTCGTATAGACCCGAAGATAGTGACATCTTTACGCGTGGAATCGCCGTCAACTCTTGTGCGGTTTCGATCAACTGGGTGCGCGTCAAGGCGGTTGTGGCAATGATCACCTCTTCTGCCCCCATGCGTTCTAACACTTCCGGCAAAGAATCCAAGCCGCCTAAGATCGGCAACCCCATCAGTGAAGACTGCGTGGAATCTGAATCCTTCAGATTATGCTCTTCGATAAAGCCGAGAATATAGACCCCCGAACTGCTGCTTTCGCGCAGTTGCATGGCCAGTGAGATCGCCTCGGAATTGGTGCCGACGATCATGGCTGGGGTCACAAACCAACCTTTGCTGCGGGTGGCATAGGCCAGGCGGCGCAAAATCAGCCGGTTGGTGCAGATCAAAAGACAAGAGAAGATCCACGACATGATCGGCCAACCGCGTGAGATCACGAAATCGGGCACCAAGAAGCTAAAAATAACGACTAACATCATACCGCTCGTGCAGCCGTTGAGGACACGTACATATTCAGCGGTGCCACCGAGCAGATATTGAAAATCGTACAGGCGTAACAGGGTAAAGAGGATCAGCCAGATGGGTACCAGCATTAAGGTGACACGAACATACACATCCAGCGATGGCGTCACGTCAGTAGAAAGCGCCAGACCGACAGTAAAGCGTAGCCAATAAGCTAGCGCAAAGGCCAGGAGTAACATCAACGTGTCACTCACCACTAACGCAATGCGATAGAGCCGTCTGCTCATCACCTGGGTCGTAAAGAGACCTGGTGTGCTGCTTAAGCTATCTACTGTTGCAAACTTAGAATTCAACATCATCCGACTAGCTCTCCTGGATCTCTACTGTAAGCATGCTATCTATATAAAATGGTTGGCTAATCAATCGTTACAGATTGATTAGCCTCTTCCGGAAGGTGAATTCAGATCACCATACCTATGGACCTGCTGCGTGTTGATTGGCGCCTGAACGTTAACGCGTGATTATGCTTGGAATTAGCGGCGGCGTGATCACTTGATGGCCACAGATGTAGGTTGTCATCAAGGCTTGCCAGCAACAGTTTGGCCTCTGATTTCGCCCGCCTGTGCAATTGTCTTACACTGTTTCAATGAGGCAAGTGTATCAAAATCTACGAGATTAAGGTGTTACATTTGGCTGACAATCAATACCTATTTTTGTTACCTGCCAGGAGTATAAGGGGCTTTAAAGCGTGATAAACTGCGCAAAACTCGTTGAGGTTAAATGGTCTGACGGCGTTTAGTTGGCGTAGCCTTAGCGTATAGTTCCTGGCGCGTGAGCCTAGGAACATTATATGCAATAATTGTTGAAAAACGCTTGCCGTTGGTCTAGTCTGCTGGCTAGATTATTCTCACGCCATGAGGAAATAAAATGCTTTGCGTCGGGATCGCTGGGGCATACAGTTGCACGGCAGAATCGTTTTGTGGCTCAACTGGATCTCAGGGGTAACCTCGCCAAAATTTTCCTGGAAGATGGTCAACCCCCTGACATCCGGTTGACCCCGTTTTGTTTGCCGCTCCCAGCCTGTCTGCCGTCTGATTATGTGCCAGTTTTGACTCACACACGCGATTAGATGGCGGACAGGCTTGGGATAAAATGAGCTTATGCTGGCTGTGGCTGCAAACGTAAGCGATAACGGTTCACCAAATCTACCAGGCCCAAAGCGGCAAAGGGGATCAGGATTGCATCTACCGGTAACCGATAACGAATTAAGGCCCAACTTAACAAATGAATCGCCGTATAGACGAACATAAAGAGATAAAGCAAGATCAGATCGGCGCGCTGTTGCGGATGGTCAGAACGCCAACACCGCCGGATCGATAGCCATAACCCAATGAGCATAAAGGGTAAATAGATCCCAAAGGAGCCGATGCGGGCCAAATTACTAATTGTCCCCGAATCGGCAGACGGCCAAAATTTAAAATACTCATTGATCCGACTGATCGAGAGTAGGATATAACGCTTAGGGGCGGCGGTGATAAAGCCGATGCCGCGCTGGAGCAGGGCGCGATCAAGCGCCGCTTCATTCAAGGGCCGCAATTCTTTCGGGATCAAATCCAGATAGGATGGGCCATTATCGGGCAGAATCCCCACAAAGTGTGTGCCGTAGATCGGATGATTGCCCCAGAAAAATGCATAGCCAGCGTTGGTATTGAGCGGCACAAAGGTGCCAAAGGCCAGATAGTTACGCACGGTCCAGGGGGCAATCAGCAAGCCAATCATACAGGTGGCAACCACGAATCCCGCTAAGGGCTGCCACCATGTCGGCTGCTTTGGTTGGAGCCCTGGGGGGGACGGAGGCTGGGGTGTTGGTGCGGCTGTGCGTAGCCAGATCCACCCTAACCAGCCATAGAGAAAGGGGACGAACAGCAGAAAGAGTTGACGCAGCAGTACCGTCACCCCAATCGCCAGCCCTAATTCCAGCCAAAGCCGCCAGTGGTTGCTTTGGCTGGAATTAGACTGACGGCGCGCTTGTAGCGCAGTGGCCAGCCGAAATGTCACGTCAAACGTCCATAAGATGCTGACGATATAAAATGGTTCGGTAATCAGCGAGCCAGCGTAGTAAAAGAAGTAGATGTAGATGGCGCTCAAAAACGTCGCAACCAGCCCCACCCGCTGCCCAAAAAGCCGTCGACTCAGCCGCCAGATCAGCCAGCTATGTAAAATGCCACTGATGACAGCCTGGATCAGACGCGCGGCCAATGGATGGACGCCTAAAATAGCATAAACCGCAGCCAGATAGACCGTGTATAGATAACTCCAGTGGGCCGTCGGCTCACCCGCGCGCGTGGCTGGCCAGTGTTCGGTGGCAAAGCTGAAGCCATGCCCATCTACCACACGCCGGGCCAGTTCATCGTATGAAATCTGGTCGAAAACACCCGGCAGCGGCTGTACTGTCTCCCCTTGCACCAGCGAGGAGATCACACGTAATAAAATGGCGATTACCATAATCAGCATCAAGGATCGCTGGATCGTCAGGGTAAACCGTTGGCTCACCCTGACTTGCGGCTCATGCTTTATATCGTTGCCCAGGAGTTGACCTTGCCAATTCATATCGACCTTCGCTTATTTCTCATTCAATATCATGAACTCACGTACGCACATAAATGCGTAAGGGCGTGATTCATCACGCCCACAGTTAAAACCCGATGAACCTGCCGTCTTTGTCGTGCGTTTTAGCCCCACAGACTGGTTGTTCTGCGCTGGATATAGTTGGGCATGATGAATCACGCCTTTACGAACATGCATGCTGCACGATCGCTGCCTGATAGATAGCTTCCAGTTGGCTGGCTACGGCATGCCACGAGTGGTGGTTTTCAACATACATTCGCCCTGCATGGCCAAGCATTGTCTGTTGTCGCGGATCTTCTAGTAAACGCAAGATGGTTTCGGCAAATGTTTTGGCATCCGGCGCAACTAAAAGCTCCTGCCCCGCCTGAATCTGTAAGGCAGAACTCGCCTGTGGGCTGGCAATCACCGGCGCAGCACAAGCCATCGCCTCTAGGACCTTGTTCTGAATCCCTGCGCCATACGGAATCGGTGCCACCGCAAGCGTCGCCTGTTGCAAGTAGGGGCGCAGATCGGCGACGGTTCCTGTCACCGTTACCGACCGCTGCCGCGCTGCCGTTGGCTGGTTTACAGGGCCGCATTGCGCCAGAGCCTGCACCTGTGATGAAGGATCTTTGCCCACGAGCCAAATTTTTACAGCTGGGCAGTGCGTCCAAACCTGAGGCATAATGTCATTGACCAGATGAAGCGCCGCTGTAATATTGGCGTGATAGCTCATCTTGCCGCTAAAAACGATCGTGGCCGGTGCGCGACTTTGACTGTTGGGTGCAAAATACCCCAAATCCACACCATTCGGTAGCACCTGTAGATGCTCACATGGCTTATTTTGCTTATCTTCTCCACCGTTTGCCCGGCCTTTGCCTGGATCCAAATGGCTAGCCAACCGCTCTAGGGCCGTTTTGTCCGCCGGTGACGTGACCAGAACGCGGTCAAAGGCGTGGACAAGTTTACCTTCATACCGTTGCGTGCGTTTTAGATCAAGACCGGTTAAGAAACGACCTTTAAGGCTACGGCTATTTTGCGCGGCTTGTTCAAATAGATGCGAAATACAGTCAACACTGTCCCATACGACCGGCGTCGTCCGATTATTTTTCTGTTTCAGCGACTTTGCAAAGAGGCCGTAACGGGCGCCGCGCAAATGTTCGACGTGTACGACATCAAATACTTCTGTCTGCATCAGTTGACGAATGTTGTGGGCCAATGCTGGCTGCCAACTGTAGACTGCCTGAAGCGGCGTGCGCGTGGGCAAAGCCAGCACTGTATTGGTCAAGGACCGCCAGGTGGTCGCCCGTTGCGCCACTACCCGGACGCCAAGTTCGCCGAGGCGTTGTAAATCAGCGCGTTCTTCTTCATTTGTCCACAAAGTCGCCACCGTGACCTGGTGTTGCCGCTGCGCCAGCGCGCAGAGTAGCTGATAGGCGCGCACACGAATTAAATTCGGGGCATAGGGTACGATAAATAATATCTTCATAAACAAAGATCGTAAAGACAATTAGGCATAAATTTGATCCCACAACTGGTAGGTTGTATGCCAGTTGTAATGTTGCATCACCCAGGCGCGCCCCGCTTGGGCAATTTGCTGTGCATAGGCTGGCTCTTGTAGTAAATGAATCACCTGGCTGGCAAAATCATCTGCTGCGTCAGCGATCAGAATATTTTCGTGCGCACATCGCTCAATCCCTTCGGCGCCGACGGTGGTGCTGACGACCGGCAATCCCCACGTCCAGCCATCAATAATCTTCACGCGCATGCCGCCGCCGGCCAATAGTGGCACCACAAAGGCCGCTGTCTCACGCAGATAAGGTTTGGGATCTGGAATATAATCAGTTATTTCCAGGTTAGCGGCTGGGATGCCATAGCTCAATAACGCCGCCGGTGGCTGTTTGCCCAAGACGGTTAAGATCGCATCTGGGACTTGCGCCAACACTTGCGGAAAAACTTTTTCGGCAAACCAACAGATGCCCTGGGCGTTAGGCGGATAATGCAGACCGCCCAGAAAAGTCACACGTTTGGCTTGCGTACTGCGGGCAAGCATCGGCTCGGCTTCCGGATCGCCACAGATTGGGATCACACCGTCTGTCGGGATGATCCGGCCATTAGTCACTTGACTTTGCACGGCGGCATAATCCTCTTGTGTCACCCAGGCCACATGATCAAATTGGTGACAGGTCTGCACTTCATAGTGGGAAAGTTTGCGCGCTTCTAGATCAAGTAGCCGCCGTTTTAGCGGATTGTTCTCGGTCGTTGCCAGGCGCTGTGGGATCATATAGACCGCGTTATGCTGATCCAGAACAATTGAAAGCGGCTGCGCAGGCGCTTCTTCTGCGCGGCAAGCGCGGGCATAGAGGGCGTACGGCGCCATCCAG
Source organism: Caldilineales bacterium (assembly GCA_038318235.1). GTDB lineage: Bacteria > Chloroflexota > Anaerolineae > Caldilineales > Caldilineaceae > JAPLGZ01. The sequence continues at coordinate 8,564 of JBBQBY010000020.1, forward strand.
AGTTGATCGGCATGGACGGCGTCGAAGCGTTCCGGCCCATGCATAAGCTTGGCAAGCAGTTGGGCCATAGCCGCCGCCCAATCGCGAGCAATGATAAATGGTTGCCCTGTGACCAGACTTTGCAAAAGAAAAGCGGCATCTTTGAGCTTTGAGCGCGTGATCGGTACGGTATAGACTTGATCGCAAAAGCTTTTTAAATGGGCAATGGCTTCTGGGCTGTCACTGCCACGCACAAACGAGACTAAGGTTACCTGATGGGTGCGCGCCAGATGCCGTAATACGTAGTAGGATCGCACTTTAGGGCCAGCGTCCAGCGGATAAGGTAAGACTTGGGTTAGAAAGAGAATATGCATGAAAGAATCGGTTGAATCATCAGCTTGATCGATATCATTTGTGGAAGGCCCGCGCGCGCTGCCACCATTTACATCCGGGGCAATGCCAACATTAAGCGCCGATAATAGCCGGCTAGTTGCCACTGGCGAGCACGCTGCGCGGGCGCGGCAAACCAGGCGAGCGGACTGGCGACCAGCCTGACGGCCGCGGCAAGCAACAAGATGATTTTATAAATGACCGCCGCCAACGAGCCGCGATTTTTGCGGAAATAGAGCACCTTGCCCTGATAGAGCCGGAGAAACATCTCCGCTGCCACTTGTTGGGTGCTTTGCCCGCCGTAATGCACCACCACCGACTGCGGCACCCAATAAATTGCCCAACCGGCCCGTTGAATGCGATAACACCAATCTACTTCTTCCGAGTAGATAAAATAATCGGTGTCTAAGCTGCCGGTTTGCGCCAACACTTCGCGCCGTACAATCATCGACGCGCCCTGGACAACATCGACTAGTCGTGGCAGGGTAGATGACCAGGTTGCCATTTTGTAGACTGCATACGTGTAGAATCGATCAAGATGTAATAACCGCCATAATTCACGCGCAAGCGTGGGGCGTGGATGACAAGAGGGCTGCAAGGTGCCATCCGCATTCACCAGCCGTGATCCTGCGGCGCCGGCCGTTGGGGTTGCTTCCATAAAGTCGATCAACGCCTGGATCGCCCCGCCGGTCAGCTTCGTATCTGGGTTGAGCAGTAGAACATAACGTCCTTGGCTCAGATCAATCGCTTGGTTATTGGCGCTGGCAAAGCCAATATTGCGCGCGTTTTCGATCAAGCGCACCCACGGAAAATCTTTGCCGACCAGCGTGCTGCTGCCATCATGCGACGCGTTATCGATCACAAAGGTTTCAACCTGCCATTGAGGACAAGTTTGCAAATCTTCGCTTAGCGATCTTAGGCATTCGGCCAATAATTCGCGTGTGTTCCAACTGACGATCACAATCGAAAGATCAGGATGGCGTGCCGCTGTCGGCTTAGAAATTGCTGCCAGTTCATGGTTGTGGCGTTGATCCATGCTAGTCGATTCTCGGTGTTTGATCACAAAGGCTTGCCTTGTTGTGGCGTGATGTGTGACGGGTAACTAAAGGTAACCGCCTGCCATCCGCAACTTAGTTTAACAAGATTTTCGCTGCGCCGTCGTAACAGTTTGCTTACGGTTTGCCAGTGTATAGATTGGTATCGCCAAACACAAAGGGTAGGGGCGTATACATGCACCCTACCCTTTGTGTGATTTAATTTTGATGATTAATCACGCATGTTACGCAGGGCAACCCCACCCCAACCCTCCTCTCCCTTACCAGAGGAGCGCGCCTAGAAGGCGACCGCCTTGGCGCGCGAGAGGGGTTGCGCTCGCTCTGCGTAACATGCGTTAATCAGTTGTGCGGAATCGAATCGTGCCTTCATCCAGTGTAAGCCTGCTTGGGCCGATCAATAACCTTAGCGTCCGCCATTGCGCCGCCGATAGGTTTCGTCCATTAGTGAACGCACACTATTGGCGATTGTAAGATCATGCGTCACCAACCGATAGGCATTTTCAACAATACGCTGGCGTTCGTGCTCATGCTCTAAATAGTACATAATCTGATCTGTGAGTTGTTCGACCGGCGCCGTCACATAATGCTGGCCCGTTTGATATTGTGGCACATGCGAGAGGAGGGGTTCAGAAACGATCAGCGAACGGTTGGCTGCGGCCAGACAAATGCGCAACGAATTTTCATCATACCAGGTGCGGAGCAGATTTAGCGTAATCTTGGTGCGATTTAACAGCTCGGTGCGGGCATCGTCAAAGACAAAGGGCCGTTCGACATTATCGACCACATACATTTCTACGCCACGTTGGCGCAGTTCTATGCGCACTTGGTCGATCAATTTGCTGCGCCGGTTGGTGGCTCGTTTGCCCATCCATAGCACATCAATATCGCGCTTCAGATTAAGATCCGCATACCAATCACATGAACCGCCAAAAGGCGCCGTTAGCGTAGGCACGCCGCGCGTTTTGAATAAATTGGCATAGACGGCCGAGATATCGGCAAAGATATCGATCCAGCCTTGCTGGTTGGCATAGAGAAAATCGCCAAGATGACGAAAGCGAATCATGCTGGTATCAAGGCGTGCCAGCAAAGCAGGGGCATATCGTTGTAAATAGCGCGTGTCACGCAGGTTGCTCAGCCATGAGCGCGCGGTACTCAGGCCAGCCATCAACGGCCAGGGCAATCTGAGATCGGGTAGGCCTTCTGTGTTCCAAAAGATGAAAATTGGTCTCTGTCGCGCAAGGGTTGCTCGCATATGCCCTAATTCGTGCAGAAAACGTCCAAATGGGCCAAACAGAAAGACCACGTCGACCGGTGTTGTAATATTTGAGCCGAGCGAAAAGTAAAATGGCTCGTGCCCCTGTGCTTCCAGGGCATGGTAAATGGCCTCGCCAATCCCACTGCCATCGCTTGGCCATCTGATCAAACCCACGCGATAGCTAGGCGTGTGCTGGCGCATAGTGAATAGTTTCTTGTGTGATTGAATGTACTTGATTCCCGCCAGAGACTTCTGCATAATGCGGACCTCTCTAATAATAGATATATTATTAGTTAATCGTAAGGTTAGTTATAAAAAAAATGGCTCACACTGAAATATATGAGCAGCCGAAAGGATTGCGCGCCGGTGCGCAACCTGGATAGCAACATCATCTTCATCGCAGTACGTGTACGCCGGCTTCGGTTGCAACACACTTTGCGATTATTGCGCCGAAATGTAGGTTAAGCGACCGACTGAGCCTCACTCAATTGGTCAATGACCACTAATCCGCCTAAAAACAACCAGGTTAGGATGCTAGAGCGAAAACCATAGAGACCGACATTGTAGAAAAAAGGCAGTACCCAATCGCCTAGCGCACCTGCGACGAGACTACCGATCAGACCACCGAAGGCGCCATAGACGTAGGCTCTGGCAAAACCTTCGGGCGCTGTTGTCCGCAGCCGCCAACATAAACGGCCCACAGCCCATGCAAACCACAAAAAGCAACCTAACCCCAAAACGCCAGTTTGCGCGATCAAGTCGATATATTGGCTATGGGAGTTGAACTGTACGGCATAGCCACGAATTGGGAAAAGGGGTGTATACCAATGGTAATTGGCTGGCCCCAAGCCTAGAATTGGATCTACTTTGGCAATTTTTAAGACAATACTCCAGGCGTCCAAGCGCGTACCATAGCTATATTGGTCGGTGTCGATCACGTCGGAAAGCAGGCGTGGCGCAGGAACGACGCCGCCCATGGCCAAGAGTATGCCAAGCGTTGGCGAAAATAAGCCGAACATTGCGCCAATACTGACCAAAGGCGGAACCCAGCCAGATTTCCAATCATTCAAATAAACATAGGCCACAACAAGCGTGACGATAGCCAGTATGCCTAGCGCCAGGCGTCCTACTGGGTGTAAATGTCGATTAAATACAGCTTGGCTAAAGGCTAGACTGACTACCCAGAGCCAGAATAAACTGCCGAGCGAGCCTTCTTGAAATAAACGTTGCGTAAAGCCGCCAATCGCGGGCAGTGGCCAGCCGATAACGTGTAGGGTGGCTAAGGCTAAAAAGCAGCCGATAAACAGCTTCAGCCAACGTAAATCTTTTACCTGGTTGCCAACCAATAGGAAGGTGCCAACCGACAAAATAAAGATGAATAGACCGCCCAATTGTGCGCCCATCGGTGCATGATCGGTGCGATACCAGGGCAATTGGCCGACGCCAAAGGCTAAAACGGTGATCACAAGCAAGAGCAGTGCTGGACGTGTCGTTTGGGGCGAGGCTAACTGGATAGGGCGGCCATGCACGATGTGATCGGCCAGCCAAAGCACCAGTAACAGCGCCACCCCCAACATGGTCACATTGAGTCCACTCGGACCATGATAGGGCGTGATAATTCCAGCGAGCAAAGTGAGGAGCAATCCGAGCGCCGGTTGTTGCATAAAAATGAGCACGGCCCCAACCCCAACCGGCAAAAGTAAGTAGAGTAAGGACGCCTTACGCCCCAATAGCGCACTGCCTAACAATACACAAACAATAATCCCCACTCGCAGCAGCAGTTGCTGATTTTTCTCCCAGAATAGCCACCAACGATCAATTAGTGGCAGGCGGAAAGCGCTTAGGTTTTCCATTATTTATCGGCGCCTATCGTGCGCCACATAAGCTGGCGCAGGAACGAACGGATTTGATATTCAAGATCGCGCAGGTTTGTTTGGAAGCCTTGGTTTTGTTTGTCTGGCGCCCGCTTAGGGGCGCGCACCCAAGTGCGCAATGCCGCCGTCGTCGTCATAAATGAGAGTTGATGCGTGGAATAGGCATAGGCCGCTTGTGCAAATTGATCACGCAATGCCCGGTTCTGGGCTAGTTTGACCAATTGATGACCAAATACCTGCCAATCCCCCACCTCAAATGTCAGCGCTGCGCCTTGGTTGAGCAATAAATAACTCAACTCGGCGCCCACACTGGTGACAATTGGCAGACCCGCCGCAATCATCTCGACCAAGCGCGTGCGCGTGCCATAGATTGTTTCGTAATGCAATGCGTCAATATTAATGCCCACATCGCTGTCTTGATAATAACCAGCCATCTCCGTCCAAGGCCGCCAGCCAAGCATATGAAAACGCTCACGATAGGGTGATTGTTCAATCATGCCCAACAAGGTTGTATAGACATTATCCGGCGCTTCATAGGTGTTCGCGCCGACGGAAACGTAGTGGAGCCGCGCATCCTGCGCCATCGCCCATTCGAGGGCCTTGAAGAGCGTATCGACATCGGTCCAGGTGTTATAACCCCCGCACCAAAGCACGACAAAATCATCTTCCGCAATGCCATGTTGGTTGAGCAGCGTACGCGGCTTGCTTCTGAACGCGGGTGTTTCCGCCGATGGGGGCGAACCGGGCAGCACGACATGGACAAATTCATAGCCAAATGTATGGCGATTCAGACGGCCGACCATTGCCAGCTCACCAACGATGGCATGCTGTTGTGGCTTGCCGCAACCCGAAAAGACGTCACCGGCCTGGAGCACCTGGCGCATAAAAGCAATCGAAGTTTGTAGACCACGGTCGGATTGCGCTCGAAAATAGCTGGCTTGCATGATCGTCAGCATATCGCCATAAATGTCCATCCAGCGCGGTCGATCCGTGCGCAGCCGAGTTGCATAGAGCGCATGGCTGAAATTTACCGCGACGATACAATCCGGATTGAACTTATCGTGCGCCGCCTGCAACTCGGCCAGCCAACCATTCTGGCCGAAGGCGATCGGCTGATGGGTCAGCCCCGTGCCCCAAGCTTGGGGCACGGGGGCTAATTCCGCTTCTTCGCCGCGTGCGCCGGCACATAACAGCACCGTATGCCCATTTTCGAGCAGAGGCTGCAAGAACTGCCAGGTGCGATAGTGGGCGGCTTCAATTTTTGCTTTTTTCAGCAACTGCGGTGGATGATAGCCAATCAATAATACATTAGACATAGCGATTATAAATGAGCAAACAAATTTTGATTATCATGAATCCAATCAAAAAGACGCTCGGCGCCCTCTTGTACGCCAATTTTAGGCTGCCAGCCAAGTTCAGCGGCGGCCTTGCGAATATCACTGACATAGATCGGTTGATCGCCTGGCCGCCAATCGCCATAGGTAACCGGCACAGGGCGTTTTAACATTTTCTCCAGCATCTGCCCAAATTCCAGCCAGATGCTCATGGTGTTCTGTGGCCCACCACCAATGTTGTAAACCTGGCCGGCCGCTTGATCGATGTTTTGTACGATAGCTTCATAGGCGTCTAATAGATCATCAATGAAAAGCACGTCGCGCACTTGTTTGCCGTTGCCATAAATTGAGATAGCGCGTTGTTTGAGCGCAGCGATAATAAACCAGGCCACCCAGCCTTGGTCCTCGATGCCAAATTGCCGGTAGCCATAAATACAACTCTGGCGGACAACCACACTGCGCAATTTGTAAATGCGCGCATAGTCGCGTGTATATTGATCGCCCGCGCCTTTGGAACAGCCGTAAGGTGAATGAAAATCGAGCGGCTGGGTTTCGGGAACGCCAAACGCTAAATTGGCGTAGGTATAACGCTGCGCGTCTTCGTAAACAGTTTGTTCCTCCATGCCGCCATAGACTTTATTCGTGCTGGCATAGATAATAATTGGGTCATTCCCCACCAAGCGGGCTGCTTCTAACACGTTGAACGTACCTATCGCATTGCTTTCAAAATCTTGGCGTGGATTCTGTACCGATGTCGTCACTGCCACCTGGCCGGCTAGATGGTAAATCCGATCCACGCCTTCTGCGGCTTGTTGGAGGACATTAAATTCTTGCAAATTTGCTCGCATCAGCCGGAAAGCGGCCTGCCCGTGGGTAGTTTGCAGCCAAGTTAGATTGCATTCGCAGCCAGATCGTGACAAATTGTCAAAAATTGTGACCTCATGGCCTGCGCGTAGCAAGCGATCGGCCAGATTTGAACCAATAAAACCGGCGCCGCCCGTAATTAGAATTTTTTGCGGTTTCAACCTACGAATCTCCTTTAAGATCAGATCTAGCTTGCCTTGTCCGTTCACCGACCGCACTCTGAGCACATTGCCTGTGGCCTGTCCACTTTTTACAAAAAAGCTCGTTATCAATCTATCTTACCCTGAATGTGGGCTTTTATTTGTTGCAATTGCCTGAAGATATGCGCCGATTTCGGTTGCCATCCGGGTGATGTCAAATCTCTCTTGCGCGGTCGTCTGGGCCGCGGCCATCAAGCGCTGGCGTAGCGTGGGCGCATCCGCCAGCCGGATCACTTGCGCGGCTAATGCCTGGGCATCGCCGGGGGGAAAGGTCAGCGCATTCATACCATCCACCAAGATTTCGGCGGCGCCACCGGTTGGTGAACCCACAACCACGGCGCCGGCTGCCATTGCCTCAATCAATACCCGACCAAACGGCTCTTGCCAAATCGATGTAAATAAAAAAATGTCCGCTTGGCTATAAAGCTGTGGCATGGCTTGTTTTGGCTGCGCAGGGCAAAATTGTATATACGATTCAAGCTGCTTTTCGCGGACAAGCGTCTGCAACTTTTCACTGTAGGCCAGTTCGCTATCACCGACGACGCTCAAACGGAAGTTGTGCCGCCCATGCTGATGCACCAATAACCCCAGCGCTTCAATCGCCACATGCACACCTTTGTCTGGGGTGACCCGACCAGCGTAGAGCAACGCTAGCTGCTGATCCGCTTGGCAATCACATGCGCGCTGATGCTCACGGTAAAGCCTTGTATCCGCCGCCCCATAAATAATCCTGGTGCTCTGCGCCGTCATGCCCAATCGTTTTAGCTCTTCACGCATGAAAACTGTGGGAAAGAGCACATGGGCAAATTCTGGGACCGGCAACTGCTCACGCGCAAGGATGCGCTGGGCAAAGAAACCTAAAACTGGCTTGGTCAAACCGGTCTTCCAACTGCGGGCCGGCGCTTGCCAATAAAGCAGATATTGGTTGGGTAACGTCGGCCAATAGTCGCCCATGTAATAGACAACCCGGCCTGGCAGCAATTTTTCGGCCTCGACCGGCACCGAACGGGCGATATTCCACATACCCCACACCAAGATCACATCCGGTTGAAATTGAGCGATGCATTGGCGTAAATAACGTAAATTTTCCTGTTCCTTACGCCATCGGTGTGTGAAAAATTGGAGACCGTTGCGCAGCGATTTTAATTCCATTTCCAAATGGAGTTTGCGCTGAATCCAGGCTGGCTCTGGTGTTTGGCGCCGCTCAATGCCGTGCCGACTGGTCACAATCAGCAGATGATGCCCACTTGCTTGTAAATTTTCGGCTACCTCCTGGCACCACTGTTCATAGCCGCCTTGTCCATAAGGAGGATAAAAATTTGTCAAAAAAAGCGTACGCATGAGGATCCTAAATTTATACCTGGCACCCGTGGTTGTGACAGCGTGAAATTGTAATTAAAGTGAAACCAGTTTGAAAACAGGTGTTCTGAAGCTTCCAGGAAGCGGACAGTGCTGGCCGCGTTGACTGGAAAGCCCGTGTCCGCTTCCAGGAAGCTGGCTCGACGAAAACCACTGGTCGCTCGCTGATTTCACTTTAGTTAAAACTTACCCCATCACCGAGCACGCGTATGAAATGTTTAAAAGATAAGCTTCTAGATCATCGGCCATGCGTTTGAGGGTGAAACGCTCTAAAACCATCTGTTGCCCAGCCTGCGCCAACCGACGGCGCTGCGTTGGATCTTGCCCGGCCTCGCGCATAAGATCGGCGAGACCTGCCGCATCTTCGGCCTGAAAAGTGAGCGCATTTTGGTGATGCGCCAGCATCTCCATCTGGCCGCCAACTTCAGAGCCGATCACCAGCAACCCAGCCGCCATCGCTTCCATCACACTGCGGGCCATCGGTTCTGGCCAGATGGATGTAAAAACAAAGCAGTCAAAACGTCCTAGCCATTGCGGAATTTCTTCGCGCGGCACCTGGCGGATAAATTCCACCTGCTTGCTCAGCCCAAAGGCATCGACCAGTTGGTGGAGCTTGGCTTCATAATCAGGGTGCCCACTGCCCAGAATTGTCAGATGGAACTGCTCGACCAGGCCACGCTGTTTGAGCAGATCGAGCGCTTCGAGCGCTGTGTGTACCCCTTTGTCATGGATCAGGCGACCAAAATAGACTAAGCGTAATGGCTGCTTTCCGAGCGTACGGTTGATTGGTGCAGCATCATGGCGTGCATGCTGTAGGAATGGTGCTGGATCACTGCCACCGAGCAAAACGCCAGCCTTTTCAGAAAGTTTGCCCGCTTGCACCAGCGTATCGCGTACATAATGGCTGCAACAGACCGCGTTTTCGATGCGGAGCGGTGGTGGATAGGCTTCGCATCGCAATTGCGCTAATGCAATCTGACGTAAAGGCTGCTTGAGCCAAGTTGCCAGTGGCCGGCGGGTGGGTAATTGCCAATATTGGGTGTGCGGGTCTACATCAATTGGCCAATAGGACGAAATAAAATAAGCCACGCGCCCGGCCAGCCATTGCTCTGCCCAATAAGGCAAATTGTGCGATAGATTCCACATGCCCCACACCATCAGTACGTCCGGCTGACTTTGGTCGATCACGCGGCGTAATTCGGCCCGATTGGCGCGCTCTTGTTGGGGGCGTTGCCAAAAAAAGTCGATTGGCTGATAGTAGGCCAGATCGGCTTGCAAATGAAGCGTGCGGATGATGGTTGGTTGGTTGGCCGGTTTTTCTTCGCCTGCTCCCATCGCCTGCTCAGGTGGGAGGCCATAGCGACTGGTGAGCACCGTCACCGTATGCCCACGGGCGCACAATAGATCGGCTACCTCCTGGCACCATTGTTCATAACCGCCAATCGCATGGGGCGGGTAAAAGTTGGAGAGAAAGAGAATCCGCATTTTATACTTTTCGACGCCGTTGTTTTCTAACCCATTCGACTAAGCGTGGATCTAGACAAGTTCTGGTGAGGATGGAAATCAATTGCTGATTTGAACGCAACTTCGGGTCATTGCGCAGCGCCCGCCAGAGATACTGGCGCGCCGGTGCAAATTGGCGGGCGCCATAACTCAGGAGGCCGAGCGCAAAATCGGCTAGGGCGTATATCTGGCGTTTGGATCGGCGCAATTCGAGCGCGGCTGGAGTTGTGTCGTCTAGTTCCAGAAACAATTGATCGAGCAAGCGGGTTAGCACTTGCGTATTGCCTGCGATATCCAGCGTCGCAAAATTACCCCGCTCACCCTTGGGTTGCTTGCCACAGATTAGTTCAAAAAAGGTGGCCAATTGTAGCAACAGAGCGGGATAGAACTGTGTACCTTGCTTCAAACAGACGTAGGCGCGTGCTTCATCGCCCGCTTGCAGATATTCAACCGCCGAGATCAGATAAGCCGTACTATAAGCCTTGTTCGCCCGCTTAATCATATCTGGGGCCGCATCTGGTTCTACAATGATGTGCTTTTTGAGTACAGCCAGCCGGTTATCGATCATGCGCATTGGATCGCTGGACATGCTGCCCGCCAAAACCCGATGACGAGTCAACACGGCGTCGGTTCCGATGATCACATGTTGCCGCGTGATGCGCAGCCACATATCCCAATCTTCACAAGCGCGCAATGTTTCATCAAAGGCGCCAGCACTGGCGTAACAGCGCTGATGCACCAGCACAGATTCGGGAACAAAGAAATTGCCATCTAATAACGTAGCATAGATCTGTTCGGTTGGAATTTGACGGGCTTCGATTTGGGGCAATGGCTGATTGTATTGATCGACAAATTGATAGCCGCAATAGAGCCCGTCGGCCTCAGGATTGGCCTGCAAAGTGGTGATCATGGTTGACAGGTAGTGGGGTTCATACAGATCGTCGGCATCAAGGAGGCCAATGTATTCACCGTTGGCCGCACGAATTCCTGTATTGCGCGCCGCCGACAGACCACGATTTTCTTGCCAGATGTAGCGAATGCGATTGCCATATCGAGCCGCAACTGCCCGACTCTCGTCGGTTGATCCGTCGTCAACCACAATAATTTCAACATTAGGATAACTTTGCGCCAGGACACTGGCAATGGCCGCACTCAGGTAAAGGGCATGGTTGAAGTTAGGAATCACAACGCTCACTAACGGCGTAGGTTGCACAGGCACAAATTTAAACTTCTGATCCGGCGTTGCCGATAGGGTGGCCGGCGCGGGACGGTAAGATGTCATATTGACTAACCTGCGTATTCCAAATTTGTGGCGATGAAAATTCCACTGCCAAGTGTTTTCAGTCAATCCATGTTGGCGTAACCAGGTGGTCTAAGGGTGGATTGCTCGCTAACCTACAAGGTATAAGGTAACATTTTTCCGAGGAATAGATTGTTACACTATGCTTGCAAAATTTGCCACAATCGGATTGATTTAAGCGCGGTGACCCGTTGGTTGCTGTGAAAACCCGGTAACGCCCGTTACACCACTAGCGTTTCAATCAGGAGATAGAGGGGCATGATTGGCATAGGGGACGGCATGCTTGTTGCCTAGACCAATCATGCTTTTTCGATCAGATCAAGTTGACCGGCTGCCCGGCGATCACAGCTGCGTATAGGCGTTCCAGGCGTGATACATAACGTCCCCAAGAGTATTTTTGCTCAATATCCAGGCGCGCCTGCCGGCCCAAGCGCGTGCGCAGGGTTGCATCGCCGATCAATTGTTGCATCGCCAGCGCCAAGGCGCTGGGATCGCCAGGAGGCACGAGCAACCCATTGTTGCCATCTTGCACCACTTCGCCGATTTGTCCTACGGCGGAAGCGATGACGGCCATGCCCGAGGCCATATATTCAAAGAGTTTCATCGGTGACAACCAGAGATCGTGCTGCATCTTGGGGTAGGGCGCCACAGCGACGTCCGCCGCACTGACGAGGCGCGGCACCTCGGCATGCGGCACCGAACCGGTGAATTGCACCGCATGCCCGATGCCCAATTGATTGGCCCGTTGCTGCATGGCGGGACGTTGCTCGCCATCCCCCACCAGGGCGAGCCGCGCACAAGGCTGGGCGATCAATACTTGCGCAAAGGCCTCCAACAGTGTGGTCACATCATGCCAGCCATAAAAGCTGCCGACAAACATAAAGAGCGGATTGTTCTCTACACCCAGGGTTGTGCGAATTTCTGCGCGCGTCGCTGGATAAGGCCGAAATCGTTCTACATCCACCCCGTTGGGGAAGACCACAAGCTTTGCCGCCGGCACTTGCCAATTCGTGATTAGATTGGCTTTCGCCGGTTCAGAAACACAGATCACACAATCGGCAGCCTTGAGGTTATAGCGCACCATTTGTTTGGCACGCCAGCGCAGGATGCCGGTGATCGGTTTACCCATGTAATCGTGTTCCATGATCTCATCGGCATCCAAGAACAGGACATAGGGTAACCCAAGCCGTTTGCAGGCCATTGCCACATCGATTTTATAGAGACCATTGCGTTCGTACACGAGATCATGGCCGGGTAGGCATTGGAGACAGGCGTCAAAGCGGCGATAGTTGGCAAATACATTTAAATAGGGTACGCCAAGCTTTTGCTGCACCCACCAGGCGCCCTTACTCGCCAGCTTAAACCCGCGGCTATCCGACCATGTGCGCGCCGCAAGTTTTGGCCGTTGGGGATCGTCTGTACACGCAACTTCGTTCAAGTCGAGCGGCGCGACAAAGGTCAATTTGTGACCCCGTGCACGTAGCGCCTCGGCGATCGATCTTTGCTGAATATACGGCGCGTCCACCACCGTGCCACGCATCACTTGCTGCAGGCGCTGCATTTCGGGCAGACAAAACGCAATCCGCAGTGCGCCTGCGTCCGCTCCAGTAACACTGCGCTCGATTGGCGCCTGGGTAAAACTTTTTTCCACAATGACCCCTCTATTGGGTAATAACTGACAACATACCCGTTTTAGGGTGTTGCTGACCGATTGCTTGTTGGTAGATCAGCTTGAAATGATCACAAACCACGGCTGCCTGGAAAGGTCCGTGCTCGTAAGCTTGACGGGCCGTATCCCCTAGGCGGTCGCGTAGCGCAGAATCTTCAATCAGTGCCTGGATCTTTTGCGCCAAGCCAACGGGGTCTGCGGGTTGACATAAAAGACCATTGACCCCATCCTCAATCAATTCGGGAATTCCACCCACGGCCGTGGCTACAATCGGACATCCATATGCCATTGCCTCAATTATGCTGAGCGGCAGCCCTTCAAGAATCGACGGTAGTACGAAGATATCGGTCTGGGCCATAATCGCGGGTAATGCTTGCCGCCTGAACATGCCAACAAAGATCGCTGCTCCATCCAAACCCAGTTGGCGCGCCTGGGTGAGCAGTGCTTGATGGAGCGGCCCATCCCCATACACTTTGAACTGGATGGCTGGATACGTCTGCTTGATCTGCGCGATGGCTTCGAGCAAATAGGGTAGACCTTTCATCACATAAAGGCGGGCGATTGTCGTAACGAACAATGGTTGATCACGTAGTGGCTGCTCGCCTGCTGGCTCAACTGTTTGGCTTCGTTTGGCATGCGCCGGCAGCTTCGAGTGTTGCGGATCCGTTACGATTGGGTTGGCGACGACAATCGGTTGCGTGACGCCACAGACCGTGCGTAGGGCTTGCGCGCTTTTTTCCGAGACGGCCACGACAATCGCCGCTTTGTTGATCGTCTGTTGCACCCCTTGCCACCAATCAAACTGCGGATCGGGCGTCTGGTGCTCTTCATAGACGACGGGGATTTTGTGGGCATCCGCCCAGTCAATCACAAAAAATAGACTGTTGGTATAACTTTGAAAATTTTGAACATGTAGGAGATCGGGTTGCCAACGGAATTGCCACCAGCGCAATAAGAGTCGCACAAACGGCTGGCGTCGATCTGGCCCAATCACCCGCCCCATCACCTGTCCCTGCAACCAGCCCTGCGCGCTGGCCAGCGATTGCGCCCAAGATTCGCGCTTGCGCAGCAATAATAACCCAGCCAGCAAATAGCTGAGCGGGCGCACAAGCCACATGACGCCCCTCAGGATCTTTTCCTTCGTCGGCCAATGCGACAGAGGATAGGAGAGCCATCTGGGCAATTGCACCAACGGGATGTGATGTTCACGTAGCTGCCGCACATATTGGTTATCGGGTGACGCCCAGCCTGTTGTAAGCACGCTAATCTGGTGGCCTTGCTGCTGAAGGCCAACGGTCAGGGTAGCGACAATTTCTTCTAGCCCCCCAAATTCCTCCAGACTATAGACCACCATACAAATTCTCATCGCTTGTCTCCCTTGGTCAAATGTTCCCGGCGCCGCTGGTCATGCATTTTTAGGCGCCTGACCGTACAATCGAGTGAACCAGGATGCTCAACATCCCGCGATTTAGAATATAGCTGCTATCTTTGCGCATCGCACGCAATACATCCGCCGGCACTTCTGAATATTGACCCGAGCGATAAGCTTTAAAGGCATGATTAAACCAATAACATCCTTGTAACCAGCGGATCTGGGGTGGCGAACCAATCGTTTGCAAATGTTTTGACAGTTGCTGAAGGGCGTCACAGGTGGCTTCTGCCCCAAATTCCAGTTCATAGCTGATCAGTTGATCGGTGAGCATGCGTAAAAATAACTCGTCCAACTGAATACCCAGATGTGCGGCTTTGGCCAATTGCGCCTCACCTTCTTTGATCTGTTTCCAAAGAATGCTGCGGACGCCGCGCCAGAGATAGCCTTGCGCAATCGCCCATTGGCTGTGGCGCGCGACCCACTGATATTCTGAGGGTAGCTGGGCAAAGATCCGTTGCAGGCTCGTTGCATGATCGCCGCCATCGTGAATCGCTGTGACGATTAAGAAGTCGAGTAACTTTGCCGCATCGCGCGCCAGCAAAGTTGGATCACAGTTGATGGCTTCGCCTAGATATTGTTGGCCTAACGCGGTCTCATTTTGATTCAAAGCACAATAAGCCCAATCCAAATAGTGATTTCGATAGGCCTCGTGGCGCAACGCTTGTACTGCCGGCGAGCACCGCGGATCGGCAAAGGTGGTATTCAGCGCGCGCAAGGCAGATTCTAGGCGACCTGTGACGTTCTTGATCACACGGCCTGGATGATAACGCCGATAGTTGAGTGGTCGATCAATGCCCGCAAATTGGCAGCCAGCCAACGCTAATCGGCAATTGATGTCTAAATCTTCGCTAAAGACAACATAACTTTCATCAAATAGATCCACTTTAAAGGCCATCTCGCGCCGCAAAACCATATCACTGGGCGCAAACGGAAACCCTAAAACAAAATCAGCCAGACCTACCTTCGTCTGCGGTCGCCATAGATTTAGTAATTTTTCCTTCGCATCCATGTCAAAATGGGCGTTGTAGGTAACGCCAATTTCTGGATGTTGCGCCAGATAGGCAACGTGCGCCGCCAGTTTTTCGGGGTGGAAAAGATCGTCGGCATCTAGCAAGGCAATAATCTCGCCGGTTGACGCGCGCATGCCCGTGTTGCGCGCTGCTGGCAACATCTGATTTTTCTCGTGGATAATATATTTCAGACGCGGGTCATTAAACTGATTGACCACTTCCGTCGTATTATCCGGTGAAGCATCGTTCACCACAATGACTTCGAAATTGGGATACGTTTGCGCGAGCACACTCTGAATCGTACGACCTAAGTATTCTGCTTGCTTATAGGCGGGAATAACCACGCTTACTTTTGGTGAATTCATAATCCTATGTTTGTCCCACTAAATTTCCCGATGGCCCACTGAATTTCGCGATCAACGAAAACTTATCTACCGTTAATTTGTCTTGCTTACCGAGCTTCTCAACGCATTTAGACTCTAGGCCATTTCAATGAAATAAAGATCCAGTATTTGCCGAACAAAATCATGCGTAGGTGCGTGCTTTTAGCCGCATGTTCTGCGTATACCCCAATTGTGCGGCTAAAAGCGCGCACCTACTGGATGCTTTATGCTTTGATTGCGCCCTAAAAGCAAGCCGATCTTTGGCGGTTGGAAAATGTCATTCGCTTTAACCAACTTTATGCTTTTCTAGATAGTTTGTGAAACTGTTCAGAATAACCTGCGCCTGCTTGATACTTACCCGCCGCGCTAAGTTATCCAACCGCAAGCCATGCGGTCAACGATAGCGAGAAATTTTGTTGAGCGAATTTTTGGCAATTTCTAATTTTGGATCGATCAACCAAACCACGTTTTTTGGGTCAGAAAACAATTGCGTACCGAGCCCTATCTGTTTTAACCAAAGCAGCGCGCCCGCCTGTGGATCGGAAAAGTGAATGGCTACTGGCCTGTCGAGCGCGATCAGGGTATACAGAACCGTGGCCAGCTGATCTTTGTCACTGGTCGCATAGAGCGTTGCTGTTGTTTGCTGTCGTTGGGCATAAAGCGCTTGCGGATAACCGCGCCATTCCAACAAATTGAAACGGTTGTCAACACTGTAGCCAGTGGTATTTTCACCGCTACTGTCGCTGGGCAGATAGAGCGATCGGTCGACGAACGGCCCCAGATGAATTCGTGAATTGTTCGTGACCAAGATCGTATCGAGTGGCGTCTCTGTCCGCACAGCCGTTGTCCACGCCGCATCTGGCTCGCTGGGCGCAAGTTGGAGCCAGAAAGCTTGTTCGTTGATCGCCGGTGCATTGACGCGATTGTCTGGCAACTGGGCTCCCGCCTGGTACATGAGCGCCTGATTCGTCACCCCGAGCATTAGCGGAATGGCCAGCGTCCATGCCCAACGCAGGCGTGTCTTCTGGAAAAACATCTGATCTAGACCGGCGGCACTGAGCGGCGCCAGCATAATCGTCGCCCCCAAAATATATTTATATTCCAAATCATCCAGATTGAAGATCACATACATCGCCATCAAACTAAGCGCCGTTGCTGTGAGCAAAAGGACTGGAGCGTGCCTTTGCCACAGAAATTTTAGCGTAAACGGCAGTGCGACCAAGCCTAAAGGCGCTAGAGCGCTCAATACATGAAAACTTTTGGCGAGCATTTCGTGCTTGGTTGATAAATGCGCGACGGACGTTGTGCGATCCTGCGTGACAAACAACATAAAGACCACAAAGCTGGCGATGCTAAACCCGATCCCCAAGCCGATCCAGAGCAATTGACGCCCCGTATATGCGGGCAAATTGGGCGCAAGTTTTGTCACAAGTAACAATAGCATGCCACCAGTTAGCAGACAACCAATCGGAAATAAAATTGGATAAATCAGGCCAAGCGCTGTGAGCAGCGCGGTCAGGATGCCGGGCAACCATTTGATTGGTTGGCGCAGGCCAAGCAGACAGATCAAGGCCAGCCCGATCGTCAGGGCAAAGGCAAATGGCATCGTTTCAAAGCCGAGATATTTGCTCAAGAACGGCGTATAACGAATGTCGCCCAGGTAAAATTGCCAGCGATACATATCATGGGCAAACAACCACAAAATAACGCCGGTGATGTTGGTGCCTAGAAATAACAGCCCGACCCCCAAATAGGCTGCCGAACTTTGTAAACCCAAACCGCGTCGGATTAATTCATACGCCAGCAAGCAGGCAATCAACAGCCAGATCAAATTACTGATGGCATAGGTGACTGTGGGCGGTAAATTACTGCCCCAACCGACGACCGCCCAATAGGCATGTCCCAGCCAACCATAGTCTAACGTCAGCCCTGCCAGTTCCGGCTCCTCTGGCGCAATTGTATTACGTGTAAAAGAGTAGACAATGTCGGTATGCCAGAGGGCATGCCAGGCAAAAGGTCGATAATTTTGAACGGTTGCCCAAGGGATCACGACGTAGCCGATTAGCATCAGCAAGAGCGCCGCGCCCCCCAGCAAGGCGGGTGACCAATGCGGCATCTTCCAGGGCGGTAACCGGCGCAGGATCAAGATCAGCGCGGGAAGATTACCAATCAGCATCACCAAGGCGGCCTGGTTGAAGTTTAGTCCACCAAACTTTAGCGCTAACAATTGCAAGCCCAGGATGGCGGGTGACAAAGCTGCGCCCAGGGCCAGGCGAACCTTCCAATTCAATTCACCCAATGGCAAGCCAAAAGCCAGCCAAGCGCCAGGCAGCAGTGTGATTACGCTAAAGATTAGAATTGTCATATGCTATGTCCATTGAACGCCAATTTTTGGAAACTTACCCGCGCATTCAGATCGACTAATCCCTGCGCACTATCAGAACTCTTGACCCAGAAGCTCATAGCTCGTTCTAAGCGGTCATAATAATGGCTGAAATCGGTAGCAATCACATCAACGCCCAACTCATATTCACCATCGAGCAAGGGGATCTCCAGACTATATTCAACTGTGCAGCGTTCGCCGGCCACAAAATTGGGCGTTTGAATATTCTTCCAGCGGGTGGTTGTGTCGTAGACAATCCGGCCATCGGTGGTGCGAATTGTAAACGAAAAGATCGGTTCCTGGATATCCTTGTGAAATTCCACTTCAATCGCCGCCACCACGGTGTCACCCGATTGCACGACGGTGATCGATTCGCGCTGTGGATTGAGCAGCGTCACCTTTTCAATTTCCGCATCAAACGTCATCACGCGTTCGGATAACCCACCCTCGGTTGGGACCACAGCCTGGGCCGCGCGCGCGGCGCGGCGTACAGCCTCGGAATAGGCGATCACTGCTTCAGCGGCGCTGCCTTGAAAGATATTATTGCCGCGATACATCACCAAGCCGCGGTCGCAGACGCGGCGCACGGCATCCATATTGTGCGACACAAAGATCAGCGCTGTGCCCTTGGCGCGCAGTTCATTCATGCGCGCATAACATTTGGTCTGGAAGGCATAATCACCAACGGCCAGCACTTCATCCACAATCAAAACGTCTGGGTCAACGTGGGCAGCAATCGCAAACCCCAAGCGTGCATACATGCCCGATGAATAGCGCTTGACCGGCGTATCTAAAAAAGCCGCGATCCCGGAGAATTCGACAATCTGATCAAAGCGCGCGCGGATTTCGGCGCGCCGCATGCCCAAGATTGTGCCGTTTAGATAGATATTTTCGCGGCCGCTCAGGTCGGGATGAAAACCAGCGCCTAACTCGATCAAGGCCGAAAAACGCCCATTGATGTGTAAGTTGCCGGTGGTCGGATAGGTAACGCCAGAGAGCAGCTTGAGAATGGTCGTTTTGCCAGCGCCATTCGGGCCAATGATGCCCAGGGATTGGCCTGGCTCAAGCGCAAAACTAACATCGTTGACCGCCACATGATATTGATCCGGGTCAGCGCCACTTAGACGGCCCAACGCCTCCCGAAAGCTGGGCAACCATTGCCCAATGCGATACCGTTTTGTTATATGGTCAAATTGAATTGCCGCAGCCATAATCTTTACCTATACCACATCTGCAAATTGAAATTCAACTTGCTTAAAGAAATAATAACCAATCACTAAAACAACGAATGAAATCGCCCCAGCACTGATCAGGTAAGAACCGGGCGCCTGTTGGTTGAGCAAGATCGCGCGATAGGCTTCAATCACGCCCGACATTGGGTTGATAAAATAATAAGGGCGCAGCCAGACCGGCACTTTTGTCACCGGATAAATAATCGGCGAGGCATAGAGCCAGATTTG
>JBBQBY010000021.1:0-27876 GCA_038318235.1 Caldilineales bacterium
CTTGTCCACGCTTTCAAACAAGCGAACCACCTCGTGCTCCAAGCTAACATCGGCGGCAACGGCAATCGCCTCGCCACCGGCCTGTTCAATCTGTTTGACGACCGCGGCTGCCGCGGCTTGGTTGCGTACATAATTCACACAAACGGCATAGTTACGCGCGCCTGCGAGGCGCGCCGTCGCCGCCCCAATGCCACGGCTCCCGCCGGTCACAATTAACACTTGCCGCATGATTGGCCCTTCCTGTGAAGACTTATCAACGTGTATTAGCAAACGGTTAAGTGCGCAATCGCCCGCGCAGTTGCCCAAGTTCACGCTCACTTAAGCCAATCTGCTGAAGATAATTCGTGATGCCACCGTAATTATACGGCGACCGTACCGAACGCCGCCACTTGTGCGGCGTCAATTTCCGGCTCATCCAGCAGCAGTCGCTTGGTATTAGCCCGAAACTGACTGGTGTAGAGATGGTGATAAAAGCCCATTGCGGCCAGCAGTTCCTCATGCGTCCCACGCTCGATGATTTCACCGTGATCGATCACCAAGATCTGGTCAGCGTTGCGAATCGTACTCAAGCGGTGTGCGATCACGAAGCTCGTGCGGCCCGTCATCAAACGCAGCATTGCTTCTTGAATGTGCTGCTCGGTACGCGTGTCTACACTGCTGGTCGCTTCGTCTAGAATCAAAATGCTCGGGTTGGCCAAGATGGCGCGGGCGATAGCCAGCAATTGGCGCTGGCCTTGGCTCAAATTGCTGCCGCGTTCGGAGAGTGGCGTGGCGTATCCCTGCGGCAAGCGATGAATAAATTGATCGGCATTGGCCAGCTTGGCGGCAGCAATTGCTTGCTCATCGGTCGCGTCCAGCCGCCCATAGCGGATATTATCCATCACGGAACCGGAGAAAAGATAGGTGTCTTGTAACACGATGCCCAGTTGGCTGCGCAGTTCGTCTTTCTTAAGCGCGCGGATATCGTGGCCGTCAATCGTAATGCGGCCACTATCGATGTCGTAAAAACGGGTTAACAAATTGACAATCGTTGTCTTGCCCGCGCCGGTTGGCCCCACCAGTGCGATAATCTGCCCTGGGTCGGCGTGCAAATTAACATGCTTGAGCACGGGTGTGTTCTGGTCATAAGCAAAGCTCACATCATCAAAGACTACCTCGCCGCGAATCTGCGGCAACACCTGCGCGTCGGGTGCGTCGACCATCTCTGACCCTTCGTCGATGATTTCAAAGACGCGCTCCGCCCCGGCCAATGCGGCCTGAATCGTGTTGTATAGGTTGGCAATGTCGTTCAAAGGGCGCCCAAATTGACGGCTATAGTTGATAAAACTGGCAATTGTACCAACCGTCGCCATACCGCGGATGACCATCCACCCACCGACACCGGCCACCAGGGCCAAGCCCAGATTGCTGATAAAGTTCATCAGCGGGCCGATAAAACCGGCAAAGATCTGCGCTTGGGTAGATGCGCGCCGCAAAGCGCCGTTGGCGACATCAAATTCGGCGAGCGCCACCTGTTCGCGGCTGTACGCCTTGACCACGCGCTGACCAGTCACCGTCTCTTCGATGATGCCATTCAGCTTGCCGAGCGAAGCTTGTTGTTCGCGGAAACCGGTGCGCGTCCGTTTGCCAATCCAGCGTGTAAACAGTACCATCAGCAGTGGCGTCGTGAGCAAGGTGATCAGGGCCAGGCGCGGGTTGATCCAGATCATGATCCCAGCGACACCGACTAAGCTCAAGAGGCCGGAGACGAGTTGGGTCGCGCTTTCGGAGAGGACAAGATTGATGTTTTCCACATTGTTGGTCAACCGGCTCATCAGATCGCCGTGCGCCCGTTGATCAAAGAAGCGCAAGGAGAGAGTCTGCATCTGCTCGAACAGATCGTTGCGCAGATCGCGCACGGTGCGTTGCGCAGCACCAGCCATAATATAAGTTTGCCACCAGGTCAGGAGTGAGGTCGCCGCATAGGCGCCAAGCATCACCAGGCTAATGCGCGCCAGGCCAGGCAGATCGCCGGGCAGAATATAACGATCAATTGCCAGACCCAACAGATAAGGACCGAGCAAATTCAAGACAGTCGTGATTGCCACAATTAGTGCGGTGGCGATCAGCGCGCGCTTTTGCAGCTTTAGATAACCCCAGAGGCGCAGGAGCGTGCTGCGGGTGTCTTTGGGCCGTTCAATTTTGCCCGGCATGCGCATGCCGCCTGGGCCACCCCGCCCCAGGATCGGCGGCAGATCCGGCGTGACTTGTTCGCGATTGGTTGCACCCTGATTTTGGTTAGCCTCAGCCATGATTTGTCGCTCCGGTGTCCATTTGTGATTCGTAAATTTCGCGGTAGATGGGATTGCCTGCCAGCAACGTGTGATGGTCACCTTCGCCGACGATGCGGCCATCATCCAAGACCAGGATTTTATCGGCGGTCAGCACGGTGCTAATCCGTTGCGCCACCACAAAGCTGGTCCGCCCCTGGCGCAGCTGCGCCAACGCCGCTTGAATTTTGGCCTCAGTTTCCACATCAACCGCACTCGTGCTGTCATCCAGGATCAACACATCGGGTTGGGTCAACAAGGCGCGCGCAATCGCAATGCGCTGTTTCTGCCCACCGGATAAATTCACGCCGCGCTGCCCGACAATTGCATCATAACCTTCGGGAAAATGGCTGATAAAATCGTGCGCTTGGGCCATTTTGGCCGCCGCCAACACTTCTTCTTCACTGGCGTCTGGCCGGCCATAGCGGATATTATCGCGAATCGTGCCGGTAAAGAGCACCGATTCTCGCAGCGCAACGCCAATTTTACTACGCAATGTCTGCTCGTCCAGGTCGCGCAGATCAACATTGTCGATGGTCACGCGGCCGCCGGTGACATCATAAAAGCGCGGGATCAGATTGATCAACGTTGACTTACCCGAGCCGGTTGCGCCGAGAAAGGCAATGGTTTGCCCTGGTTCGGCGACAAAATCGAGTTGCTTTAGCACTGGCTCATGGCTATCGCCGCTATAGCTGAAACTGACATTTTCAAAGCTAACTCGCCCGCGCCCGCTAAAGTTCGCCAGCGCATCGGGTCTGTTTTTAATTTCCGGCTCGCTGTCGAGTACTTCAAAGATGCGTTGGGCCGAGGCTTCGGCGCGTGCGACGCGCATCGTCAACATGCTGACCATCATCAGCGACATTAAGGTTTGCATCAAATAGTTGATAAAGGCGATCACTTGGCCGACCTGCATGCCACCCGCTTTGACGCTGACGCCGCCAATCCAGAGCGCGGCCACCACGCCAATGTTCAGCGCCAACATCATAAATGGCATGGTCACGGCGACCGTGCGCACGGCAGTGATGTTCTGCTCCATCAAATGATCGTTGGTGCGACTAAAGCGCTGGATTTCGTGTTTGGCGCGCACAAACGCTTTGATCACGCGCACACCAGCCAGGTTTTCCTGCATCACCGTGTTCAGCGCATCAAGGCGGGCCTGAACCTGGCTGAACATCGGAAATGATTTGTTGATAATCCAGATCAAGGCCACAAGCGTCACTGGGATCAGAACGACAAAGAGCAGCGCCAATTGTGGGCTGGTGAGGATGCCCATAATCAAGCTGCCAATTAGTAGCAAAGGCACACGCACCATGATCCGCAGCAAGATCATCACGAGTTCTTGGGCCTGATTCACATCGTTGGTCAGGCGCGTGATCAGTTTGCCCGTTTCCAGTTTGTCCAAATTGCCAAAGGATAAGGTCTGCACTTTGGCAAAGAGCGTGCTGCGCAAATCGGCCCCGCTGCCTTGCGCAGCCAGGACGGCAAAGATCGTACAGCCGACACCGCCGCCCAGCCCAATGACCGCAAAAACGGCCATCAAAATACCAGTATGCGTGACGACGGTCATATTGGCCTGCGCGATCCCGTCGTCGATGATGCGTTGCAGAAAACGCGGCTGCATCAGATCCATCGAGACTTCTAAGATCATCGTCAGAGGGGCCAAAATCGCCCAATGCCAATACGGTTTGAGAAATTTACTGAGTTTACGCGCGGCCTGCATATCAGGCTTGCTCCTTTACACTGGAATCAATCGATAACGCCACTAAGCGGCTTACTAAGCCATCTAAATTATCCGTAGAAATAGGATCCTGTCAACCAGGGGGCGCGCACGATGACAAGAACCTAATGCATTATTTGGATAGCAAAACAGAGCCAGATCGGTCTTGTAGGTGCGGTTTTTAACCGCACAAGTCTGGATTGACCAAGATTGTGCGGTTAAAAACCGCACCTACAAATGCACAAAATTAAATCGGAATAAGGTCTAGATAATTGTAGCCTAGGAGAGACATCAAGGGGCGTATTTTGCAGCAAGCTTCTTGACCGTGGTTACATTGCGCAGGGTGGTTTGCAGGGCGAGTGTCTTTTCGAGGCGCGCCCCAGAAAAGGTCGATTCATTGAACTTTCTACGACACAGCCAATAAATTTCGCGTTCGTGGACATGGAACTCATCGACTGCGTTGTTGAAGACCAACAGTTTCTGTTGCGCGGCGGTGCTGGATGGCTCGGCGACGAAGCCAATGTAGAGCATATTGCCTTCCGCTGCGAGCGTCTCGGCATCGAATGGTTTGGACTGAACAATCTCGACCAATTCAGCCGGCGTTCGGATAAACGTTGCCACCTTGTACCCCAGCGCCGCGTGTAAAGCCGCTGCGATCTTGCTTTCTAACGCCTGGGTGCTTTGGCCGGTTGCCTCGAAGATCACGTTGCCGCTGGCGATAAAGGTCTCGACATTGGCAAATTCCAGCGCTTCAAACAGGTGCCGGAGTGCTTCCATTTTTACGTTGTGACCACCCACGTTGATCGCGCGGAGGAATGCGATATATTTTTGCATAGGGTTAATACCAGGCCCCAAATTCGCCGAATGAATTCGGCGTCTGATATGGAAAACCCGTTGAAACGGGTTCGTAATTGCGTTAACGTGTTTCAACACGTTTTACGCAGCAGGCTACCCTAAATATTCTATCAACTGATCGAAATGTTGTCATACTACGCAAGGTGGAGAGGACATGGATGACTTTCTCGATACAGGTAGTGGTTACGGTGCTTGGATCAAGGCTGGGACAAGTGTATTGGTAATGGTGCGATACAGAGGAGGCCAGATGACCGGCGCATCGGCAGATTTTTCGCCGACCGCGTCATATTGCAAGTAGAGGATTTGCGGGTCTGGCCATTGATGCCACATATAGGCCGGCACATGCTCGCCATCGGGCGGGTTCTTTGAGCCGTAGGGGAAGGTGTAATGACCAGAGGCTAATTCAATATCAGTCGCTTCCAGTGCGGCAATAATTTTTTTAGGGTCTAGGGCGCCGGCGCGGGTAATGGCGTCGGCAGCCAAACGCACCGTATCATAAGATTCAAATGCATAGGATTCCGGCCAGCGATTAAAATATTGACTGTAAGCCTGGGCAAATTGTACACCCATCGCCGGCACGGTTGAACTCCAGGGGCCGTTTCTGCCCATAATCGTGTAGATGCCGTTGGGGACATTTTGCCAGAAAAGCCCATCATCTAGCGCCGTAGAATTTTGAATAATCAGCGTTTTTTTCTGAGGCGCAATGCCGGCTGCCAACATTTGATTTTGGAGTTTGAACCCTGCGTTGCCAGATAGATGGATAAAGACTGCGTCAGGCAGCGTATCCTGGGCCACAATGCGCGCGATGACGGATGAAAAATCATCGGTCGGCAGGTCAACCAAAATTGGTTCAACGGTAAAGCCATAGGTGGGCCACCATTGTTTGACGGCTGCGATGCGGGCCTGCCCTACACTATTATTCTCGGTGACTATGACGGCAAATTTTTCACCATCCTGATTATAATCGCCCAATGCGGCTAACCACTTCCCAGGGAATTGCATCAGCATTGTCGTCGTAGGCCCGACGCGAAAGACTTCTGGATCTTGATCAGCGGTGATTTGATCGGCGCGTGGCTCGGCAAAAATCACCGGCACACCATACTGATGGGCGATCTTTTTGACCGCCATCGCCACGTCGCTGTTATAGACGCCCACGAGAATGCTGGCACAATCATCCCGCAGCAAACGTTCAGCTAAAAAAGCTCCCCGATTGGGAATACCGGCAGCGTCATACGTAATTAAGCGCAGTGGTTTACCCAGAACGCCACCTTCGGCATTTACATCTTCGATGGCTAGATCAAGCGCGGTTTGCATACTAAAACCACTTAGCATTGCGCCTGGTTTTGAAAGAGGCAAAATGGCGCCAATCGCAATTTCTTTGACATTGCCCAGATCACCGCGCGAACAATTGACCGAAGCTGGCACGGGAGTCACAACGCGCGTAACCTCCACCGGGACCAGCACGGTCACCTGAAGCGGCACTTGGGCTACGGGTGTTTGGGGCGGCGTATTATTTTGCCGACAGCCGGCGATCCAGGCCACTAGACCGAAGAGCAGGAGCGCGCCCTGGAAAATTCGCTTATGCTGCCTACGCAGTAATGGCGACGGGGAAAAAGCGGTCAGTTGACTGTAAAGTCTTGTTGTTAAAGAAGGGCGCACAACCTTTTCCCTTGCTGATTACTTAGCTCACTCGCGTTGGGGAAATAGAATATAACATTGAGTGACCTCATCGTCAAACCGACTGAATCGTAAGGTATGATTCAGTCAGGTGTAAATCACAGACCAGAACCCGTTTAACTAAACTGGTTTGACAGCTCGTCAGGTGAATGTTATACTCATTTTTGCCCCTTTACAACCCAGAACATGTTGCCACTAATGCTGAAGTTTCCACTTGAATCTATGCTGTCCATTTCCAGATACCCAATTTACAGCTCTATATTTCAAGGAGGTAGATGTGTTTAATATTCGTCTCAATCGCCTTTCAATTCTGGGCGCGCTGACCACTTTATGGTTGGTGGTGGCCTGTGTTGCGCCACCGGCAGTCCAGGCACCGCAAGGCCAGACGGCAGCGGCCACCGTGGCACCAGCCGCCGAAAAAATCACCATCAAGCTAGCGGCCAATCCGTGGTCGGCCTCAGCTTTGAACGTGAATGTAGCTAAAATTCTTTTAGGGAAAATTAGTTACCCGGTTGAGATTACAGATATCGATGAAAATGCCCAATGGGCGGCACTTGCTTCGGGCGATCTCCATGCGAGCCTGGAAGTTTGGCCTTCTGGTCACCAGAAAAATATCACTGATTATATTGATACAAAGCAGGTAGAAAACGGTGGGCCGCTGGGGCCAGTCGGCAAAATTGGTTGGTATATTCCCACCTATATGGTCGAAGCGCACCCAGAATTGGCCACTTGGGAAGGGTTAAAGAAACCCGAAAATGCCAAACTCTTCGCCACCGCCGAAACCGGTGACAGCGGACAATTTCTGGCCGGTGATCCAGGTTGGGTGCAATATGACACGGATATTATCAAAAATTTGGGGCTAGATTTAAAGGTTGTCCAGTCTGGTTCAGAAACGGCTGTACTCTCGGCGGTAGATGCGGCCTACAGCCGCAAAGCGCCAATTCTCTTTTACTTCTGGACACCCCATTCGGTGCATGCTAAGTATCAGTTGACAGAAGTCAAGCTGCCAGAATATACGCCTGAATGTTATGCCAAGGCCACGGAAGGCGGCGTGGCTTGCGATTATCCAGCCGATGTGTTGTTCAAAATCTTCTGGCCAGCGTTGAAAGAAAAAGCGCCCGAGGCCTATCAATTATTGAAGAACATGAACTATACAACCAAAGATCAGATCGACATGATGGCCGCTGTTGATCTAAAAAAGCAGACGCCCGAAGAGGCGGCGCAGGCCTGGGTTGACGCCAACGAAAAGGTGTGGAGCACCTGGATGCCGAAGTAAATCGCGGCTGTAAAAGTAATCTACCCAAACGGGGTTGGCCAGACGGCCTGCCCCGTTTTTCTGTCTCTAGACGGCTGAAAGAGGGGGAGACAAGGAGAGGGAGACAAGGAGGCAAGGAGACAAGGGGACAAGGAGATCGTGTGACTCTAATCCCTAATCCTGTATCCCTAATGCCGGGACAAGGAGACAGGAAGTATAGAAAAAATCTCCTTGTCTCCCCCTCTCCTTGTCTCCCCCTCTCCTTGTCTCCCTACCTACGCATAGGACAAAACATGGTGACCTCCTATTTTAAGACGGTTCGCTTGTTCAACCGGAATGTCCTGCTCTATCTATTGATTGCCGGTTTACTCGGCTTTACGATTGACGGCGGCATCTACTCGGTCATTTTCAACTTATATCTGTTACGCCTAGGCCACGGACCGGAATTTGTGGGGCAGGTGAATGCAGCGGGCATGTTAGTCTTTGCGCTTGGCAGCTTTCCACTGGGCATATTGGGTGAACGGTGGGGCAACCGACGGATGCTGATCATTGGCATGGCGTTGATGCTCACCGGCTGCACGCTATTACCATTGGCAGAATTCGCCCCCGTAGGCTGGCAAGTCACCGGGCTTTTTGTGGCCTATATCATTATCAACGTGGGGATGGCCCACTTTTATGCCAACGGCCCACCCTACATTATGCGGATCACACGTGCCGAAGAGCGCACGCATGTCTTTTCGATCCAATCGGCGCTTTGGTCATTCGCCGCCTTTGCCGGCAGTTTGATCGCCGGGTTTCTGCCTGGCTATTTTGCCTTCGCCTTGGCGGATTCACTCGACCAACCGGCGCCCTATCGCTATCCGCTCTGGTTGGCGGCATTGATGTTGGCGCCAGCCTTATGGGCGATCCTCCAAACCCGTGTGGATCCGGTTCACACGGCACCACTCACGAGCAGCGAAATGAGCAAAACCCGCCATGCCACCCGCGCCATCTATGGGCTGATCCTGATCATGGCGCTGGTGCGTCTGCTACAAGTGGCCGGCGCAGGCGTGGTGATGACCTTTTTCAACGTCTATATGGATGCTAGCTTGCACATCGCCACAGCGCAGATTGGCATGGTCGTCGCCACCGGTCGCCTGTTAGCGGTGCTCGCCGCCCTAGTGACGCCATTGTTGATCACGCGCTGGGGCACGGCGCGGCTGGCCGTCTGGGCTTCTTTTGGCGTTGCGCTATTTCTGTTGCCACTGGCCTACGTGCCACTTTGGACGGTAGCCGGACTTGGCTACATGGGCGTGATCGCCTTGACTTCGATCCGCTACCCAGCGTTTCTGCTCTACATTATGGAGCTGACACCAGCCGGCTATCGCAGCGTGATGTCGGGCGCCGGCGAGACCGCAGCGGGCCTCAGTTTTGCGCTAATGGCCTTGGCCGGTGGCTACCTGATCGCCTCGCAGGGTTATCAGAATCTTTTCTTGCTGGGTGCGGCAGAGACGGTGATTGGCACGTTAATTTTGTGGGGTTATTTGCAAATACGCAAAAAGTAATCAAAATGTGCGTTACAACACAGGTTTGTTGTGCGCTACTGCATGGCCGAAACAGGGCCAGCCCTGTACACTGGAGGAGAAGCGTAAAATAAGAGCGGGGGTAACGTCCAAGCGACTTATCTCGGCAATTGATGAATGCGAAGGATTGGTTCTAAAAACTGGTCCTCTCGCATTCTTTTTTATGCTTGTTTTATTAGGGATTAGGGATACAGGATTAAGGGTTAGAGTTGGGTCATATCTCTCAATCTCCTTGTCTCCCTACTCCCCCTCCCTAACCGCCCATGCCTGCGTAATCCGGTCCAGCACCATCGCCAGCAATAAGATCGCCAACCCAGCTTCAAGCCCGCGGCCCATTTGACTCTTTGCCAGCCCGTTCACAGCCTCAAACCCCAACGCGCCGCCACCCACCAGGCCAGCAATAATCACCATGGAGAGCACCATCATCACGGTCTGATTCACGCCCAGCATGATCGAAGGCAGGGCTAGCGGCAATTCGACTTTGAAAAGCTTCTGGCGACTGGTAGAACCAAACGCATCCGCCGCTTCCAGCGCATTCGGCGCCACCTGGCGAATCCCCAAATCGGTCAAACGAATGATCGGCGGGATGGCATAGAGCACCGAAGCGATGATGCCCGGCACGCGGCCAATGTTAAAGAGCATGATCACCGGCAACAGATAGACAAAGGGCGGGATTGTCTGTAAAAAGTCCAGCACCGGGCGCATAATCAGTGCAAAGCGGGGGGTGCGGGCAGCCAGAATCCCCAAAGGCACCCCGATCACGATGGCCAGGATCACCGCGACCAATACCTGGCTCAAGGTGTCCATGCTCTGTTCCCACATACCGAGCAAACCCAAACCGAGGATCGCAACGGCGCTAAAAATCGCCAACCGCCAGCCTGCCGCCTGGAAACCCAGCCAGGCAAAACCGAGTACGATAATCGGCCAAGGCAAATAAACGAGCAGCAGATCGCGCAGCGGTGTGAGCAGATAACGAATCATCGCATCGCTAAAGGGGCCTGTGCCAAGCGGCGAATTGCCAATCTGGTATAGATGATTGCGCATCCAGAGCACCAAAGCGTCAATCGGTTGGCGGATCGAGAAGCGCCAGGGAAAGGTATTCAGATCGAGTAACGTGCGGTTGGCGATCACGAGCAGCAGGATGACGAGGATTACCCCACCCCAATACAAATAATTGGCCTGCCGCGCCGAAAGCCTTGCCTGCCCCCGTTTCGCCCGCGTCTGAGCCGCATGGTGAATCACATCCCGGCTTTCCTGACTCAAGCCATAACTGATGCGATCAAAGATCACGGCGATCAGCACAATCGCGATCCCGGCTTCCAATGCCTTACCCACCTGCAAGTTGCGCAGGGCGGTGAGCACTTCTAGCCCTAAACCGCCCGCGCCGATCAACGCCGCGATCACCACAATGCCAAGCGCCATCATAATCGTCTGGTTGACGCCGAGCAGGATCGAGGGCAGGGCCAAGGGCAGCTGCACTTTGGTCAGCTTTTGCCAACTGGTTGAGCCAAAGGCATCGGCCGCTTCCGTCGTATTGGCCGCCACCTGACGAATGCCCAGGCTGGTCAAACGGATGGCCGGCGGCAGGGCATAGATCACGGTGGCAATCACGCTTGGCACACGCGCAATACCAAAAAAGAGCACCACCGGGATCAGATAGACAAAGGCCGGGATCGTCTGCATGGCGTCTAGTAGAGGCCGTAATAAGCGCTCGAAGCGGGCGGATCGAGCGGATAAAATCCCCAAGGGAATACCGATCAGCAATGAAATGAAGACCGAAACCCCCATCAAGGCAAAGGTCGCCATGCTCTGTTTCCACAAGCCGAACAGGCCCATGATGAGCAAATTCACCAATGTGAGCCCAGCGACGCGTCGACCGGCCGCTTTGTAAGCTACAGCCGCCAATGCGATTATCAACACCGGCCAGGGCAAATTGAGCAGGAAGGTTTCCAGCATGCGTAAACGGGCATCGATGAAGGCGCTGAAGGGGTTGAAGAAATAGACAAACAAGGGGTGCGTAGTACGATGACCGATCACCCACGATTGAAAACTGTCAATCGGATCGCGCAAATGTAAATTCCAACTGACCGGAAAAACGAGCGGGTCAGGGTGCAAAATAATGAATGCCAGCGTGCCCACCACAATGATCGCGAGGCCGATCAGCCAACGCAAATCGTGTTTGGGCGCGGGATCAATGATTGTGAAAGATTGGGTTGTTATGCTCATTTTTTGCCGCCTGCGTTGGACGGCGCCAGACCAGCCAGTGCCAGTAAAACTGCACTGCGATCCACGATACCGATCACTTGATCAGCCCCGTTAACCACCGCCAAGGGTTGCTCCGTAACCGCCACAAGCGCCAGTAGATCATCGACCGCCATGGTGGCGGGCACGGATTGACCGGGGGTTGCATCCCCTAATGCTGGCGTCATAATATTCTGCGCGGTTAGCACCTTAGAACGCGGCACATCTTTGGTAAATTCGCGCACATAGTCATCCGCCGGCGTGAGCACCACCGCTTGCGGCGTTCCCACCTGCACAAACTCTCCATCTTTCATAATCGCAATCCGGTCGCCCAATTTCAGCGCTTCGGCAAAATCATGCGTAATAAAGATCAGCGTCTTCTGCATCTTCTCCTGAAGCGAGATCAACTCATCTTGCATCTCGCGCCGGATCAACGGGTCGAGCGCGCTGAACGGTTCGTCGAAGAGCAAGATTTCGGGATCAACCGCCAACGCACGCGCCAGGCCGACGCGTTGCTGCATGCCGCCACTCAACTGGCCGGGATAGTGATTTTCCCAACCTTGCAAATTGACCAACTTTAGCACGGCTTGGGCGCGAGCATAACGCTCGGCCTTCTTCACCCCCTGCACTTCCAGCCCATAGGCCACATTATCCAGAATGCGCCGATGCGGAAAGAGGCCAAAATGTTGAAAGACCATGCTCATCTTATGGCGGCGAATGTTGCGCAATTGCTGCTGATCCATCGTGGCAATGTCTTCGCCATCGATCAGCACCTGGCCAGCGGAAGGGTCAATCAGACGCGGCAGACAGCGGAGCAACGTCGATTTACCGCTGCCCGACAATCCCATCACCACAAAGGTTTCGCCCTTCTGGACGGCAAACGAAATATCCCGCACGGCGACGATCTGGCCGGTGCGCGCCAGAATTTCGGCCTTGCTGGCCTGGGCCGCCGGCGAATTGATCACACTTTGGCCTTGCGGGCTAAAGATCTTCCAAACATTTTTGCAGACAACTTTGGGTGTGGGCTCAACAGTCACAACAAATCACCTCATAGCCTGGTCTATTATGATTGGAGATCGAAGCGCGGACGCAGCAAGTGAATCTTGAATTCTCCCTGCAGCATTGTCTACTTTACACAGCTCTGGGGCGAAACGCAAGAATTCAGCGCTATGTAACCAGCGCTGTAGCGTTTACCCAAAAAGGGGGTAAATCTGTTACCTACCAAAGACCATGCCTAGGACAACATTTTCACCGAATGATTATGGCATATCGTCAAATATGAGGAAATATCGACATGATTAGCTTTTGAGTTTTGCTAAAATGCTCAAAAATTCAACTGGGCTAATAATTTTCAAATCCTTGATTTGCTCAAGAATAGTTAAATCTCTATCCCCAGTAACAAGATAATCAACCCGTTCCAGTAAACCATACGCAATTAAATAATCGTCTTTAACATCTCTGCTATGCGAGGTTATTTGCTCAATTGAGAATGGAATTTCTGCTATCTGTTCTATCTCCCTGAGTACAGAATCAAGTTTTTGGCGAGAAATCAATTTCTGCAAAGGCTTTTTACGTTTCAGTACACTAAAAATTTCTTCCCTTAACTCGCGAGGAAAAATAAGTCGAATCTCTGGAAATAGCAAACAAGCCTGTACTACGCTTGGAACAGTTGCAGCTTCATTCTTAGAAAGTAGAGCACTAATGAATATATTAGCATCCAAGATAACTCTCATAGTTTTTTAGAGAAAGCCTCTTTGTCTGTCTGAATGATTTCTTTAGCTATTTCTTCAGATATTCCAGCCAGCGCATAAGCTTCTTCTTCTGTTAATTCTGGTGTCTGAGCTGCAACATCATCACGTAGTGACTTGAAAGCTTCCCAAGCTTCACGCCTACGATTTTGCTCTTTAAATCCTTCAAACAGTTGATAGTCGCTATAAGAAATGAGCACAGCTTCAGGCTCCCCATGAATTTCGATGATAACCTGTTCCTGTTTTGCTTGCTTAAGCATTAGACCAAAACGAGCTTTAGCTTCAGTCGAAGAAACTACCTTAGTCATCTCTGTTTGTCCTTTAATCTCCCTAATAAAATCTCAACTAATTATTTGCCCATTTTAGCGCCTAAAATATTGGTCGTCAAGTCACAGGGTTCGATTACACCCCCCCAACAATGTTTGATAATAGCAAAAGTACGCAGTGACAATCCCAATTATCAAGTGGGGTAGATGGTTATTGTTTTCGTTAGCTGGCTGGTCAAACCTGCGCATTTGTGCCCTATATTTGTGTCTCGACCTGGATAGTGGCAAAATAGACAGATCGAAATTATTTACCCTACCTCAGCCCTCCCCTAGAAGGGGAGAGAGCCTTCATGGAACAGAAGAGGCAACTTGTTCTGTCCCAGATCAGTCCCCTCCCTGGCTAGGGGAGGGTTAGGGTGGGGTGCCTGCAATCATTGGAAAGGAATAAATTTTGTCTACCCCAAAACCACCGCAGCGCCTCTTCATCCCCGGCCCGACCGACGTGTTGCCGCAGGTGCTAGCGGCGCAAGACGCGCCGATGATCGGCCACCGCAGTGATGAATTTGAGGCGCTTTTTGCCAAAGTGCAAGAACAGCTCAAGCAACTCTACTATACAAAAGACCGCGTCTATGTTCTGGCAGCCTCTGGTTCTGGGCTACACGAAGCGGCAATTCGCAATGCGGTGAGCAAGCGCGTGCTCTGTTTTGTCAACGGTGCGTTCAGCGAGCGCTGGTATACCTGCGCCGCCAATTGTGACAAAGAAGCGATCCGCGTGGATGTGGAATGGAACACGGCTGTCAAAGCCGACATTGTGACCGCGGCTCTGACAAAGGCGCTCCAAGACGGCCCAGTCGAAGCGATCACCGTGGTGCACAACGAAACCAGCACGGGCGTCACCAGCCCAGTGGGCGAAGTGGCAGCGGCGGTGCGGGCACTTAGCCCGGACACGCTGGTGATGGTTGACGCCGTCTCCTCGTTTGGCGGCACGCGTATCCCGTTTGATCAATGGGGGTTGGATCTCTGTCTGGCCTCTTCGCAAAAGGCGTTGGCCTTGCCGCCTGGGCTCGCCTTTTGTGCGGTGAGCGACCGTTTGTTAGAGAAGGCAAAGTCGGTCAAGGGGCGCGGTTGGTATTTTGATTTTATCAATCTGGAAAAATCGTTACAAAAGAGCACTACCCCAGCCACCCCGGCGATTTCGCTGATGCGGGCGCTGACGGTGCAATTAGACATTATCTTCGCCGAAGGCTTGGACCAGCGGTTTGCCCGCCACCAGCATTTGGCCGAGAAGACCCAGCGCTGGGCGGTTGACCAAGATTTTACCTTGATGGCCGAAGCGGGTTATCGCTCGCCCACGGTGACCAATATCGCCAACACGCGCCAGGTTAACATCGGCGCGCTGAATAAGCACCTAGCCACTCAGGATATGGAAATCTCCGACGGCTATGGCACGTACAAAGGCAAGGCCTTTCGCATCGCGCATATGGGCGAAGTGAATGAATCGGATCTGGATCGATTGTTTATGACTATGGAAGAATATTTAAATAGGGAGTAAGGAGTAGGAAGTAGGGAATAGGAAGTAGAGGCATAAGCCGCGCCTACTCCTTACTCCTTACTCCCTACTGCCTACTTCCATCATCTTGATGGAGCACTAACTTACCATGATTAATCTTCGTTCTTTTGAAGTACCGACGGTCGTCAAACACGCGTTGGGTGCGATTGAGTTTTTGGCGGATGAAGTTAAGGCGCTGGACATGCAACGCCCAATGGTCGTGACCGGCAGCGATTTGGTCAAAATTGGCCTGGTTCACGAGGTAGAACGTCTACTCAAAGCCAGCAATGTCGATTATTTTCTCTTTGACGAGGTCGTGCCGAATCCATCGATTGCGCTGGTGGATCGGGGCGCGGAAATCTATAAACAGGCCGGTTGTGATGGCTTGATCGGCTTTGGCGGTGGCAGTTCGATTGATGCCGCCAAGGCGATTGCCGTAGTCGTGGCGCATGGTGGTTCGATTCGCGATTTTGAATGGGCCAGCCCAAACCCGATTGTCAACCGCCTGCCACCCTTGATCGCGGTGCCGACCACATCGGGTACGGGGAGCGAAGTGACCTTGTGGGCAGTGATCACCGATCCGCAACGGAGGATCAAATACAACGTGGGTGGCACGCCCTTGATCGGCCCGCAAGTCGCGCTGATCGACCCGTTACTGACGCTCAACTTGCCGGCGCCAATCACGGCGGGCACGGGCATGGACGCGCTGGCCCACGCGATTGAGTGTTACACCTGCGCTTATGCCCAGGCATGGCCCGATGCGGTGGCGCTACAAGCGATGGAATACGCTGGCGACTATCTGCGGGTTGCGTATGCCCAGGGCCAGAACCAGGAAGCGCGCTACAAAATGAGCATGGCCGCCATGTTGGGTGGGATGGCCTATGGCACCGAAAGCGCCGGGGCCGCCCATGCCATGAGCCAAACCGCCGGCGGCGTCCACGATACCGTGCCGCATGGACCCTTAACCGCTTGGTTGCTGGGGCCTGTAATGGAATACAACTATATGGGCGAGCCCCAGAAATTTGCGCGTATTGCCAAAGCGCTCGGTGAAGATACCCGCGGTCTGTCGGTCTGGCAAGCAGCGGAAAAGGCCGTCGAAGCCGTCTATCGCCTGATCAAGGATTTGCGGATTCCCTCCTTGCAACAACTAGGTTTTAGCGAAGATGAGATCCCTCTGCTCGCCGAAATCGCCTTCAAAGACCCCCAAACCATCGGCAACCCGCGCGACATCAATTATGATGGCTACGTGCAGGTCTACAAACGCGCCTTTGACCTTGGCAAGTAAAATTCAGTAAGTGATAAATGGTAAATGGTAAATGGGACGCTAATCGCTACTTACTATTTACCATTTACTACTTACCATTTACCACTTATCATTTACCACTTACCGTTATTATCCCTGTGATCGAAAGGAAATCCCATGCGAGCGGTGCAAGTCGTCGCCCCCGGTAAAGCGCAATTTGTCGAAACGCCCAAACCTGAATTGAAACCAGGCCATGCATTGATCCGCACGAAACGTGTATCATTGTGCGGCAGTGATATTCATATGCTCTGTTATGCCCATCCCCAAGAATATCCATTCCCCCCCGGCACTAGCGGCCACGAGATGGTTGGTGTGATCGAAGCGATTGATGCGCCAGGTTCAGGTATCAACGTTGGTGACCTGGCGATGGGTCTCTCGCCGGCCAATCTGGCGATGGCCGAATATTTGTTGGCGCCGATCGAGCATGTGCTGGTGCTGCCCGAAGGCAAACCGATCGAACACCTGCTCCAAGGCCAGCAGTTGGGCACGATCATCTATGCCGCCAAAAAGTTGCCGAATATCGTAGACAAAAACGTGGTCGTGATTGGTCAGGGCTCGGCGGGGCTTTGGTGGAACTTTATGCTGCGCCGCTTGGGTGCGCGGCGCGTTATTTGTGTGGATCTGCAAGCCCATCGCCTGAATCTGTCTAAACATTATGGCGCCACCCATACGATCCACAATACGGTTGTAAACCCGGTGCAGGCCGTCAAAGAAATTCTGAGCGGCAGTTTGGCCGATGTTGTGGTGGAAGCCGCTGGCGAAGTTGAATCGATTAACCTGGCGATTGATCTGGTCAAACGCCAGGGGTTTATTCTGGAATTTGGCGTGCCACGCGCCCATCAAATGACCTTCAATATTGAGGGTTTCTTTGGTAAATGTCTGCAAATGCAGGCCATCGTTGGCGCCAGCACCGACCCCAACCAATCTTGCACGTGGATGGCCTTGGACCTGATCAACAGTGGCATTGCCGACGTTGGGCCAATGCTGACCCATCATTTCCCGTTTGAGCAAGTGATGGATGCCTATGAGCTACAGCGCACGCGTGATGAAGGTGCGGTTAAGATCGTCGTCGATATGCCCGAATAATAAACTAGTACAAAGGATTAAGTGATATGCCAACCAGTGAGCATGTAATCGATTTACGGAGCGACACCGTCACCAAGCCCACGCCCGCCATGCGCAAAGCGATGGCCGAAGCTGAGGTCGGCGACGATGTTTTTGGCGAAGACCCTAATGTCAATCGCCTGGAGGCGATGGTCGCCGAAATGTTAGGCAAAGAGGCCGCAGTCTATGTTTCCAGCGGCACCATGGGCAATCTGATCTCCATCCTCAGCCATTGTGGGCGCGGTGATGAGATCATCTTGGGTGACAAGTCGCACATCTTCTTGGCCGAGCAAGGGGGTTCAGCGGCGTTGGGCGGCATCCACACACGCCAATTACCAAACCGGCCCGATGGCACACTTGACTTACAAAGCGTCGAAGAGAGCATCCGCGGTGACGATGAACACTATCCAAGCACGCGGCTGCTTGCGCTTGAGAACACACAAAATCAATGTGGGGGCCGCGTCTTGTCGGTAGAATATATGGATGCCGCCGGGGATCTCGCGCATGCTCACGATCTAAAGTTTCATGTGGATGGCGCGCGGCTGTGGAATGCCGCCGTTGCATTGAACGTATCACCGGCGCGTCTGGTGCAAAAGGCTGATACGGTGAGTGTCTGTCTCAGCAAGGGGTTGGCTGCGCCGGTGGGTTCCGTCGTGGTGGGCAGTGCCGAGTTTATTCGCAAAGCGCGCCGCAATCGCAAGATTGTAGGCGGTGGCATGCGCCAGGCTGGGATCATTGCGGCGGCGGGCATTGTCGCCATCACCGAAATGGTAGAGCGGCTGGCCGACGACCATACCAATGCGCAGGCGTTGGCGCAAGGATTGGCCCAAATTGAAGGAATTGCGATCAACCCCGCCGAAGTCGAGACGAACTTGGTCTTCTTTACCCTAACGCGGGATGACATCACCCCGGCGCAACTGTCAACGGCATTGGCCGAGCGCGGTGTGTTGCTGATGCCCAGCGGTGGTCGCCGTCTGCGCGCCGTAGTCAACTATCATTTCAGTGCCAGTGATGTCGAGCAGACCCTGGCTGCGATCAAGGATATATTCGCAAGCGGCGTGGAAAAGAGTGACAAAAAGGTGTTTGTGTACCATTAAATCTGGGTCAAAAGCATAAATCACCGAACCCAATAGGGGCATGGGGTGCAGCGGCAAAGTATGATCTAGGCTTAACCTTGGATTGATCCGCCACGGCACCGCATGCCCCTACTTTTCTCCAAAAATCTCGCTCAGCCACGCAAATGCTTCGGGATAATCGGCGCAATCTAAGACAAATTCCTGCCCACGCCCTACGCTCTGCAAATGGACATCGTCGCCCACCTTGGTCCAACGACGCGCCGTGTGGTGGTAACTTATAGACAAAACAAATCAAAGGTATTGAAAGGTAGGTGCGGTTAAAAACCGCACAGCTTGGGTAAACCAGCCAAGTGCGGTTAAAAACCGCACCTACGATTGTCTGGCATTTAAATGGTTTGTCTATTAGGATAATTTTCATTGGGGATATCTAAAAGCGGGCGAGTATCACTCAACGCCAATCAACGATCGGCCAGCCACGCCCGGTGGCGAGTTGTGCCAGTTGCGGTTCGGGGTTCACGGCAACGGGATGACAAACCGCGTCTAAAAGTGGCAAGTCAGAGATGTGGTCGGTATAAAAATAGCTTTGGGCGAGTGAAATATTTTGGGTGGCGGCCCACTGCTCCATCCAATAAACTTTACCCGCGCCATAGGCAATTGGCTGGCGAATCTCACCGGTCAAAAAACCATCTTCACTCAACCAGTCGGTGAAGACCATATGCTCAATCCCCAGATGCTGGGCCACAGGCTGCACACTAAACTGGCTACTAGCGCTACAAATAACAGGAATATGGCCTTGCGTCCGGTGCCAATTCAATTGGGCCTGCCCTAACGGTGCAATGTGATTCACCACCAACTCGTCAAACCAATTTTGGGTCAGTTGCCAAAATTCGTCGAGGGCAATCCCATGCGCGATGCGGGCACTGCGCGCCATCAATTGCGGCACGTCTCGGCGCCCACCGATGCGATAAGTCAGAAAGGCGCGGGCGAGGATCCAGCTGTGCCGCAGGCGAAAATAACGTGAAAGCTGGCCGCTGCAGCGTAGATAGCGGAACAAAAGCCGCCCCGATGACTCGTTTAGCAACGTGTCATCCAGGTCAAAAATCGCAGCAATCTGTTGCATCTACTTTTTCAATACCTTGGGCGTCACGAGCAGTTGTAATTGCCCACAGCCCCAGCGGATCTGATTCCACCAAAAGATTTCTAAATGCAGATGCGCAAGCGTTGCGGTGGGCATCGTTATATTCATATGCGGTGGCGACCCTGTGCAGAGGCCAGCCACCAATTCTTCCACGCCGGGGTTATGTCCCACCAACACCACATGCTCTATATCTTGCGGCGCCTCACTCAGAATTGCCAATAAGGTGTCGGCATCCGCCAGATAAGCAGCATCTTGCCAGATGATCGGGTTCGTAAAATCTAATCCGGTGGCCAACTTTTCCGCCGTTTCGCGGGCGCGGATCGCCGATGAACTGATCAGCCAATCGACTGGCGGCTCCAACCGTACGAGCACTTCAGCCATATGTTTGGCGTCTTTTAGCCCGCGCGTCGTCAGCGGGCGGTCCACATCATTGGCGTACTCTTCGGGTGGAGCGGCCTTGGCATGCCGGATAATTGTCAGCGCTTTCATAAGTGCCTTTGACGAACGGTTCAAAATAAACCAGATAAGTTCTGGCCGCATTATATACTTTTTGTGCGCTAGACTAAAATAAGCACAAGAAATGATTGACCCCACCCCAGCCATCCTTTGCAGCAGGGGAGCCATCACGGAATAGAACATATTTCTTCGGCTATCCCTGAATCAGTCCCCTCCCTCACCAGGCTTACCTTTACCCACATGTATTGGTGGAATGGGTTGGATGAGAGACAAATAAATTGGCAGAATAGCGCAACCAAGTACGATCAGCGCGTCCGTGATGCGCAATTCTGCTGGATTGGCGGATGGAAGTCAACAACGGTTTGGAAAAATCTATGTTTGATTCTTTTTTTGCATAACATTCACTATATATCGCAAAAATCGACATTTAGATTGATTATTATGATGTATATGCCAATAAGTTAGCAAAACCGTGCGGCAAACACCATGCGACACTGACCATTTTCGTTTCCCTTGTCCTGCCAACCTTACGTTACCGACTTGTGGGTAAAGGTAAGCCCTTACCAGGGGAGGGCTAGGGTGGGGTTCTGATGCGACCACTGACAGCTTACCATAAGGAGAAAATTTATGCTCAATGCCAACGAATTAGCCGACGCCTTCGAGCGCAACGTGCAGATCATCAAGCGCCCATGTGACGGCCTGACCCACGAAGACAGCTTGCGCCAGACCCCCTTTCACTGTCAACACGATTCGC
Organism: Caldilineales bacterium; assembly: GCA_038318235.1. GTDB lineage: Bacteria > Chloroflexota > Anaerolineae > Caldilineales > Caldilineaceae > JAPLGZ01. Next base: position 21,011 of record JBBQBY010000021.1, read on the forward strand.
TTTTTGAATTAGTTTACGACGGGCTTTGGCAATTACACGGAAGAACGCAGAGCTCTTCTAGAAAATCAAACAATTGATGAGGCTCTTGCTGACCTTCATAGTTACTAGGCTAGGCGTACACCGCGCCAACAAGACCTCCCTCGCCGAACATCCGCTGGTGCCGACCAGGGACGATCTAGGCTTTTCATGTTTGTCACGGTCCCCTGGCAGCACAGCTTGGTGTTGGGCGCTTGTGTGTTACAAAGTAGCATTTGTATTTTTAGAATATTTGTTCTATAATATCAATTGTTATCTCACGCAAAGAAAACGAACAAGGAGTTCATCATGAATCAAGGTATCAGAACGGTCGTTTATCCCGTCAAGGACACAGCGCTAGCAAAAGCGCAATTCAAAGCGCTTTTAGGCGTTGAGCCTTATATGGATGCGCCTTATTACGTTGGCTTTAAAGTTGGAGACCAGGATATCGGATTAGATCCAAATGGTCATAAGGATGGGATGACAGTTTATTATCACGCTGACGACATCAAGGCAAGCCTGCAATTGCTGTTGGATTCTGGCGCGCAACTCTTGCAAGAGATCAAAGATATTGGTGGCGGCGGGTTGATTGCCTCTGTAAGAGACGTCGACGGCAACATCATTGGGCTAATTCAGTGATCTTACAGCGCATTTGAATATTCTCTTTTTCAAGTTTGTTTTTACGAATTCGCCTGCGCAGGATTCGGCAAAACATACTTGAATCCCGAATATTCAAATGCCCTCTTATACTGAGTTCAGAATGAAACCCGGAGCTTTCGTCAACGATCTTCCTAGAACCCTTCAGGCTCTTCAGGGTAATCGAGTCGATCGGTGACCCCTTCCAGGAAGAATAGAACGCCGGTTCTCAACTTGATTTGAGTATAGCAGCAGCGCATCCAACAAGGATCAACAATGGAGGAATCAGCGATGTCTCGACCACACGCACTCTCCGAAGACCTCGTGGGCGAATTTGTCCAAGCGGCGCATTTCAGTTTGGCGAAAGTCCAAGCGCTGCATCAACACTATCCCGCCCTCTTGAACGCCCGCTGGGAAAAGTATAATGAATTGGCGATCGAAGCCGCGGGTCACATGGGGCAGCGGGAGATCGCGGAGTACCTCCTCACACACGGGGCGCCGTTTCAGATCTTCATAGCGGCGACCTTAGGGAACATCCAAGCGGTTGCACGATTTCTCCACGATGATCCCTCCTTAGCCAATGCGCGTGGGGTCCACGGCATTTCGCTCTATTATCATGCGGCGTTGAGTGGCAATCTCGAAGTCCTGGAGCTCATCGACCAAGCTGGGGGGCACGAGGGGGTAGACGAGGCATTACATGCGGCGACGCGCTTCAGGCATACGCCGGTGGTGGCGTGGTTGCTGGGGCATGGAGCAACCAATTTCACCATCCGCAACTTTGAGCAGAAGACGCCCTTACAGGTAGCACTGGACAAAGGATGTGAGGAAATCGTCACCCTCCTCCGCCAGCATGGAGCAACGGCATAGTGGTATTGTCTCTCTGCTGTTAGGAAGCGTTCAGGGGGTGCAAAAAGGCCGCTGGCATGCGGTCGCGCAAAGCGGGACGCGTGCCAGTGTACCTTTCTATGACTTTTATTTGCGTTGTCTATTAGCATCAGCGGCATCGGCTCCGGCGTTGGCCGAAAGCTGGCATGGCATGGTGCTCAGGCAAGTGGCTGCTCGGTTTACCATGAGGTTATCTCAACCAGGCACAGTTGTTCAGTCGGCTTTAGCGGCAAACAAGCGACTAAAGCCATCTTCGTCGAATTGAGGATAGTAGAACTAGATGACCCGATTAAACAAAAGCCAAGCAAATCGCCAGTTAGGCTACCCAAACGATGCGCGTTTATTGATTATCAACGCCGATGATTTTGGGATGTGCCATGCGATTACAGAAGCGATCTTCCGTACGCTCACGGCAGGCGTCGTCCGTTCCACCACTTTGATGATGCCTTGCCCCTGGGCATTGCATGCGATCCGTCTGCTCAGGGAAAATCCCAAGCTTGCCTTCGGGGTGCATCTGACCGTCGTCTGTGATACCGGCGATTATAAATTTGGCCCACTCACCCCCAGAGAAAAGGTGCCTTCCCTCGTTGACGAGACCGGTTATTTCTACAGCTTTGAACGGATGGCTGAATTTCTGACGCAGGTCAAGTTGGATCAATTGGAAGTGGAATTTAGGGCGCAGATCGAGGCCGTGCTGGCCGCGCAACTGCAACCAACCTACCTGGATTGGCATTGCCTGCGCCTCGGTGGCCGACCAGAGGTTTTCGACTTGATGATCGGGTTGGCAAAAGAATACGGCTTGGCGCTGCGCGTTATTGGGCACAGTTGGATCGAAAAGGTGCAGAGCCAGGGTTTACCCACCAACGACTACGACTTTATGGACAGCTTTAGCCTGGATCTGGTCGATAAATCAGCCCAATATGCGCAGTTGTTGCGCGAATTGCCTGTGGGCTTGAGCGAATGGGCAGTCCACCCCGGTCTTGGCAACGCCGAGTTGCAGGTGATCCAACCCAATGGCTGGCAGGTGCGCCAGACGGATTTTGACTTCTTGATGTCGCAAGCGGCGCAGGATATTGTGAAAGCGGAAGGCATCATGCTGGTGGATTATCGAACGTTACAGGCGGTTTGGCGCGGCGCGTAATTTGCTTTTAAGCAGACACAGCGCCGCCAATCACCGGGCAAAGCCAGATATCGTAGGCGAATCGTAACGATTAAGCTAGAAACCGGGTTTTTTATGCGTAAGATAGGCTAACTCTACCCAGAAAAACCCGGTTTCTTCGCCTAGTCTGGATCGTTACGTCGAATCTATGTTCAACGGAGGTCATCCATGATCATCGCTCTGGCATCGCCTTCTATCGCCGCAACGCTGGATGAGGGCTTAGACAAGATCAAGCGCTTGCTGGCCGAAGCTGCGGCCCAAGGCGCGGCGATCATCTGTTTCCCCGAAGCTTATCTCCCAGGGCTACGCGGCCAGGATTTTGCCGTATTGCCCTTTGATCAGACGCAGCAGGAACGGGTGCTCCAGACCGTGGCACAGTGGGCGCGCACGTATCGGGTGGCCACGATCCTGGGGATGGAAAGGCTCACCCAGACAGGGCGGCAGATTGCCGCTTTTGTGATTGACGCTCAGGGCCAGCTTCAGGGCTACCAAACCAAGAACCAACTCGATCCGACCGAGGATCAGTTCTATGTGCCCGGTCACACCCGGCGCCTCTTTGAGATTAATGGGCTTAAGTTTGGTGTGGCGATTTGCCATGAGGGCTGGCGCTATCCCGAGACGGTGCGCTGGGCGGCGGTGCGCGGCGCCAAAATCGTCTTTCATCCCCATCACACGGGGAGTGATCAAACCGGTGTTCGGTTGACAGAATGGGGCGCGGCTAGCAGCCCTTATTATGAGCAGGCCATGATGATGCGCAGCCGAGAGAACACGATCTATTTTGCCAGTGTCAACTATGCGCTGCGCTTCCAAGAATCGGCAACCAGTCTCATCGCCCCGTCTGGCGAGTGCCAAGCGTACTTACCCTATGGGCAAGAAGGCGTCTTGGTGCAGGCCATCAACGTTGAGGCAGCCACCGGCTTGCTCGCCACGCGCTACGCCCCCGAGCGTTATGAAGAATTTACTGTGACTCGGTGACTTTGCATGCTTGACAAGCGATTGCTTGTTCGTTATCATCCTAGGTAGAAGTTTAGGGACCTAGGAGAAAAATCGCAGGAGGAAACCAGATGTCGCTCAGCATAAAGGACCCTGAAGCCGTTCGCCTGGCGCGTGCCTTAACACAATACACTGGCGAGACCATGACCCAAGCCGTGATCACTGCCCTGCGTGAACGTCTGACGCGTGAAGAGAGCAAGGTGCAGGACATCGAAAGTTTGGTGGATGAGGTCATGCGAATCGGCCGGCATTTTGCTGCCCTGCCGATCCTTGATCCGCGTCAGCTTGAAGAGATGCTCTATGATGAAAGCGGCTTGCCGGCATGATACTTGATAGCTCAGCACTCTTTGCCATTCTGCTCCAGGAACCGGAAGCGGAACGAATAGCACGCGCCCTTGCCCTTGATGCGACACGGCTGATGTCAGCCGCAACCTGGCTTGAAATTAGCATGGCTGTCTTTCTGCGCGCAGGCGAGGAAGGCTTGCGCAGTCTTGATCTGCTAGTCGCAAAATACCACATCGATGTTGTACCGATGACCCCAAAGCAAGCTGAACTTGCCCGACGCGCCTTCAAACAATATGGTAAGGGCATGCATCCGGCTCGACTGAATTTCGGTGATTGTATTGTCTATGCTTTAGCCAAGGATACAGGCGAACCTTTGTTGTTCAAAGGCGAGGATTTCGGTAAAACGGATATTGTCTCAGTCGTCTATTGAGCATAAAGAAATCATCACGAAGTATAGTAACGACCATCATTCAGAGGATTTGTATTGAATGACCATCGAAATCGCCGATCTTCACACATCGCTCTTGGATGCGCTCGAAACCCTTGATCAACAGTTGGATGGGTTCGGTCTGTATGCAATCCGCGAAGTTCAAAAAAACAAGGATGCACTCCATCCACCCTTTGTGCAAGAGTGGGAGCGGGCGATTCGCCCTACTTTGCAACAAATGGGCTATCCAGTTGCAGGCCAACCGAGCCGTGGCGTCTTTAGCGTAACCCTGCCCGATCAGCGCCGCGTTGGCATCAAATTCTTCAACATTTCCAGCATAAAGGTCAGAAAATACGGCTCACAGTATCGGATCGACCCTTACCGCAACTATTCGGAACGCTGGGAAACGATCGACTGGGAAAAATGGCTCTGGTCGTTGTGGAAAGCACACTGGGGTTATTTTGAGCGCGGATCTTTCGCCGCACGCAGCATTGTCTTGATCGGCTTTGATGACAAAGCCGATCCGCTCGGTAAGGAGATCACTGCTTTGCAACAAGCGGTGGATTGGGAAAAACATGGGGCCCATTATCAAAGTCGGCAGTGGCCGGATCGGTATGGGCGCGCCATTTGGGTACGCCTCAGTGCATGGTATTATGAAACTGTAAAACCCACACCCTAGTACAGTGTGGCGGAAATAACCATACAATCTTTCAGTAGGACAGTAGGTCAGTGTTTGTACTGTCTCACTGTCCTACTAATTCGCTGGCTTACTTATGTCGTACTGGACTAGTACAGTGTAATCAAAGTTATGCGGGTTTAGCCGTAGGTCAGCGCTTCCAGCGTGACGAGTTGGCAACACCCGAAGATCACGGGGCTGCCCGCGGCTTGTCACGCCAGAGGCGGTGACCTACGAATGCCCAGCAAAACTTCGCTTACAGTGTACTAGTACACCGTTACGCAAATTTTGCTGGTTTAGCCGTAGGTGCGGTTTGTAACCGCACAAATCACCAAAACGCATTGGTTTCTCTGGAAAAACGGCGTTTCGCCAGAGTTTGCGCAGCTACAAGCAGCGCCTACAATAATGTAGCATAACTTCGGTAACCGTGGACTAGTTCTAGAACCCAATACCGTATATGCTTGTGACGCGTCAAGTGAAGGTTAGTGAACATGCCAACAGCGCCCAGCCTATCTGATCTCCAATACATGGATCTCCACATCTCCACACTGTTCGATAGTGATCCAGGCGGAAGACTTCGTTACGTTAATGAAGTAGGCAACCCGCCCGCGCCGCGCTTTTTCATGGGGCGGACAAACAGCGGCAATCGATGGCGTTTTCGCTATGATCTACCTAATGCGGTGGTAGAGCAACTCAACCAACTTTGTCTAGCCGAGCCGCTCGCCCATGATTTGGCGCGCGTGCCGCAAAATTATACCGCAATCCGCGCCGTGCTAGACGAGCACGCGCCGATCCAAGCTGAATACCGAGGGCCAGCCTACTGGATTCCCATCGGCCTCCAGCGACCAGCTAACGTGGTGACGATCTCCGAAAGCAACGCGGATCTGGTTCGCATTGGTTTTTCTTGGCTGCTGCCACTGTCGGGCAGTGTAGCATACGAACCAATTGTGGCAACGGTAGTAGAAGGCAACGCCGTTGCGCTTTGTCACTGTTCACGGATCCCTGGTCAGGCGACGGAGGCCGGCCTTGAAACCATGGCGCCATTTCGCGGCATGGGTTATGCAACAGAGGCCGTGGCCGGCTGGTCAGCAGAAGTATGGCGTCGTGGTTGTATGCCACTGTATAGCACAGCTTGGACAAATCTGGCTTCGCAGCGAGTTGCCCAAAAACTTGGCATGGTATGCTATGGCGAAGACTGGTCGATTGCATGAGCGTTGGTTGCGGTGTGCAAAACGGCGATAACAGTGATAGTGAGTCAAATTATCTGACACCTCTGCCTAGTACAGCACGGCGGAAATAGTTAGACAGTGGGACAGTTCGTACTGACTTGCTGTCCTACTGACTTACTATCCTATTGTCTACTTATTTACGCCTAACTGGACTAGTTTCCCACATGCCGCGCCCTACCAAAGGAGGCTTTAGATGGGTTCCATACAGACAGGTCGCTGGGGTGGTTCAGCGCTGATGGTCGGGAGTGTGTTGTTCATCATCAACAAATTGAATGATATGAGCCAGGTCTTTTTGAATCGCTCTATCCCCGACTTCATTACTGGACAGAATATTGTTATAATTGCCGTTGGTCAGCTAGCGCTGGTCATCGGGCTATTAGGCTGTTACTTATTATATGCTCAGCGTTGTAATCGGCTTGGCAAGCTTGGCCTAATTCTCCTCTTAAGCGGCGGCATTCTTTTGGCATGCGGCCATGTCACGTTTACGCCCCTGGTCAGCGAAGACTCACTGCTCTTCCTGCTGGTTATTCTAGGCATAACTTTTATGGTGACTGGCCTAAC
>JBBQBY010000022.1:0-27367 GCA_038318235.1 Caldilineales bacterium
ATCCCGGTCTGCTTATCCCAAGGGCCACCAGCGCGGCTCCAGACAAGACCCACCCCTTGCTAGCGGCCCATGAGCAACAAATGCGCCTGGCCCTGCAACAGTCAATTCCGATCCTCACACTCCAAGCCGGTCTTGACGGCAACCAACGTAAAGCCCAGGAACTCGCCGTTCAAGATCCCCGCTTTCAAGCGGATTTGCATGATCCAACTACGGGCGCGCCTTTGCGCAACGAAATCTTTGGGATTTATCCTTTGCGCGAAAGTGATGTGATCAGCGCGACCGCGGCTTGTCGCCAAAGCCGATGTTGGCGCGTCGAACTGTATAATTATGCCGTCAATCTCACGACCCTGGCGGTTGTCGATGTAACCAAGCAAGCGGTGCTCAACGTGGTCAAAGTGCCTTACACCCAGCCCGATATCTCGCCAGCGCTCACCCAAATTGCGCTGGAGATTGCCACCAATGCACCGGAAGTGGCGGAAGCGCTCGGCTACAAACCAGCCGACAAAGATGCGATGATGGCCAATACCAAAACAGCCTTGAATCGCAGCCGCTGTGAACGATCCGAACATCTTTGCGTTGCCCCAACCTTTCAAAAGGGTGAATGGGCGCTCTGGCCCATCGTTGATCTGACCGATGGGGTGCTCGTGGGGATTCGTTGGACCGCCGTGGGTAGCAGCATCCCCGTGACCGAAAAAAAATTACAAAATGACGTGATCACCAAACGCTTTTGCGAGACAACCACCCCGCTCACACGCAATGGCTGGCAATTGGACTACATGCTGACTAGTTCGGATGGGTTACGAATTTCCAATGTAAAATTTAAGGACAAGCTAATCATCGACAGTGCAAAACTAGTGGATTGGCACGTCAGTTATTCGCAGCGCGATGGTTTTGGCTACAGTGACGCCGTAGGTTGTCCAATTTTCAGCCAGGCTGCCGTGCTTGCCGTCGAGCCACCTCAAGTACAGGAACTTAGACAGGGGGATCAACTGGTTGGCTTTGTGTTGCTTCAGCGTTTTGCGAGCCAAGGCTGGCCGAATCCTTGTAACTATAATTATGAGCAGCGCTACGAATTCTATAACGATGGCCGCTTCCGGACTGTCGTGGGGAGTTTGGGGCGTGGTTGCGGCACCGATGGCACCTATCGTCCGGTAACGCGGATCGCCCTGGCCGGCAAACAAATTTTTGCGGTCAGGCAAGCCAAAAGTTGGCAAGCATGGACCAAAGAGGGTTGGCTGCGTGATGCCGCTGAACCGTTCAATGCTGCCGAACCACCCTATCGGATCACCGACGCGCAGGGGGTTGGCTTTTATCTGCAACCAGGGCGCGGTCAATTTGGCGATGGCGGGCGCGGCGATCACGCGTATATCTATGTCACCCGCCACCATCCTGATCGTGACGAAGGTGATGCCGATTTAGTGACCATCGGCCCTTGCTGTAACACCGATTATCATCAGGGACCCGAAAAGTTTATTGAACCGACGCCAGAAACGCTGACCGATAGCGAATTGACGCTCTGGTATGTGGCCGAATTGAAAAATGACGGTGCGCCGGGTGAACAATATTGCTGGGCGGAATCTGTGCCCAACAATGGGGTCTACACCACAAAAACCTATCCCTGCTTCTCAGGCCCAATGTTTATTCCGACGGGGAAGTAGCTGATCGATGATCGGTAATCTAGAGAGGTTTTTTGATGAGTAAGCGCAAGCATAAACCAAATGCGGCCCCGTCACCCAAAGTGACGCCGTCACCAAAAGTGACGCCGTCACCCACGACTACAGCGCCGCCGGCCCCAACAAAACGCGCCGCGCCTCGACCCGTGCCATTAGTCCGCCGGCGATCAACCTGGTTGGTCAGTTTGGTTATCCTGGTCAGCGTGCTCGCGATTGGGCTATTTTTCTGGCGTCGTGCCCCTCAACCCAGCACAGCAACGACATCTCAGGCCACGCCCGCGCCCGCGCTTAGCATTCAACGCCCGATTGGCCGCGTCAATGCCTGCCGAACGTTTCCAGCCTTTGTGGCAGCACTGGGGTTTAGTCGCACAGCCGTCGTTTCTACAGAGGCGCGCCCCCAAAAAGGCCCAACCCTGATTGAGCAAGATGCCAACGGTAACGTCACGCGCACCTACCAAGACCCTTCGTGGACGACGGCTGGCTATATGGGGCCGCCCGTCGTCGATAAGTTTGGCAATATTTTTCTGATGCCCGCGCCCTGGATCAATGTCTTGGACAATCCAACGGCTAAACAAAATATCATTTACAAAATTGATACAAAAACCGGCATCATGGCAGATTATGCGCATCTACCAGCCGCTGCTGAACCAAGCACGGGGAACCCGTATGGGTTGCTCGGCTTGTCGTACGATTGTGACACGCAAACCTTGTACGCCGCATCGGTGGCCGGCTCGACGCGCGACAAAGAAGTGGGCCGCATTTTTCAGATCGATGGTGCCACGGGTAAGGTGTTGGATCAGTTAGATAATATTGATGGGTTTGGCGTGATGGGCTTTAATGGTGCCAAGGGCAAACGTCTCTATTTTGGGATGGCGCGCACGTCTGAGATCCGCTCAATTTTGTTGGATGATAACGGCCGCTTTGTAGGTGAGCCGCGCCCAGAATTCTCGTTGGCAGGGCTCGGTGCGCATGGCGACGAAAAGGGCCAACGGCTCGCCGTCGACGCGGATAAAACCTTGAGTGTGCGTAGCCTGGAATTTGACTTCAACCTGATTGCCCCCACCGAACTGCGCCGCACCCTGTTCAAATATACGTACAACGCCAATAGTGACGATTGGCATCTGACCGATTCTGTACCGTTGCAATGAGAACCAATGGTAGGGGCGAGGCATGGCCCAGGTGGCCATGCCTCGCCCTACTCGCCACTAATTTCATCAGCCACGCGGCTTAATTCTCCAATGTATCCACTTTAAAGTATAATGACAACACTACCGTAACAAAACACGCCCGCGCTGCTTTCTCTAAGCAGGCGGCAGCTGTTACACGTGAACAAAAAACCTGCGCAGGGATCTATCCGCTTGTACCCACCCTTGCGATTGGCAGCCAAAGGCGCAAACGTGTGCCGATTATCCTTTCTCGCCTAGAAACGAGTTTCCTTGCATGACCGAGCGTATTTATGTCGCGCTTGACCTTGAAACAACTGGCTTAGACCCCAAACGCGACGCGATCATCGAGGTCGGCGCCGTCTGTTTTCAAGGCGACCAGATTCTCGATCGGTTTGTAACCTTCGTCAATCCCCAGCGCAAAATTCCTCTGCGGATTCAGCAAATCACGGGCATTCATAATGCCGATGTGGCCGCCGCGCCCACGCTGGCCCAGGTATTGCCAGAATTATTGGCTTTTGTCAGCAGCCACGTGACGGCAATTGTGGCGCACAACGTTGGCTTCGACATGAGCTTTTTGCGCACGGCCGGCGTCAATTTTCATCGGCCCGCGCTCGATACCTTTGAATTAGCCACCATTCTCTTGCCCAATCTGGCCAGCTATAGTTTGGGTGAAATCTGCCGTGTTTTAGCGATCCCATTGGCCGATGCCCATCGCGCGCTTGACGACGCCGAAGCGACCGCCCACTTATTTATGCGGCTGAAGACGCTGGTTGGCAACCTGCCACCGGCTACCATCCAAATGATTCTTGACGGTGGACAACAGGTGGAGTGGCCGCCGTTGTTACTGTTTGAAGCCGTTGCCCCCGCCCACCCAAGCGAAGCGCGTACCATCCTGCGCCGGCAGCGGCGTACGGTTAGTGATGACGTTTTTGCACCAGAAAGTTTGCTACAAGACAGTAGCGCCCTGTTGCAAGTTGTACCCGAGCAGACTATCGAGCACTTTTTTGCCGCAGAAGGTCCGCTGGCCGCCCAGTTGGGTGCGCTATACGAAAAACGTGCGGGCCAAGTTCAAATGGCAAACGTGGTGATGGAGACCTTCAATCGTGGTGGTCATGTGATGGTGGAGGCGGGCACCGGCACCGGCAAAAGCCTGGCCTATCTGCTGCCAACCGCCTTATGGAGTGTGGCAAATCAGCGGCGTGTCGTGATTGCGACCAACACGATCGCCCTACAAGATCAATTGATGGAAAAAGATATTCCTCAATTGCAAACCACGCTGGCAAGCCAAGGCCAACCCGTACCGAATGCCACCCTGCTCAAGGGACGCAGCAACTATCTCTGTCTGCGCCGGCTCCACGCCTGGCGCGCAAGCCATTCGCTCACCGCCAGTGAACTCAGTTTTCTGGCTAAGGTGTTGGTCTGGTTACCTACCACAACCACCGGCGATGTGGGTGAACTTTTTCTGCCAACGCCGGCGGACCGCACGCTCTGGACGCGCGTTTGTTGCGATGCGACCACCTGTACACCCGAGCGCTGCCAGGCTGATGATTTTTTTTGGGAGGCACGGCGGCGGGCCGATAGCGCCCATTTACTGGTGATCAACCATGCCTTGCTGCTGGCCGATCTTGTCTCAGGCGGGCGCGTCTTGCCACCTTATACCCATCTGATCGTCGATGAGGCACACCATTTAGAAGAGGCGGCGACCGATCAATTGACCTATCGCATCGAGTGGGCGAACACGCAAGCCTTGCTGCGCCGCCTGACCGTTGAAAACTATCTATTGCCCGCCGTTATGCATGCCGCCGCGCAACGCCAACAGCCGCATGTAGCTGGACTCGTACACGAATTGTCGAGTAAGGTCAATCGCACCATGCATGTACTGCGCGATTTTGCCGAGACCTTGTTACAATTTGGTTTGAGTCAGCAAGAAATGCGCAAAGAAGCGGGTTATCCACAGCGGCTGGCCTTGGACAGCCGTGTGCGCACCCAGCCGCTGTGGAGTGAATTGGAAGTGGAATGGGATAACGCCAGCACACCCTTGCGCGCCGCCATGACCGACTGCACCGCGCTGGTGCGCCTGTTGGAACAGACGCAATGGCGTCAAGAAGAACCGTACGCCACCTTGCTCAGTGAACTCCAAGGCATTCAAGAACAGATCACAAAGTTGGCGGAACAGAGCAACACGATCATGTTCCAGACCAAAAGCGCCAACCAGGCGGGTCTGGTCACCTGGCTAGAGTTAAACGATGCCAGTAATGCTGTGACATTGGCGGCTGCACCTTTGTATGTTAATGAACTTTTGGAAAAAATGCTCTTCAAACGCCAACGCAGCGCCATCTTCACCGGCGCCACGTTGCGCACGGGGAGTGGGTTTACCTTTATCCGCGATCGCCTGGGGCTGTGGGACGCCTCCGCTGTGACCGTGGATAGTCCGTTTGATTACAAACAGAGCACGCTGCTCTTTTTGCCCAACAATCTGCCCGCGCCTAACCATCCGAATTATCAACAAGCCGTCGAACAGGCCATTATCGCGGCGGCGGATGCCACGGGCGGACGTACCCTGGCACTCTTTACAAGCTATGCGCATCTGCGCACAACCGCAGATGCGATCCGCGCTCCACTAGATCGGCTCGGCATTACAGTTTTGCAACATGGCACCAGCAGCCGTAATCGTTTGTTGCGCGAATATCGCGAGGCAGAGAAAGCCGTGCTGTTGGGCACGCGCAGTTTTTGGGAAGGCATTGATCTGCCGGGTGACGAGTTAAGTTGCCTGCTGATTGTGCGCCTGCCCTTCGCTGTGCCTAGCGATCCGTTGGTCGCCGCCCGCAGTGCCGATTTAGAAGACGCCTTTACCGACTACACGCTGCCCGATGCGATTTTACGCTTTCGCCAGGGTTTTGGCCGCCTGATCCGGCGCGCCACGGATCGCGGCGCGGTTGTGATGTTGGACAGTCGGCTGTGGCAAAAAGACTATGGCCGGGCCTTTATGGAATCTTTACCCACTTGTACAGTCCGCCATGCGCCCTTGTCGAACTTGGCGAGTGAAATTGGAAAGTGGTTGGGCAATGGGTAATGGTGGGACGGTGACCGACGAAGTTTTATCTGTAAACGAAACGAATTTACCAGTGCCAGGCAAGCCAAGGTGGACGCAGGCGGTCACTACGGGCAGTGGCTTGCTCGACGCCATCTGGCGAGGATTGTGTTATCGACGCCTTTTGCTCGCCAGTTGTGGCGTCGTATTAGGGCTGGTCTTGAGTTCGTACTATCTACGCCAGCTACCCAGCCAGCTAAACGATGATCCGCTGGCCGCCGCGCGCTGGTTGATGACCACCAGCGCAGAGTATGGTTTGGTGGGCGAGCTCATGCGTAATCTGGGCTTGTTTAATCTGGCACACAGTCCACTCTTGCATTTTTTGTTGGCGCTGATTGGCTTGATGCTCTTTGTGCATCTCGGCGATCTGATTGCCGCCGCTGGGCGCATTCGTCAGGTGATGACACGGCTACCTACGCAACCGGACGCGAGTGCTCCCCTAACGAGTTCCACCCTGCAACCAATCTATCGGTGGCGCCAGGCCTATGCAGCGCCACCAGAAGAAACCGTCCAAGCGCTGCGTGATCGCTTGACCACTTCCTTTGATCACATCAAAGTGGGGACCGTGCATGAGCCAACCATTGCCGCAGAGCCAGGGACCAAGTCGCCAGCAGGTGATTTATCTGAAATTCGGCTACTGGCCACGCGGGATTGGCGTTGGGCGCTGCTGCGGCCACTAGCGCTCCTTGGCTTGCTGGTCTTGTGGTGCGTGATCTGGTTGACATTAACCTGGGGTTGGGCCGTGATGCCACCGGCGCTGGCACCGGGCGCCGAATATCGCTATGCCGCCCACGAATTACTATTGCAATATCAAGTACCCGAACAGGCCACTGACGCCGCGCCGATCCTGGCGGTTCAGGTTGGGACCGCCCGCAAAGATTTGCCAGCTAAGTTGCCAGGCCGCGCGCGGATTGGCTCGGTGGAAGTGGAGACCGCGCCTGGCCCCCCAGGATTATTGATCAGCACGATAGGCGTAACAGGCAATGGTGAGCCCGTGTTGGGGCGCTCTGGCCAATCCACTACAGCCGCCGCGGTTGGCTTGGTCTTTCCCAACCCCGGTAGCGAAGAGACTTTGATCCTAGCGAAAGCAGCGGTATTGCGCATTGTGCGCATGGCCGATGATGATCAAAATTTGAACACTGGCGCTTTTGCCGTTGAAGTCTATCAAGACAGCGATAAGCAGCCCGTGCAGCGTTTGCAAATCAGGCAAACCCAGACCGCATCGATTCAGCTTAATGGCAAGAAAATTGCGCTCCGTTTTACACCATTGCCGGGTCTGCATGTCGAAGTTCATTATCTGCCCGCCACCTGGCTGCTCTGGATTGCGCTCGTTTTACTTTTGATCGGCGCGCTGGCTTTTTGGCGGCGACCGGCCTTTCTCCTAGCCCAGATCACGGCGTGGCCAGAAAATCGCTCGGCGATTACAGTGCAGGGTGATGTCCAGAACGAAGTAGAGGCGTTGCGGGCGTGGGTAGGCGGTAAGGAGGAAGTAGTAAATGGTAAGTAGCGAAAGGTAAGTACAAATGAGATACTCCACCATTTACTATTTACCTTTTACCATTTACTATTTACCACGCACTACATCTCTGCCCTATTTTGCCACCTAACCCGACTATGACAATCATCCAACCTATTCCTTCTTTTATTATCGGCGTGGCCGGCGGCAGCGGCAGCGGGAAGACAACGGTTAGCCGCCAGATTCGGGACACGGTGGGGATGGACCATCTGGCCTATTTGCAACATGATAGTTACTATTGCGATACGCCGCATTTGTCCACAGCCGAGCGCGCCAACATCAACTATGACCATCCTGACAGCTTGGAGACCAGTCTGCTCGTTGAACACTTGCAGGCCCTGCGCCGAGGCCAATCAATTGAGGTGCCAAGTTATGACTTTGGCATCTATGCCCGTCAACCCACAACCCGACTCCTACAACCCGCGCGCATCATCTTGGTGGATGGCATCTTGATCTTTGCGGAAAAAGCGCTGCGCGAGCTCATGGACATGCGAATTTTTGTGGACACCGACAGCGATCTGCGCTTTATCCGTCGTCTGCAACGCGACATGCAGGAACGGGGCCGTAGTCTCGATTCGGTGGTGGAGCAATATTTAACCACTGTGCGCCCTATGCATTTGGAATTTGTCGAGCCGAGCAAGCGTTATGCCGACGTGATCATCCCCGAAGGCGGCGAAAATCGCGTGGCGATGGCGATGATCGTGAGCCGCATCCAGGCAATTTTGGCGCAAGGTTGATATGCTAACCCACCATGCTCCGCTCCAAGTCACCCTCGATGTTGGTGCGGCCGTCCACCAAAGTGCAGGTCTCAGTCGTTACACCGAACGATTAGCAACCTACTTATTAGCCAACCATGCCGACCAAGTCGATCTGACCTTATTTTACAATGCACATAGCGGCCACCAATTACCAACAACCTTGCACGCCGCCAAAGCACGCACGTTCAAGCAGGGCCAACTGGCTTGGCGGCTCAGTGTCCTCGCTACCCAAATTTTACGCTTGCCGCGCTATGAACGAATTACCAATCCTGCTCCGGCCTCGCTCTATCACGCCGCCGAACATCTGCTGCCCTACCTGCGCCGCCCCACAGTGATGACGGTGCACGATCTGATCTTCGAGCGCTACCCGGAACATCACACCCTGCGCAATCGACTTTTTCTAAAAGTGGCGATGCCGCTTTTCATCAAGGCAGCCGACACGATTATTGCGGTCAGCCAACACACGAAACGCGATCTAATCGAACTCTATCGCGCGCCGGCAGACAAGCTTCAGGTGGTATATGAAGGCGTTGACCCAGAATTTAGACCCAGCGATCCAGCGGTTGTGCAGCGTGTTCGCCAACAATACAGTCCAGGTACAAACGACACCGTGCGACCCTATCTGCTGATGGTCGGCACGTTGGAACCGCGCAAAAATCACGCGGCGGCCATGCGGGCGCTGGCACGGCTCAAGGCGCGGGGGTTTCCCCAACGCCTGCTTGTGGTCGGCGGTAGAGGTTGGCTCTTTGAACCCATCCAAAAATTGGTGGCCCAACTCGGCTTGAACGAGGATGTAACCTTTGCCGGCTACGTGCCAGCCGCGGATCTGCCAGCCCTTTATGCCGGGGCAGATTGTGTCTTGTTGCCCAGTTTGTACGAAGGCTTTGGCTTTCCTGTGTTGGAGGCGATGGCGTGCGGCACGCCCGTCGTGAGCAGCAATGTCAGTAGTTTGCCCGAAGTCGCAGGGGATGCCGCCCTTTTGGTCGCGCCGCTGGATGATGAGGGGTTGGCCGCGGCGATCCAGCGGGTGTTAACCGAGCCAGAACTGGCAGCCACCCTGCGGACCACAGGGATTGTGCAAGCAGCCAAGTTTCGTTGGGAAACCTGCGCGCAGGCGACAGTCGAGGTGTATCAAGCAACACGAAAAAGGCGTACACAAGTTTGAACTTGCGCACGCCTTTTTGGTACTCCCTGTAGGATTTGAACCTACGACCCACTGCTTAGCGTACCACTACAGTTTTCACTGCCAACTCGCGCTGTTTGTGGTCTGGACCATATCTTCACCATCTCAGGTGGGACGCGTATGGCCTCTACGGATCCCTGTGACAGGTAAATCTACAGGTTTCCTCGGTGTTGCCATTTGACAGGGTTCACCGATACAGCATCCTCCACTTTATAGATTCGAGTTTCTCTATAAAGGCTCCTATATAAAGGCAGTTGCTCTATCCCCTGAGCTAAGGGAGCGTGCAATATACTTCTAGTCTATTTTAACGAATAAATCTTCGAAAGTCAAGCATAGCCGTTTATTTTAATCTCACGTGAAAAGTTGAGAGAGGGTGCATCCCAAATTTTTGGCGCAAATGGAATTTGGCGGCTGACAGTAACAAGTGCCCTCAGGCACTGGGATCCTAGTCGCTGCGGCGACTTGCTACCGTCAGCCGCGGGATTTATCCCCGCGCAAAAATCGCCAAAAACCTGGGATGCACCCGTTGAGAGATGATCATTTGCTAAGTTAAATCGGCACTGCTATAGTATGCGCATTATTTACTTCGCAACAGCGGTAGCGCCGCCCAGAAAGGTCGTCTAGCCATGCATCAAACGCCACTTTACGATACCCATGTCGCGATGAATGGTCGCATGGTCGAGTTTGCCGGCTGGTCGCTGCCCGTTCAATATCCGCCTGGCCCCACGTTGGAACATCAGGCCGTGCGCACGGCCGCGGGGCTGTTTGATATTGACCACATGGGCCAGTTCGAGTTGCGCGGCCCAGATGCTGAGTTATTTCTCCAGTACATCCAGGTCTGGGACATTGCGCGGATGCAGGTGGACGAGGCGCACTATAGCCTTTTACTCTATGGCGACGGGACGTTGGTCGACGACATTTTTCTCTATCGCCGTCCGGATCATTGGCTGATTGTGGTCAATGCTGGCAACCGCAGCAAAGATTTAGCCTGGTTGCAGGCGAACACACTCGGTTTTGATCTGACGCTCACCGATGTTTCGGATACGACTTGCATGTTGGCGTTGCAAGGGCCCAAGGCCGAACAAATTTTGCAGCGCTTGACAGGTGCCGATCTGAGCCAATTCGCCACGCGCACCAGCCTGGCCACGCAAGTGGCCGGGGTCGAACTGTTGATTGGCCGCACAGGTTACACG
Organism: Caldilineales bacterium; assembly: GCA_038318235.1. Taxonomy (GTDB): domain Bacteria; phylum Chloroflexota; class Anaerolineae; order Caldilineales; family Caldilineaceae; genus JAPLGZ01. Next base: position 10,581 of record JBBQBY010000022.1, read on the forward strand.
GGTGAAGATGGCTTTGAGCTTTATCTGCCCGCCACCGCTGCCGTTGACTTCTGGCAAACCCTGCTTGCAACCGGCAAGGATGATGGTCTGTTAGCCTGTGGCCTGGCGGCGCGTGATAGTCTGCGCTTCGAAGCCTGCATGCCGCTTTATGGGCACGAACTCGACGCTCGGACCAATCCACTAGAAGCGCGCCTTGGTTGGACGATCAGTTGGGGTAAAGAATTTGTCGGGCGCGAAGCATTGCTCAAGGTGAAAATGGAGAAACCACAGCGCCTGCTGATTGGCTTCGAAATGATCGACAAAGCCGTGGCGCGCGAGCATTACGCGATCGCCGTGAACAACCAGGTGATCGGTCACGTCACCTCTGGCATGAAAAGCCCGACACTCGACAAATTTCTGGGTCTGGGGTATGTACCAGGTGAATATAGCACGATTGGCACAGAGCTTGATATTCTCGTGCGCGACCAAGCAAAAAAAGCCAAAGTAGTCAAGCGACCGTTTTATCAGCCAAGATATAAGTGAGGAGTGATGAGTGATATTTGAGACTCACTCATCACTCCTCACCTTCATTCAGAACCCAAAGGAGCACCTTCTATGTCAGATTACAAAATCGATGCAACAGCCTACTATGCCAAAACCCACGAATGGGTACGCATGGAAGATGACATCGCCGTTGTCGGGGTCAGTGATGCCGCCCAGGATATGCTCAGCGACGTGGTCTATGTGGATCTGCCCGAAGAAGGCCGCGAAGTGCAGGCCGGCGAAGCCGTGGCCGTGGTCGAATCGGTCAAAGCAGCCGAAGATGTGCTCGCGCCGATCAGTGGCATTATCGTGGCCGTGAATACAGAGTTGGCCGATAACCCAGAATTCGTCAACGAAAAACCCTACGAAGCGTGGTTTTTCAAGCTACAACCAAAGGATCTGGCGGCAGAACTGGCGCAGTTGATGGACGCAGTAGCATACGAGAAATTCACCGAAGAAAACGCTCATTAGGTTCGGTTAACATTTTAAGTAGGGGCGAGGCATGGTCACCAGATCTAGGGATTTACTAACTGCAGGTGACCATGCCTCGCCCCTACTCTTCAACCGGCGTTCTAGACGCCGGTTATTTTTTGGAATTGACAGTGCCTCTCAGGTATGCTAAGCTTTAAAGCGAACGTTCGCCTGGCTCCCTATCCCAGGTCTATTTGAAAAACCGAATGTCGTCTCGATGATGTGGCATGCCTATGACCAGCCGTGTTACGCTGAAAGATGTAGCTGCTCGTGCAGGCGTCAGCTACCAGACCGTCTCTAAAGTCCTCAACCGTCAAGCCAACGTTACACCGGAGACGGAAGCGTTGATCTGGCAAGTAGTGGCGACGTTGGACTATCGCCCCAATATTGCTGCGCGCACCTTGCGCAAAAGTGCCAGCTATCTGATCGGTTATTCGTGGACACCCCAACCACCCGACCGGGCCAATCCGATTCTTGATCAGTTCTTGACGAGCACGGTGGAAGCCGCCGAAGCTGCGGGTTATCACTTGTTGCTCTTTCCAAGCCACAACGTGGTCGATCAAACACAAATTTATCGTAACCTCGTGCATTCCAGTCGGGTCGATGGCTTCATCGTCACCGGCACCAACTATGACGACCCGCGCGTCCCTTTGCTACAGGAGTTAAACTTTCCGTTTGTGGCTTTTGGTCGCGCCAACCCAGATTGGCACTTTGCCTATGTCGATGTGGATGGGCGCGCCGGCATTAGCGCCGCAACCCAGCATTTAATCGAGCAGGGCCACCAGCGGATTGGCCTGTTGGCCTGGCCCGAAGGATCGCGCGTTGGCACGGCGCGGCAGAATGGCTACTTTGAAGCGATGACCAGGGCTGGCCCGGCCATTGATCCCAATTGGATCGTGCGGGGCAGCGGGGACTTTGAAACGGGCGTACGTTGCACCACGCAACTATTACAATTACCCCAAGCCCAACGGCCTACGGCGCTGGTGGCAGTCGATGATCATTTGGCGATGGGCGCCATGATCGCGGCGCAACAAGCCGGATTGCACGTTGGCCAAGAATTTGGCGTCACGGGGTTTGATGATACGCCCGGCATCCAACATTTGACGCCTTCCTTGACCTCTGTGCGCCAACCAATCTGGCAGGTGGGCCAAATGATTGTCGAATTGTTAATTGATTTGATGCAAGGCAGGACGCCAGCCAACGCGCAGATCAACTTGCCCCCGCGGTTGATCGTGCGCCAATCGAGTGTGCGTAACGGCTAGAACTGTGAAGCAATTTGTAAAATTGCTTTACGCTTGGAAAGGAGGTGGTTGCCCGCAGAAAATTCGGCTCGGCAGTGTGCCAATCGAGTTTCTTAGTTCAGGTGAAGTAGGAATCCACAGGAGAAAATGTAAATGTACAAACAATTCAGACCGTCCGGCAGCTTCCATCAAATCAGCAGCCGGCTTTTTTTACTCGTCGTAGTGGCGCTGGTGGCGGCTTGCGCGGCACCGGTAGCGCAACAAACCGGTGGCGCGGCGAGTGGTGGCCAGGCCGCCGCCAGCGGACCGACCTCCATTCGCATTAGCTGCTGGGAAAGCGGCGACGCGCTGGAGCCATTCAAGAATTCGATTGATGCTTTCCAGAAGGAAAACACCAATATCAAGGTGTCGCTGGAATGCATTCCGCAGGAATATGGCACCAAACTGTTGGCCCAATTGGCCGCCGGTTCTGGCCCTGACATCTTCCAGGTTGGCGACGGCGATGTGGCCAAGTATGTACAGCAAGGTGCAGTCCAGCCGTTGGATGACTATATCAACGGCAAAGATGGTCTGGACATGAATGTCTTTTATCCAAACGTCGCCAAGTTCGGCCAGGTGGCAGGCAAGACCTACTTTTTGACCAAAGATTACAGTCCGCTGATTCTCTTTTATAACAAGAAACTTTTCGACGACGCGAAGGTCGAATATCCCAATGAAAATTGGACGTGGGATGATCTGGCGGCGGCGGCCCAGAAATTGACCAAAGCCGATGGCAGCCAGTGGGGCATTCAGTTGCCGGATAGCTGGGGCGACTTGACCTGGTTGCGCGGTGCGCTGCCGATCATCTATCAGAACGGCGGCTCGGTGGTCAGTGAGGATGGCAAGACCACCACGGGTCACATGAACAGCCCAGAGACCGTCCAGGCGATCCAATGGTATGCCGATCTGGTGCTCAAGGATAAAGTGGCGCCCAACAAAGCCGACATCGACGCGCTGCAAGGCGTTGATCTCTTCCAGACGGGTAAAGTGGCGATGTTGTGGACGGGCCGCTGGCCAATGAAGGATTTCCAGAGTAACAAGGACCTAAAATTTGGCACGACTACATTGCCAGCCGGACCAAAAGGCAAGGCCAATGCCCTTTGTTGGGCTGGGTTTACCATCAACAGCGCCAGCAAGAACAAGGACACAGCCTGGAAGTTCCTCAAGTACATTGCGGCAGGCGATGGCGCCAAACAATTCGCCAATTATGCCTTGACGGCCGTCAAATCCGTGGCCGACAGCCAGAATCTGGCGAAGGATGAATACAACGCGCCAGTGATCAAGGTATTGGACGATGTGAAACCATTGCCTGAATTCACCACGCCCCTGTGGGCTGATTGCGGTGATAAGGCGTACAAGGCGGCGATGGAAGAGATCTTCCTCAAAGGCACCGCCGTGCAAACGGCGCTCGACAGCGCGGCGAAAGATGCCGATGCTTGTCTGGCGAAGTAGATAGGTAGGGAGTAGGGAGTAGGGAGTAGGGAGTAGGTCAACAGTGGTCGCACCTAATCCCTACTCCTTACTCCATTTTCCAAGGAGATCCGACCATGGCCACCGCCATTTTGCCAAAGCCGCCTGCTCGCCGGAGTCGCAAGGCCAGGCATGATACGATTGTTTTTTATCTATGTGTTGCCCCCTGGGTGATTGGTTTTATTGCCTTTACCTTGGGGCCAATGCTCTATTCGCTTTATATTAGCTTTACCGAATGGGGCATGCTAAAGCCACCAGTTTGGGTGGGGATGGCCAATTATACGCGCGCCTTCCAAGATCCAGATTTCTATATTTCGCTGAAGGTCACGAGCTTTTTTACCGTTTTTAGCATTCCGGTCTCCTTACTCACGGCACTTTTTCTGGCCATTCTCCTGAACGAAGCAACGCGCGGCGTTGGCTTCTTTCGGACCGCCTTTTACATGCCCGCGATTGTTGCCAGCGTCGCCGCGGCGGTCTTATGGACCTGGATCCTCAACCCCAAATATGGCCCCGTGAATGGTCTATTACGCGTATTTGGCTTGCCGGGGCCGAACTGGTTTAGCGATCCAAAATATGTGATTTGGGGCTTTATCATGATGAGCGCCTGGAATGTGGGTGGGCAGATGTTGATCTTTCTGGCCGGGCTGAAAGGTATTCCCAAAGCCTTATACGAAGCCGCCGAGATCGACGGTGGCGGGCGTTGGCCGCGTTTCTGGAAGATCACCCTGCCGATGCTCAGTTCCACCCTCTTCTTTAATTTTGTGATGGCTGTCATCGGCTCGTTTCAGACCTTTGACATCGCCTATGTGATCTCGACAGCCCGTTCTGGCACGCTGGGTGGCCCGGCCAAAGCGACGCTTTTTTACATGATTTATATTTATAGCCTGGCCTTTAAGGGCTTTAACAGTATGGGTTATGCCACCGCCCTGGCCTGGATTTTATTCATCATTATTCTGATTTTGACGTTAATCGTGCTCCGCACGTCCAGCCTTTGGGTCTATTACGAATCGGAAAAGGAAGGGTAAGATGGCAACGACAACCCTTACGCGCGCCCAACCACGCAACAGGGTGCGCTGGTGGCAGTCCCGACGCTTTGGCAATTTGGTCCACGATATCGTGGTCTACAGTTTGCTCGTCTTTCTGAGCTTGGTCTTCCTCTTTCCTTTTTACTGGATGATCTTGTCGGCGCTGAAGCCAGATTACAAAATTTTTCTCTGGCCACCGGAATGGTTGCCGCATCCAGCGTTATGGAGCAATTTTCTCGCTGCCTTTGCCAACCCACTGCTGCCTTTTCCCCTCTTTTTCCGCAACACGATGATCATCGAAATTGGCATGATCGCGGGCCGTCTGATCTCGTGCGTGTTAATCTCGTATGGCTTTGCACGCCTAGAAGCGCCGGGCAAGGATACACTCTTTGCGATTCTGCTGGCGACGTTGATGCTGCCCGACGCCGTAACCTGGATTCCACGTTATATTTTGTTTAGTCGCATGGGCTGGGTGGACACGTACCTGCCGCTGATCGTGCCGGCCTGGTTTGGTGAAGCCTATGCAATTTTTCTGATGCGCCAGTTCTTCATGTCGATCCCACGCGAGTTGGAAGAAGCCGCCGTGCTCGATGGCGCCAATACGTTACAAATTATCGCGCGGATTATCGTGCCACTCAGTCGCCCCGTCTTGGCGGTGATCGTGATTCTAAGCTTCCGCGACATTTGGAACGATCTACGCACCCCGCTGCTCTATCTGAATGAGGTGACAAAGTATACGGTCACCGTGGGGCTGGCCTATTTTAACGGCCAATATGACACAAAAATGAACTTATTGATGGCGGCGTCGGTGGTCTGTATGCTGCCAGTCGTCATTCTCTTCTTCTTTGCCCAACGCGCCTTTGTCGAAGGCATCGCGCTGACCGGTATTAAGGGCTAAACGCCGGATCCGGTCTATAATCGGTGGTCGTAGGGGCGGAGGCATGCCTCGCCCCTACTTTGCCCACTGACGACAACACGATCAACAGTTTTGAATAAACGCTCATGGATACTACGTCATTCCGCACACCGTATGCACCACCCCGCATCACCTTTGTCCTGTTCCTGGTCGCTGCCAGTGGGCTGATCTTTGAAATTACGGTGACGCGCCTTTTCTCCTTCTTTTTCCAATATCACTACGCCTTTCTGGCCGTATCGTTGGCGGTGTTGGGGATCAGTTTGGGGGCGGCGTTAAGCCGTTCTTTCGACGCGCCCACCGAGAAGGCAAAACCTATTGCCACGCTCGCCATTTTACTGTTGGCGCTCGCCTTGAGCTTTCCACTGATCGCTGTGGGCATGGCCCGTTTGCCCTGGACGGAATCAATCTGGCCGCGGGCAATTCTAGCACTGTTGCCTTTCCTCTTGATCGGCTGGTGGACGGCGCTGGCTTTTGGTCATTATACGGCCTCCAGTGGTTCGCTGTATGCGGCAGATCTGGCCGGGGCAGGCGTTGGTGTGATCAGCGCGCTGGCGTTATTAACCATCTGGAGCCCATTCAGCGTCACTCTCTTTCTGGGCGTGCTGATTGGGCTAGCCGCCTGCTTTTTAATCTGGAGCAACGCCAGTACCTGGAGATGGCGCGCGCTGAGCGTTTTATTAATTGTCAGCGGCGTCTGGCTCAGCAATCTGACCCTCAGTTGGCTCGATCGGTTGCCCACCAATACCACCAATGCGCCGCGCGACAAGACAATGCTGGCGATTCTGAATGATCCAACCCAAGCGGCGCGTTTGGTGCGCACGATTTGGAGCCCATTTGCGCGTGTCGATCTGGTCGAAACGAATGATGCTAAAGCAAAATTTGTCTTTGCCGACGGCGGCGCGGGCAGTACAATGGTCCACTATGATGGCGCGCAGTTGGCGACGATCAACTATCTGCGCGACACGCCCGAATTTATTCCGTTTGCGGTGAGCCCGGTGACCCACACGTTGATTCTAGGCGCGGGCGCGGGCAAAGATATTGTGATGGGCTTGTTGGCCGGTGCGCAACAGATCACCGCGGTCGAAGTAAATCCAGCGACCACCAAAATCACGCTCCAAGAGTCAGATTATAACGGGCATATTCTGCACGATCCTAAAGTAAATCTGGTGGTGAGTGACGCCCGCACCTATGTCGAGCGCAGCACCCAACCAGCCAGTTTGATCTATTTGAACTTGGTCTACACCCAAGCCGCCGCCCCTGCCAGCCAGGCATTGGCCGAAAATTACACCTTTACCCGCCAAGCATTTCGCACGTATTTAGAACATTTGACGCCCAACGGCCAACTGGCAATTGTTTCCCACAACGCCTTAGAAGGCAGCCGCGCCGCGGTCACCGCCCTGCAAGCACTGAGCGATCTGGGCATTCCCCCGGCGCGGGCGCTTGATCACTTGGTGCTGAGCATGCTAGCCACCGATGACCCGACCCTGCGCACCAGCGTTTTGTTGGTGGGCCGTGAGCCGCTTAGTCAGACAATGATTGCGGCCTACGTCGCGCAGAGCCAACAACAGCACATGCAGCCACTATTTATCCCTGGCGTCTTCGAGACTGCCTTTGCCCCTTTGCGCCAAGGCGCGAGTTTGCAAGATTTTGTCGTCGCCGACGCGGCGTATGAATTGGGGCCGACCGACGATGACCAACCGTTCTTCTTTAAATTGGATCCAGGGTTGCCCCCAGCCATTCAGCAGGCGCTTGTGATCGCGGCATGCCTGGCGATTGGCTTATTGTTTCTGGGGCTAAGTCAATCGCTGCCCACAAAGCCAGGGGCTGGGTGGCGCGCGCTGCTCTATATGGCCTTGCTGGGACTGGGCTTTATGCTGGTGGAGGTGCCGCTGATTCAGCATTTCCAACTCTTATTGGGCTATCCGGTCCTGTCACTGGCGACCGTGTTGGGTGCGCTGCTACTGGCTGGCGGCTTGGGCAGTTGGCTCAGCCAGCGTTGGCCTGAGCCAGATCTATGGCAACGCGTCTGGATGGCAGCCCTTTATATTAGCGTGATCACGGTCATTTATTGGCTAATTCTAACGCCCGTGGTGCGCCTCTTGTTGCCAACGCCGCTGGTTATCCGTCTGTTGGCCGCGATCTTATTGACGGCCCTGCCCGGCGTGGTGATGGGCATGCCATTTCCCAGTTTGTTGCGTCTATTCAAGGCCAACCAAGCGGGCATTGGCTATTTGTGGAGCGTTAACGGCGCCTGCTCCGTGCTCGGTTCAACCTTGGCGGTTGCCATCGCCATGACCTGGGGTTTTGGGTTGGCAATGCTGAGTGGCGCGGTAATGTATGGGGTATTGGCAGGGTTGGTGTGGCGTAAAAGCGTGAGAACAAATAAGTAATAGGTAATAAGTAATCAGTAACGAAATCGTGTCGGTACGCGAAAATTACTGATTACTTGTTACCTATTACTTATTAATTATTAGGATCTTACACATGTTTCCATTTATCGAAAAACAGACGCGTCTCGCCGATCCAGTGGCAACAACCGGGGATCGGGTTTATGTCATCTGTTCCCAGAATGGCCTCTTTCCTGATCCGTGGCATGGGCATGTCCCACACGAAATGGGCGGGGTTTGGGATCATCCGATCAAGTTGCTGGATGGTTTCTGGTTCGCCTTGCGCGCCAAAACTTCCGGGGTGACCCACTGGTTATTAGAGGCGGATGCATGTCGGGTGGGGCTCGGTTATACGGAATTCGACTATCGCGTGGATGGCGTGCGCGTGATCAGGCGCGACGTTGTGCCAGATGGCATCGAAGGCTTGATTATTAGCCTTACCGTCCAGATCCCCGAATATTTTACTGAGTTATTGGAAGCGGTGGTGTTGGTGCGGTCCGATTTACGCCCGGCTTGGTTGGGTGAACAGGCGGGCATGGTTGATGGCCCGGATCAGGCCGAAGCGACGCCGGATCGACGCGCTGTCATATTTCGCGATGAAAACAATCCTTGGTTTGCCATCGTGGGCAGCGATCGACCGGCCGCTGAGATTACAATGAGTGGCGACCTCCCCGCCATCCAACCGACAATGGGTCAGGGTGCTTCGGCGCAACTGATTTTCCCGTTAAGTAAGCAAGCGACAACTTTTACCTTATTGATCGCTGGTTCGTCACAAAGTAAAGCGTCGGCCCAGGCCACATTTGAACAATTACAACGCGAGCACACGGCTTTGGTGGCGGCGAAACAGGCAAGCTATCAGCAGATCGCGCAACAGAGTGAATTGATTGCCCCCGATGCGACGCTCAATGAAGCTTTTCAGTGGGCGAAAGTAAACTGCCAGATGCTTGCCCGCGCAACGCCCACCCACGGGTTGGGGGCAGGCGCTGGACTCCCGACCTATCCCTGGTGGTTTGGCATTGACACTGAATACGCGGTCTTGCCGATGTTGCAGGCGGGTCTGTTTGAGTTGACCAAAGCGACCTTGCGCTTGTTGAAACGAGTCAGCGAAACTGAAAATCGCAACGAACCAGGCCGGATCATTCACGAAATGTCAACGGTCGGCATCGTTCATAACCCCGGCAACTTGGTCGAGACGCCCGCCTTTACGCGCGCCGTCCATCAGACCTGGCTCTGGACCGGCGACCAGGCATTTCTGGCCGAGATGTATCCATTTTGCAAACAGGGTGTCCTGGATTATACGCTGGGCCAATGCGACCCCGACGGCGATCTCTGTCCGTCTGGGCGCAGCGTGATTGAGACATTAGAGATGCACGCTGGCTTTGAATGCATCGATCCGGCGGCGTACACCTGGGAAGCCTTACACCGGCTGGCAGACATGGCGCAGGCAATCGATGACCATCCCATCATACCAGAGTTGGAACGCAAGACCGCCAGTTTAGGCCGTCGTATACAGGAAGAGTGGTGGTTGCCAACTGAAGGTCTCTTTGCTGATGTGCGAGCCAGCATTGCCGAGGTGCAGGCCGTACTCGAACGGCTAGATACATTAGCGACAGAGCATCATGCCAATTTGGATCTGGTTCGCCAGGTTACGCAGGCCCATCATCTTTTTGATCCGTTACTAGCCAGCTATCAGCAAAATCCCACCAACGTGGATCTGCCTTGGCTCTTGCGCCATTGGGTGGTGATGTGCCCGGTGGAAGTCGGCGTCGCCACCCCAGAACAAGCGCACCGCACCCTCGATCGCCTGATGTCATCTGAGTTTTGCAATGAGTGGGGGATGTATCTCAACCCCGACCGCCATGACGTGATGAGCATCAACACTGGCCTGTTGGCGTTGGCGCATATTCGCTATGGGCGGATCGATCAGGCCTTAGACCTGGTGCAACGGCTGGCAAAAACGTTGCCTTTGCAGATGCCGGGCGCGATCAGCGAAGCGCTGCCGGACCAATGGTGTTTTTTGCAATTATGGTCGGCACTTGGTGTGATCTCGCCCGTCGTGGAAGGTATGCTCGGCATTGAACCGCGGGCGGGCGAACGCAAGTTGCGCATTGCACCCCATTTGCCTACAAATTGGGACAAAGTTGCCATACGCCAGTTGCACGTTGGTGAGCAATGGTTTGCGATTCAGATAACCCGCACCCCGCAACAGGTTACACTCTCCGTAACCAGTGATGCGCCTGATTATCAGTTAGAACTCGGCATCTACCTGCCTGATACGACCCAGGTGCAAACGGTGACGCTCAATCAGCAACCTGTTCCCTGGCGTTGGGAGACCACACTGGCCGGTCGTTGTTTACGCTGTGATGGGGTAGGGAATGCGGAGTTGGTTGTCGTGTTACGCTAACCATCCGTGGTGCTAAACTTTCGACCTCCTACAAAAACCCGCTCAAGTCTGGCAAATTCCGCTCACTTGTGCTATGATGCGGAGCATGAGCAGAGTGAGTCGATCCGTCAGCCAAGCCCTCCAATTGCCCGACACATTCGCCTTCAGCCAATCTAGCTTGCAGGCGTATGAGGATTGTCCGCGCCGCTTCTGGCTGGCTTATGCCGAGCAATTACCCTGGCCCGCAATCGAGGCGACACCAGTGGCCGAGCATGAGCAATTGATGCGCCTGGGTTCAACCTTTCATCTGCTGGTGCAACGGGCCCAGATCGGGCTTGACCCCGAACTTTTGGGCGCGGGGCTTGAACCACCCCTTGATGATTGGTTCAACGCCTATCTGCGCCATCGACCCGCCGATCTACCCAACGATTTTTTTGAAGTGGAACGGATCCTGAGCATGCCGTTTGGCACAGCCGCCAATTCGTCTCAGCCACGCAATGGCAGCGGGAATGGCGTCTCCTCAGGAAATCCGGTCTATCGGCTCGCCGCCAAATATGACCTGATTGCGGCTGACAAAGCAGGCCGCGTTGTGATTATCGACTGGAAGACCGCCCGCAAGCGCACCGACCCTTCTAATTTGCGCCAACGCTTGCAGACGATTGTCTATCCGTATGTATTGGTCGAAGCGAGTGCCAAGTTGCCTTGGGGACCGGTGCAGCCCGAACAGGTGGAGATGCGTTATTGGTTTACGGCGGCGCCTGGCCAACCCGTTGTCTTTCGTTATGATCGCGCCCAACATGAAGCCAATCATGCGCGCCTGCACCACATGCTTGAGGGAATTCTGGCCGGCCAGCGCGAGGCCGATTTTCCCACCGTATCTGACACAGAAATTAACCGCAAGCGCTTCTGTGGGTTTTGCGTCTATCGCAGCCGGTGCAATCGTGGCGTAGTGGCCGGCAATTTGGACGAAGTCGCCGATGCCGAAGATTTCTTCAGCGTCGATGCGGACACCGCGTTGGAATTTACGCTGGATGATGTGACGGAGTTGGCGTTCTAACAGGTGAAAGGTGTTCAGATGGAACGAACAGTAACAAAAACTCAACTTGAAGAATATCGGGCGCGCTGGCAAATTGTTAATGAGCTTCAAGCGGAAGAATTAAGAATGACATCATTTACAGAGCGCTGGAAGCAGTTGAACGCTATCATCCGTTTGGCGGTTGGACTTGGCTGGCATGTTACACGCGATGAAGAACAAATAGCCGTCGTTCGTGGTCGTTGGCAAAAGCTTAAAGGATTAAACTAATGCCTTTACCAAGTACAATCGAACCTCTGCGTGCTCCTTTAGAAGCTTTACAACGCCTTTTAGAAAGTTTCGATGAGCAAGGCGTGATCATTGGCGGTATAGCAGTTGGTTTTCTTGGTCAAGCACGCCTGACAGCCGATGCGGATGCCATGATATTGCTTGCTATCGGCGATTTACCGTATTTCATGGCCCAGGCAAAAAAGCAAGGCTTGGTTTCACGCATCGATAACTCAGAAGAATTTGCGCGTCGCACACGGGTTGTCTTACTTCGTCATGAGCAAAGTGGTATTGATGTTGATGTGTCATTGGGCATGCTTCCGTTTGAAATTGAGATGGTTGAGCGTAGTCAAGTACATCAAGAAGATGGATTGCGTATTCGTCTACCCTCACCGGAAGATCTGATCATCATGAAAGCGATTGCTCATCGGCCCAAAGATATGATCGATATTGAAGCAATCGTTGCTAATCAACCCAAATTAGATCGCAAGCGGATTCAATTTTGGGTTGAACAATTCGCCGAATTGCTCGAAACGCCGGAACTATGGACCGACGTAGCGCAGCTTCTACGCAAAGCAAAGTAATTTCTGTCGTCCCCTCAATTCTTCTCTTATGTCACAACCCTGGACCGTTCGCCCCGCAATCCCCCCATCGCCTGAACTAATGGCTGCCGTCGGTGGTCATCCACTCGTTGCGCAACTGTTGGCCCAACGTGGTTTTGACACGGCGGCCAAGGCGCGCGCCTTTCTGGATCCCACGCAGTATGCACCCGCACTGCCCACAGCCCTCTTCGGCGTGGCCGAAGCAGCGCAACGTATTTGTGAAGCGATCAGCGCGCGCCAGAACATTCTCGTCTGGGGTGATTTTGATGTGGACGGCCAGACAAGCACATCGCTGCTCGTGGCTGCCTTACAGAAACTGGTTGGTGTGGAGCGGGTCCGTTTTCATGTGCCGAATCGTTTCACGGAAGGCCACGGCATGTTGCCCGACAAATTGGGCGAAATCTTAGCCGATCCGACCTTTCAACCCCAGCTCATTCTGACCTGTGACACCGGCATCGCTGAAACTGCTGGCGTAGCCTATGCAAAGGATCGCGGCATCACCGTGGTCATCACCGATCACCACGATTTGACGCCGGAATTCCAAAAACTTAAACCCGGCCTGGATCCACTGTGGGGTATTGACGGTGATGTGATCGGCAAGGCTAGCGTACGCCGCGCCGACGCGATTGTCAACCCCAAGTTTCAGCCACTCGGCGACCCGCTACGGACCTTGCCGGGTGTGGGCGTGGCCTATAACCTGGTGCAAGAAGTCTATAAACAGTGCAATCGCGCCGGTGAGGAGACCGAATTACTCGACCTCGTGGCGCTGGGCATCGTGGCGGACGTGGCCGAGCAGGTCAATGACGCCCGTTATTTGTTGCAAATGGGGCTCGACAAACTACGCCGCACCAAACGGATTGGGCTGTTGGCGTTAATGGAAGTGGCGCGCCTGAATCCACAGACCGTGGATGCGGAATCGATTGGCTTTCAACTCGGCCCGCGCATGAACGCCCTGGGCCGCTTGGAAGATGCCACCGTCGCCGTAGAATTGTTGACGACGCGCGACATTATCCGTGCCAGTCAACTCGCCGCCAAGATGGAGCGGCTGAACCAGGATCGGCGGTTGCTCACCAGCCAGATCACCAAAGCGGCAATGGACATGATTGAGCGCGACCCCAGCTTATTGGATTTTAACGCGCTGGTGCTGGCGCATGAAGGCTGGCATGCCGGCATTGTGGGGATTGTCGCCTCGCGCCTGGTGGAAGCTTATAACAAGCCGACCGTACTGTTGCTCAAGCCGCCGGGACTACCGGCGCGCGGCAGTGCGCGCAGCATTGCCGGGGTGGACATTGGCGGCTCGATTGCGGCGTGCAGCCACTTGCTGCTGGGCCACGGCGGTCATCCCGGCGCGGCGGGGCTTAGTCTGATCCCCGAAAATATAGACCGCTTTCGGCGCGAATTGCACCAGCAGATTGACCTGCATCGCGACAGCGCTGCGCCAACCGGGTTGATGATCGACATCGAAGCGCCCTTGGCCCAACTGAATCTGGCACTGGCCGAGGAATTGCAACGGCTGGCGCCTTTTGGCCAAGGCAATCCGACGCCGCAATTTATGAGCCGTCATTTGACCGTGATTGAAGACCGGCGGATTGGGCGCGAGGGCACGCATCGCCGGTTGACCGTACAAAGTGCGGATGGCGCCAAAGCGCCGGTGATCTGGTTTAACGGGGCCGATGTCGAATTGCCAACTGGGCCGCTGGATCTGGTTTATACGGCGGGGATCAACGAATATAAGGGCGAACGCAGCTTACAACTGAGCTATATCGCCAACCGGTCCAGCCAGCTTGAAACCACTGAAGTGCTGGATTCGGCATCACCCCAGTGGCAATTACATGATTGGCGCAGCCAAAATCTTGTCCTAGGCGATTTGCCCACGGCGGATCAGGCGATCTGGTTTGCAGAAGGCGTGGCCTTAACCTGGAACAATAAAAACATCGACTATGCGCCACGCATCCATGTAGCGGCCCAGGCCAAGCGGCTGGCAGGCAATCAACCGCTTGTGATCTGGGGGGTTCCGCCGTCACCGGAGTTGTTGCATTGGGTCGTGGATAGTGTGAAGCCAACGAGTATCCACTTGTGCGGGCAAATGACCAGTGACGATTCTTTGGCCGGGGTGCTGCGTCATGTGGCCGGGATGTGCAAATACGCGCTCGAGCGCGACAAGTTGGTCTACATCGACCGGATGGCGGCGCGCTTGGGCACGACCGAAGCCGTGATTCGCCACAGCTTGCTCTGGCTGCAAAGTCGTGGCCGGCTCAAGATCGATGAATTCCTAGAAGGCGACAGCATGCAGATTGCCGCCGGCGATGGTCACGATCAAAAAGAGAACGCGGCGATCCTGCAAGCAGAGTTAGAAGAACAATTGGCGGAAGTGCGTGCCTACCGGCGCTTCTTTTTGCGGGCGAAACCCAGTGAATTGGGCCTAAATTCGACAAAGTAGCGTAACGCACCGACCAAAATTCACCGATAGATTGTCAAGCCACGCCGCCACGCCCTAGATTTTCTTGATCGCATAACGCTGAAAAAACGGCCTTACCCAAATTACTCAATCCTCCTGATCACTCTGAGCACCGGCTTCGGGCAGCCAAATTACTGTTTTATCTGCCCAGATCATAACGCCCCAATCAGGCTAGTGACGTATCGGGAACCATGGCAGCGGACAAAATCGTGAATAATCAGCCGAGTGCGTATGGATTTTATCAAGCCTTCACTTCACTGGAGGATCGTTGGCTGACGTTTCCCAGCCATTATTTGCTTTATGCCGCCACCGGCGCTTTCCGCCTCGAAGTCGCGCAGACCCAATGGCTGTTACCGCCTCAACGCGCGGCGTGGATTGCCGCCGATGTCCCCATTCGCGTCACGATTCAGGCTCCGGTGACGAGCAGTTCCGTCTTGTTTGCCAAGGGCAGCATCCCAACGCCCGCGTTTGATTGTCGGGTTTTCGCCATCTCGCCGCTGGCCCGCGAGATGATTCGCTATGCCATGCGTTGGGGCGCGGACCGCGATCCGCAGGACAAGATCGCCGATCGATTTTTCCTGAGCTTAGCCGAAATCTGTCGAGAATTGGCGGCCACCGCCGATCAATTCTGGCTACCCCGCGCTCGCTCAGATGAACTTAAACGGGCGCTGGCATACACAGTCGAGCACATGGCCGCCGAACCAAACTTTACTGATGTAGCCAGCATCGCGGCCGTCTCTGAACGCACGCTGGCTCGTCGCTTTGCCGAAGAGACGAATATGACCTGGCGCCAATTCTTGCAGCGCGCCCGCATGATTCAGGCCATGGAGTTGCTCGCGGCCACTGATGCCAAAGTGATTGAGACCGCGCTTGCCACCGGGTTTAACAGTGTTAGCGCCTTTAACCATGCCTTTAAAAGTTTTACAGGCGAAACACCCACCCAATATCGCCAACGCTTTCAAGGAAAATAGCGTGCAGGATGTTGGACGCGGATCTACGCGGATTGGCGCGGGTGCTCGATAGCAGGTGGTGAATGATGGGTTTTAACGATTGAATGCGGTAGCCGTAGGTGCGGTTTATTTGGTGAATGTCGATCATTCATCGCACTGGTTGCGATTCATTTCACGCCCCATCCTCGCCGCTCTCCGTCAATTTCTTCTCGAGCACGCTAATCCGTTCGCCTTGATTGACGATCAGTTCGGCCAAAAAACCAACCAAGAAGAGCAGCACGCTGATCACGGCCAGGATGCCGGCGGCAATAAAAACGGGGCGCTGTTGCGTATCGGTGAAAATATAGAGGACGGTCAGATAGACAAAGGTAAGCAGGCTGAGCAGCATACCCCCCATACCCAAGCCACCAAAAAAGCGCATCGGCGCCTGGCTAAAGGTTAGCAAAAACTTGAGCACCAGCACATCGAGAAAACTTTTGGGGATGCGCTCCCAGCCAAATTTGCTGCTACCAGCGATGCGTGGTTTGTAATCGGTCTGCACTTCGTCCAGGCGAAACCCCTGATGGACCGCGATCATCAAGATGAAGCGGTGCCAGTCGCTGCGCAAGGGCGGCAAACTTTCGATCACCTCGCGGCGCATTGCCTTGATCCAGTTGCCGTCGTGGACGGGCACATTCGCCAGCGTGCGCATGACAAAATTGTAAACCGCACTGGCCAGCACTTTGCCGTCTTTGCGTCCCTGCCGCCAACCGGCCACGACATCCAGATCATGCTGCTGCATATAACGCACCAAGGTTGGCACATCAAGCAGCGGGTCGGATTCCATATCCGCCGGGATCAGGATCACAATTTTGCCACGGCTGGCGCCAAACATCTTTTGTAACCCAGCCGTCATGCCTTGGCTGCGCCGATGGGTGAAGACGCGCAGATTTGGATAGGCGCGCTTTAGCTCCAATAAAATGGCCGCGGTGCGGTCCGTGCTGCCATCATTCACAACCAATACCTCGCCCGCGCATTGCAAAT
>JBBQBY010000023.1:0-26821 GCA_038318235.1 Caldilineales bacterium
CGTGAGTGGCGAATTGCAGTACATTGCTGCGTTATTCCGCCATTCGCAACTCGCCCCTCGCGCCAAAGTTAGCTTATTATATGCGATTCTGCGCAGACAGCACAGCTACCGATGGTGTCGCTTTCAGCGTGGTCGTAGCCTGGTCGCGAATCGCCAACCCCAACGCCAGCCGCACCAACCCCCACCCGCCAATCGCAAAGATATTCGCATCCCCGGTAATCGCGATTAGGGGAAACATGACGAGAAAGGGATACAGACCTGTTAGCAGTGGCAGCCAGCGCGCCCTCCCTTGCCACTGTTTAGCCCGCAGCACTGCAACGCCGGTGAGGAGGATGCCAATGGCTGAGACCAGCGCCGCCACTGCCAGCAGATCCGAAATCGTGCGGCTAGCGAGCGAATGGATTTCGCCCGCCACAAAGAGGAAATGCCCTAGCACGCCCAGGCCAAAGGCCAGCTTGCCCCAAAGGCTACTGCCAACGGCGCGCCCCCAAAACAGACCAAAGAAACCAAAGAACAGCAACAACTGCAAGAGGAGCCAGAGGATCTGGCTCGGAACGAACGCTGCCGAATCGGGCGGCGGATCGCCACCGTACAGCGTACCAATCGCTAGGGCCAGCGCCACCCACAGCGCCCCACCCACCGCATACGCCGTTCCTGCCAATCGTATCCATCGTGAACTTTCCATGGTCTGTTTCTCCTATATAAAAGAACCGCTCGTGTATCATCGGGGTTAGCTTGATGATACACGAGCGGTATCCCGCGCGGTAGAGGCGGGAGTCACAAGAATTGCGGGACAAAATGTCCCTGATTTGGTGTAAAACTTTCTGCGGAAACTCAGTTTTCGTTGGCGCATAACGCAAGCCAGCTACCTTGCAATTTTGTCGCTGCATTATGCGAGAAGGCGCCGACTGTTAGAGTGGCGCTTAGCCAGATTCAAGGGGCGGCTATGATGGAGTGTCTGATTTTGTACGATCTGTGGCCGGGAATGCGTTGCGGCTGCGGCGTTTATCGTTACCCCTTGCGCAGGATTCCGCGCAAGGGGTAACGATAAACGCCTCTTGCTTCTTTGTCGGCACCTGCGGTTTCGTCACCGCGAGGTCCTTCCTTCGTAGCTGGGTGATTTGCTTACGGATCTTCGCCCAACTTCGCGGGGGCAATGCCGCACACAACTCAAGTTGTGTTGCCCCCGGGTCATCACCAATTTTCCATCGTTAGTGATGTTGACATCGCATTCGCTCATATCTACCCCGAGCTCGATGGCTTTGCGATAGGCCTCCAGTAGGTGCGGTTTTTAACCGCACCTACGTAATTACCGGTTTATTTTGTTAAAGCTCATCAACGTGACCGACAAGCCACATTGTCAACTTACCTTCAACCAACGGTCAAACCATTCAAACGCTTCGACCTGCATTTCAAGATCAAATTTGTGCGGGCCGGGATAGAACGAGGCGCGGTAGCGCTCACTCGCACCGGCTTTGGCATAGACTTCACGCAGGATGACGTCGGCGCGCTCCATTTCTGGCATGGTAAAGAGGTTATCATCGATGTCATTGAGTACCAGGGTCGGCAAGGGCGCCCGCAAACCGAGAATTTCCGGGTAATCAAGCTCGTTGGGCAGGAGCGGGGTGTAACACATCCAGGTGTGCGTATAAGCTTTGTTGAGCAGATAATCGCGCCAGGTGGTCATCATGCCCACGCAGGTGGCGCACGCGATGCGTGAATCGGCGCCGCCCAGCATTACCGTGCGCAAGCCGCCGCCCGATAAGCCGCAACAGCCGATATGTGTCGCATCAACATCGGCTCGCGCGCAAAGCACGTCCAACGCGCGTTGATCTTCGGCCAAAAAGACGCCCGGCCAGGTGGTGCCTGCGCAGAAAAGCGATTTGGACATAATCTCTTCGTGGTCGCTGGCCCAGCGATTATAGGCTTGAATCCCGGCGTGGTCATCCCGTTCGGGGTCGCGCACGCCATTGCGAATTACCTCTGGCACGTCGGCCAAAAGCACGCGCCGGCTGCCAAAGGCAAACGCATCATGCACCAGCACGACGTACCCACGTTTAGCCAGTTCATTCGCCCAGGCGACATCCCCATAGGCTGCTTGATGCGCCACCATCAAGGGATGCATTTCGTCTGAAGTGCGCGTGATCTTCTCCAGGCCAAAAAATTTATTGCCACTATGGTCATGCAAGCCAATCATGCCGGGCAATGGGCCAGTGGCACCAGCCGGTTTTAATAGAAGGGCGCGCGTCGGTGGCCCAACCGGCAATTGCCAAGAGAGTTCTTCGATGTGCAACCCATCATAGGTAAACTGGCGATGTACGGTGACCTGCGGCGTACCACCCGTGTTGGGTTGCGCCAGGCGCTCAGCCAGCCGTTGGCGGGCGGCAGTGCGCCAAACATCCAAATCGGTCCATTTGGCATTGCGAAAGGAAAAGGCTGCTGGCGTTTCGCCAATCAGGGTGGCCGCCCACGGCCCATACGCGCCGATCATGTTGGGTTGCATATGTTGCTTGCTCCAGGATGCGTGCTGATTAAATTTTTGAGTTGCGACAGGGTGTTGATCAATGACCTCTCCCCCCGCCCTCCTCTGCAGGGAGGGAGCCGTCACGGGACAGAATGAATTACTTCGCCCGTCCCTCATCAATCCCCTCCCCTGTAGGGAGGGGTCGTACTCTGTTGTAATAAATGCATCACCAGCAGGGCAATCCAGGCGGCAATCGATGCTTCTAAGACGTGCAATTGGCCGATTTGGAGCAGCGCCGTGTTGGTCAGCGCGCCGATCACTTGCCCCACGTAGAAGCCCAGGCCAGCCGTCAGCAACGCAAGCAGCAGATCGCGCAGATGGCGCCCACGCCACACATGATAGAGCGTGGCATAACCGATCGTCAGCAGCGCGCCCAAGAGCACGGCAGGGGAGACCAAGCCGCTCATCCGGCAATAATGCCGCCGCCAAGGCAATGATCGCCATCATAGAAGATGGCGCCCTGGCCCGGCGCAATGTCGCGCAGTGGCTCGCGCAAACGGACGTCAACATCGCCATTCGGCAAGGGATGCAACGTACAATCTACGGCGCGCGCCTTATAACGAATTTTACACTGGGCGGCTGTCCCATCGGGTACGGGCGTATCCAATGTCCAATTGACATTCTTGGCGATCAACCAATCGCGCCCCAAATCGGCTTGTGGGCCCACGATCAAGGTATTGCGCGCCTGGTCGAGTTCGAGCACAAACATTGGTTCGGACGCACCACTAATGCCGAGACCTTTGCGTTGACCAATCGTGAAACCGGGCAGACCACTGTGCTCGCCATAAACACGCCCGCTACGGTCCACAATCGGGCCGGGCTTCATCGCCTCAGTCGCCCAGTCCTGCAAAAAGCGCCGATAATTATCGTCGGCGATAAAGCAGAGATCCATGGAGTCGTGCTTGCTGGCAATTGGTAGACCGCGCGCCGCCGCGATCTTGCGCACTTCTGGCTTGGGCAGATCGCCAATCGGGAAGAGGACATCACGCAATTCAGCCTGCCCCATCACGCTGAGCACGTAGCTTTGGTCCTTGTTTTCGTCCACGGCTTTGAGCAAATGCACCATGCCATCCGGCTGACGCTGCAAGCGAGCGTAGTGGCCGGTCGCCAGGAAATCAGCGCCCAGTTTGCGCGCATAATTTAGCAGATAGTCGAAGCGAATATGCCGGTTGCACTCCAGGCAGGGATTCGGCGTCAAGCCGGCGCTGTAGCCTTCAATGAAGAAATCTACTACATTTTGCTTGAAGGGCTGCTCGACGTTGATCAGGTAAAAGGGCATCCCTAACTGGTCGGCCACACGCCGCGCGTCGTTGACGCTCTCCAGGCTGCAACACTTATTGCTTGATTCTTCACCCGCGCCAATTTCCGCCCACAGGCGCATCATCACGCCAATACAATTGTAGCCCTGCTCCACCAGCAAGGCGGCGACCACGGAACTGTCCACGCCGCCGCTCATGGCAACAACAACTGTGGTCTCTTCCGGTGGCTTTACATACTTAGCGATGGTTGTTTCCATAACCTTATTGTACACGAGATTAGGGCTCGTCGTCACATCTAAAATTGACTGAGTTCACTAATCAATTTTGCGGGGTTTGCGGCTGATTGCTGGGCGACTGCACCCAATCTTGATAAAGTTTATCCAGGGCTGGATTGTTCAGTGAATGCAAAAGTGCCAACCATTGATTCGAATCAACAATTTGATAGCGATATTTCGCCAGATAGTCTTGGAGAAATTGGGTGAATTGGCGGTCGCCCATCGTTTTGCGCGCGGCATCATAAAAGAGCGCGCCTTTTGCGTACATAATCGTTTCATATTGCGCGCTGCTGGCAAAGCTTCTGACCGGCTGGTTAATCGCAACATCGCCGTTTTGTTGCTTTAGCGTATCAAATGGGGCTTGCCATTGCCTGGTTTGCAGTTCATCGGCGGCGGTCTTACCATACAATTCTTCCGTATACAATTTGACGGAATACTCGGCCAGCGCTTCGTCTAGCCAGGGTTCGTTGACTGGATCGCTGCCGACGGCTTGATACCACCATTGATGGGCGACGGAACGGGCCACGATCGACTCCAGATTATTGCGAAACAAGGTGTAAAGTTCGAGACCCAACAGACCGGCCTGTGGATATTCCATGCTGCGATAGGAGAGCGCGGCCGGCGCAATGCGCAGATCGCGATAGGGATAAGGGCCAAAACGGTCGCTGTAGATCCGAAGGGCGGCCACGGCGTAATTGAGCGCCGCCTTGCCCGCTGCGTCTTGCCCTGGCAGCCAATAACTGGTGACGCGGGTGCCATAGGCCTCGGCTGCGGCCGAACTGAATTGGGTGCTGGTGTGGAGCAAAAATTCGCGCGAGGGACCCGTCACCCAGACGTGGCGCGCCATGTTCTTGCCAACTAGCGTTGATGTGACTAAGGTGCCACTGGTCACTGGGATCTGGTCAGAGGGCAAGGTGGCAGTGACCACAAAGAGCGAAGAGACATTCAGGGCCGCGTCACCGCGCACGTCACCTTCGTCCAGCCACCAATGACCAGCCCCGGCGATCGGGCCGGGCGTATAGACGGCTAATGCCGGGTAGAAGAGTGGCAAACTGAGAATCGCCTGGCTTTTGCCCAATAGCGCATAGGCATTCGAACTGTCCGACCAAGCAGGAATATCGAGCTTCCAGGCCAGGCGCACCTCGGTCTTTGCCTGGGGCGCTAAGGTCTCCGGCAAATTGACGCGGATGGCGGAATTGTGGGCCAAATTGACGTAGGGCATTGGTTGGTTGCCAATCGCCACACTCTGAAAAGTCATTTTGCCGCTGTATTGAGCCAGCATGGGGTAGAGACGAAAGACCAGGTAGGGCCAAGCATCGGCGCTGGTATTGACCACGCGCACAGTAGCCTGACCAGAGAGCACATCCATTTTGGGGTCCAGGCGGATATCAATGGCGTAGCGCGGCGCCTGGGCCAAGCCATCTAATTGATGCTCAAAATCTGGCTTCATGGCTGGGCGAAAACGGTCCAGTGCATCTTTTTCGGGTACAGCCTGGCAGCTCTTTAGTACGAACAGAATTACACATAAAAGCAAAAAAAGTACGCCCCCCGCTGCGTAACGCCAACGTCGTTCGCGGAAAATTCGAGCTCGATTGGTCAAAGCAGGTAGCATCATAGCTTATCCACAAAAATTTAGGCGTCTAGACAGGTTATCGCTGGAGCGTCGCACGCTGGCGGCGTTTATTCAACGGGGATGATTATACTTTGCCTATGGACAAAATAATATTTCGGGCCAAGGAAGATTCATATTTTGGTGTAACCATCTGAAGCTTAGTACGTTTCAGCCGCATATTTCCACAACATGCGCGCATCAAGTATACTTATAGATTATTGTTTGGATATAATTTGTTGGGCAAGACAGTAATTTTATCCACTTCTACAAAAACCGCATCTGTGCTATGCTTATTCATAGTTGCTGTTCTCACCTGCAACCGCCGAACGCACCAAACATTAAATAATAATCACACAAAGTATCCTACAAAGAAGTATTATACGAAGAAAATAGCGGGTTTGCAGGCATGGAAAAATCGACAACCTATATATTGCTCATTCGGCACGGTGAAAACGATTGGGTAGGCACGGATCGCCTGGCAGGCAGAACGCCAGAGGTACATTTAAATGAAAAAGGTCGCCAACAAGCCGCAGATCTGGTCCCTTTACTGATCAAACAACCAATTGCGGCGATCTATTCTAGCCCGCTAGAGCGCTGCATCGAAACGGCTCAGCCGTTGGCCCAGGCGTTGAACCAAACGATCTTTACCGAGCCAGATTTGCTCGAAGTCGATTATGGGGAATGGCGTGGGGCTCATTTAAAGGAACTCTCTAAGCTGCCAGAGTGGCAGATGGTGCAACATTTTCCCAGCACGTTTCGCTTTCCCGGCGGCGAAACCTTGCGCGAAGTGCAAAATCGAGCGGTTCAAGCGTTGGAACGAATTTGTGTGCAGCACCCGAATCAAGTAGTCGCCGTTTTTTCTCACGCAGATTTAATTCGGCTCTGTGTTGCCAATTACATGGGGACGCCCTTAGATCTCTTTCAGCGCGTTGTCGTCAATACAGCTGCGGTGAGCACCTTTGTCTTTCACAATATGCGGCCGATGGTGCTGACTGTGAACTATGTGGCGGAGATGCCAATTTTGGAAATCAAGAAAGAAGTAGCAGAAAATGAAAGCAAAGACGAGGCGCTGGATAAAGCTAAAGCGCTGGATGCAGTGACGATGGATGAAGGGAAGGGATAACAATCCATCCTGAATATGCAGATCCTCTTATTATTCAATTTATTATTTAATTCAATTTATCACTTAACGTAGTCGGCAACATCCTGTTATTTTATCACGGTTCACTTCTGGTTCAATCGAGTTAAGCTATGTCTACTTTTGCCTATGATCTAAATCCAGTTCAATTCATCATCGCCGATGCGATGGGTGAACCAGGGAAGCGCACCTTTTTCTTGCAAGGCCGTTCGGGCTCGCAAGTCATTAGTTTGGTGCTAGAAAAACAAGAGGTGGGCAATTTGGCAATTAGCATTTTGCAATTGCTGGAAGAACTGGAGACCACTTACCCCAATTTAAAACGTCTCGCACCGAGTAAACGGACACCTAAGGCCGAGCATCCAATGGAGCCCTATTTCCGAGTGGGCCAATTGAGTATTGGTTATAATGAAGAAGATGATATGGTTTGGCTGATCGCCAAGGCATTGGTGGCCAATGAAGAAGGTGAGGTCATCGATCCGAGCCGTGACGATGTTCCCGCCGTCCGTTTTGTGGCCACGCGCGAACAGATGCGCATTATGGGCGAACATGCGATGGAAGTCATCGGCAAAGGTCGCCCGGTCTGTCCCCTGTGTGGCCGGCCCATCGAACGCGAGGGTCACTTCTGTGAGCGCACGGATGGCCATGCCATGCCTGTCATATTTTAACGGATCTTGATTCGCGATGTTTAGCTTATTACCCAGGTTAGCTATATGAAGAATTCCTCCTTACCAGCTTCGGATGATTACGATGATTCCTGGGATGATCTCTCTGACGAGGAAATCTGGGACGCGGAGAGTATCGCCTTGCCCGATGCTTCCGAAGCGTCATCTGAACCTGTTATTCAGTTACTGGAATCCGACCTGATTGCGACTTTGAAAGCTGGCAAAGTTAAAGAAAAGGGCTTGCTGCCGTACAGTTCGAATACCAGCTTTCTGGTCGTAATAGACGATGGTCAATGCAGCGTGCCTGCTGTCTACAAGCCGCAAAAGGGCGAAAACCCGCTGTGGGATTTTGAATGGGGCACGTTGTGCCAACGCGAGACCGCGGCGTATGAGATCAGCACGGCGCTCGGTTGGCAATTAGTGCCGCCGACCGTCTTGCGCGAAGGGACACGTGGGCTTGGTAGCATACAATTTTACATTGACCACGATCCCAACACGCATTATTTCACTGTTCAGGCCGACGCCCGTTTTGCGACCACGTTGCGCCAGCTCTCACTCTTCGATTTTATTATCAATAACGCCGATCGCAAGAGTGGCCATTGTTTGATCGGCACGGATCAACGGCTTTGGGCCATCGATCATGGCATCTGTTTCCACACCGAATACAAATTGCGCACGGTGATCTGGGAATTTAGCTGCGAACCGATTGGCGACGATTTAATGGCAGATTTAGTCAACTTACGCAAGCAGATTAAAAACCGCAACAGTGATCTGACCGCTACGCTCTGCCAGTTGCTGGCAGAAAATGAACGTACGGCGATGCTGGCGCGACTGGATTACCTGCTTCGGCAACAAGCCTATCCATCTCCTCAGCCCAATCGGCGCAATTACCCCTGGCCCCCGGTTTAATCATTAATTTCAAGGAGATCATGTGAAAGCAGTGGTGATGGCCGGCGGCGAAGGCGCCCGTCTACGACCCTTAACGGTTGGGCGGCCAAAGCCAATGGTGCCAATTGTCAACAAACCAGTGCTTGGCCATATCCTCGATCTGCTCAAGACCCACGGCATCACCGAGGTTGTGATCACGCTGCGCTACCTGGCCTCGCTTGTGCAAGATTTCTTTGAAGATGGCAGCAGTTTGGGCATGAAACTGACCTATGTGGTCGAAGAGGGTCCCCTTGGCACAGCCGGCAGTGTAAAAAACGCCGCGCGCTTTTTAAACGAAACCTTCCTCGTGATCAGTGGTGATGCACTGACCGATTTCGACCTCAAAAAAATCCTCAGCGTCCACAAAGAACGCGACGTTTTGGCTACGATTACCCTGACACATGTCCCCAATCCGCTTGAATATGGCGTCGTTATCACCGATGAACAGAGTTATATCGCCCGTTTTCTAGAAAAACCAGGCTGGAGTGAGATTATTTCCGACACCGTCAACACGGGTATCTATGTATTAGAGCCCGAGGTGCTCGATTTAATTCCTTCGGACGTGCCCTACGATTTTTCGCAGGAACTCTTTCCGCGCATGCTGCAAGACCACATGCCGATCTATGGTCATGTGGCCGAGGGCTATTGGTGTGATATTGGCAATATGGAAGAATACCGCCGCGCCACGGCGGATCTGCTCTACGGCAAAGTAAAACTGGCGGAACCGATCGGCACACATCTGGGTGGTGGCATTTGGGTGGGCCAGGGCGTGGAAATCGCGCCGAGCGCACAACTCTTTGGGCCGATCTATTTAGGTGACGAGGTCAAGATCAAAGGCGATGTCCAGATTTATGGCCCGACTGTGATCCGCGATTACACCGTGATCGACAATTATAATCGCATCGAACGCTGTGTGATCTGGCGCAACAACTACATCGGTGAAGGCTGCGAGTTGCGCGGGGTTGTGATTAGTCGCCAATGTAGTATCAAACCCAAAGTTGTCGCTTATGAAGGTGTGGTGATCGGCGACAACTGCGCGCTAGGCGAAGGTTGTGTCTTGCAGGCCGACGTCAAATTATGGCCGCACAAGCAGGTGGATGCTGGGACGATTGTCAACGAAAGTCTGGTCTGGGGCACGCAAAGTCGGCGCGCCTTATTTGGCCGGTTTGGCGTCTCTGGCGTGGTTAACGTCGATCTGACGCCTGAATATGCGGCCAAATTAAGTGCGGCGTTGGGCGCCACCTTGCCCAAGGGTAGCTATGTGGCGATCAATCGTGATATCCATCGCAGCGCACGCATGCTCAAGCGGGCGCTGATGAGCGGGCTGCCCGGCACTGGCATCAATGTTTGGGATCTGAGCCACGTGGCGATCCCCGTGGCGCGGCACTTTGTGCGGACGCAACCAAACACCTCGGCGGGCATCCACGTGCGCCTGAGCCCTTTCGATCAGCGCGTGGTCGATATCCGTTTTATGAACGAACATGGCATGAACCAGAGCACAGCCCAAGAACGGACAATCGAGCGCAACTTCTTCCGTGAAGATTTCCGGCGCGCCTTTCTCAACGACATTGGCGTGATTGAAGATGCCCATAACGCGGTTGAAAAATATACCGAAGATTTTCTGGGCCATGTCAATGGTGAGCGTATCAAGCGCCATAAATTTCGGATTGTCGTCGATTACTCCTATGGCTTGGCCGCTGACACCTTAGCCGACATGCTCACCACGTTGGGTGTCGATGTGGTGCCGCTAAACGCCCGCATGGACGAGACCAAGCTGGCGATGCTCCAGAACGAGTTCAAAGCGAACCAAGAACGTGTCTCTAAAATCGTCAACGCCCTGGGCGCCGACGTGGGCATTCAATTCGACGTTGGCGGCGAAAAGATCTTTCTGGTCGATGAGCAAGGCAACATGCTCGATGATATCACCACAGCCGCGTTGATGATGGAATTGGCCCTCTATGCCAACCCTGGCCAGACCATTGCCGGGCTTATCACCTTGCCCAAGTCGTTCGACACAATTGCTAGTTGGCACAATGGTCACCTATTGCGCATTAGCAACAGCATGCAGCGCTTAATGTTAGCCGCGCACGAAGAAGGCATTCTCCTGGCGATTGACGGCATGGGCAATTTTATCTTTCCCGATTTCCAGCCGGCGGTCGATGGCATGTTGGCAGCGATCCGTCTGCTCGAATACATGACCGTACGCCAGATGCCGCTGAGCCAAATCATTCAATATCTGCCACCGGTCTACATGGCAAAGACATTTGTGGCTTGTGGTTGGGAATCTAAGGGGCGCGTGATGCGACTCCTACACAATTTCTACAAAGATCAAACCGTGGAAAATGTGGACGGTTTGAAGATTCATATCAACAAGGCCGAGTGGGTGCATTTCTCACCCAACCCCGACAAACCCCAGTTTGAGGTGCTAGTCGAGGCCATCGATCAAGTTCGTGCCGATCAACTCGTGGCTGAATATCAGCAACAGATTGAAAAATTTGTCGCGGTTGAGGTCGTAGCCTAACAACTTTGTATACTCCTGACGACACACCAAACGAATAGACAAAACCAATAAATTGCGTACAATCAAATTGTACGTGGGCAACGGCCTTAACGCCAGCAGCCTGCTTTATAATTTATTTGATTTTCACAGATGAGCCATCATCATGCGCACACTGCTCTATTCTTTGATCTTCTTGCTCGCTACACTCGTCTGCCTGCCAACCACGCCAGTTTTTGCCCAACTGCCAACCACGACCCCAACACCAAAGGCGGACAAGATCTTCATGCCCGTGATTTCGGGTGGGAGCGCCCAGCTTTCGCCAGGGGTGCAAGGCGGCTCGATCTATGGTCTGGTGGGGCGAATTAGCAAGGCGACGGGTCAAACTTTTGGCAATTATCTGATCGCCACCAACAATGTCACCTATGGCATCGTCGGCATCAATGCGGTCGCCGAGGAACGCATTATCGATTTGCGCGATCGCCAACCACCCGTGCTGGTCAAGATATGGGGCGATATCTACTCTAGTGCC
This sequence comes from Caldilineales bacterium, assembly GCA_038318235.1. Classification (GTDB taxonomy): domain Bacteria; phylum Chloroflexota; class Anaerolineae; order Caldilineales; family Caldilineaceae; genus JAPLGZ01. Next base: position 11,427 of record JBBQBY010000023.1, read on the forward strand.
AATAACATTTCTGTGATTGTCATCAGCGATTTATTAGCGGGTGACCCAGTCCCGACAGCAACGCCGGTGGCAAAGCCAACCGTCCGGGTGAAATTTGATCTGGTCAATTTATATGCCGGTCCTAATTCGACGTATGCCGTCACCGGTCGCGCCACCATCAACCAGATCTGTGATCTGATCGGGCGGAGCAGCACGAACAATTGGTGGGAAATTCGTTGCCCCAACAATTTGAGCGGTTGGATCGCCAGCCAATTGGTCGAAATTCGGGGCGATGCGAATAGCGCGCCGCTTGCCAGCCCGGTTGCGGTGGAGCCGCCAGTCACGGCGCCAACCCCCACCTCAACACCCCTGCCCCAGGCCACGCCCACCCCCGGCATCTCTGATACTTGGCGCGCCACTTACTTTAACAACCAGACCTTAGACGGCGCGCCGGTGGGGGGCGATGATATAGCCGTTCTCTATTTCAATTGGGGGGCGAACAATCGTCCTGACCCTGGCCTAACAGCCAGCACCTTCTCCGCACGTTTTGAGCGCACAATCTATTTCAATCCCGGCTATTACCGCTTTATCCTCACTGCCGACGATGGCGCACGCGTCTGGCTGGACAATCAACTCTTGTTCGACGAGTGGCATGGCGCTTCTGGTCAGATTTATAGTTTGGTGCGTTCGCTCTCGGGCAACCACACGATGCGGGTGGAATATTATGACACAGGCGGTGTGGCAAGTTTGCGATTTACCTATACGTTGATCACGGAAGCACCCGTCTGGGTCGCCAATTATTTTAACGGCATTAATCCAGCCGGGACGCCGCTGTTCACACAGCAAGAACCGCGCATCGCGACAGGGTTGGACTATAATTGGGGCGCGGCTTCGCCCGATCTAAGCCTGGTGCCGGCCAGTAATTGGTCGGCGCGCTGGGTGGGCAGCTTCCGCTTCGAAGCTGGCAATTATATCTTTCGCGCCAATGCAGATGATGGCGTGCGCGTCTATCTCAACGATCAATTGGTGATCGATAATTGGAACATCGGTTATCATGAAGACAGCAAACGTTTTGTCGGGATCGGCGCCGATACGCACACCATCCGGGTCGAATATTATGAGCAAAGCGGCAGTGCCCGTGTGCGGGTTTGGTGGTACAGAGAAACCGGCGGCCAACCCATCCCTCAATAATTGGGGCAGCATCAATCATCGGTATTTATAGGTAAGCGCTGTTTGAGAAATCTCTCTCGGCAGCGCTTTTTCAATCGCCTATTCATAAAAGTGGACCATCGGGCATGGTGGGTCGATCAAGCCGTTAATTTATCGCTCTTTAGCGGATGAATTGAATGATCCAAGGCGCAACTTTGCCGAAAGATTTGTGTTATCTCTTAATATACGCATAGTCTAGTCTAGACAACTTTTGTGCAGCGCCTGTAAGTTATAGGGGTATTTTATCCAACATCAAGCATAATTAAAATCGCGCGCATAGATGGAAAAATTTGCGGAGTGTAACAAAAGAAGTTGTTACGTTAATACAATTTGTTAATTTGTCTATGCGTCAAAAATATTTAAAACTTTCACAGGACTCAAACAACTGTATATGGCAAATCAAAATAATCTGCGCGCACGCAGTAATGGATGGCAACCAATGCGCGTGGTCATCACTGGCATCGGGGCAATTACGCCTTTGGGTCTTAGTGTCGAAGAAACCTGGCAAGGCATGTTGGCCGGCAAATCGGGCATTGGTCACATTACGCGTTTTGATACCTCGGAACTGCGCACCACCTTTGCGGGCCAGGTTAATAATTTCGACCCGCAAAATTATATGGATCGCAAAGAGGCGCGCCGCCTGGATCCCTACATTCAATTTGCCTTGGCCGCCACCAAAGAAGCGATGGCTGATTCCCAGCTTGATCTAAGCGTAGAAACACCCAACCGAGTCGGTGTGATTGTGGGCAGTGGCGTCGGTGGCCTCCAATCAATCTTGGAAAATCAGGCGATTATCAATGAAAAAGGGCTGCGCAAAGTCAACCCATTTGTGGTGCCCAATATGTTAGTAGACAGCGCCGGTGGCAAGATTGCGCTCGAATACAATCTTCACGGCATCAATCACGCTGTCGTGAGTGCCTGTGCCAGCGGCACCTCGGCCTGCGGCGAAGCCTTCGAAGTGTTGCGCCGTGGTGATGCCGACGTGATGGTGGCGGGTGGCGCAGAGGCGGCGATTACGCCATTGATCATGGCCGGTTTTGACGTGGCCGGTGCGCTCAGTCAACATAATGTAAATCCAGCCGAGGCCTGTCGCCCTTTTGATCGCGAGCGCGATGGCTTTGTGGTCAGTGAAGGTAGCGCCATTTTGGTGATGGAGACCGAAGAGCATGCCAAAGCCCGCGGCGCGCATATTTATGCCGAAGTGATCGGCTATGGCAGCAGCAATGATGCTTATAGCATGGTAGCCCCACATCAAAATGGGCGTGGTGCAGTTGATGCCATGAAAATGGCCTTGCGCAAGGCGGCAGAATATGACGTTGAACCCCAGGCCGTTGACTACATCAACGCGCATGGCACGGCAACGCGTCTAAACGATGCAGTCGAAACGATGGCGATCAAAGAAGTGCTCGGCGAACATGCCTACAATGTACATATTAGCAGCACAAAAAGTATGATCGGCCATTTGTTGGCCGGTGCCGGGGCGATTGAAGCGATTGTCTGTGCCAAGGTGATCAAAGAAAGTATGATCCCACCCACGATCAATTTGCACAACCCCGATCCTGAATGTGATTTGAACTATACGCCGCTCTACGCCCAAGCGGCCACAGTCAATGTAACCTTAAGCAACAGTTTTGGCTTTGGCGGCCACAATGCTTGCATTATGTTACGACGTTATGAATAGACGGCTGGCCGGGACGGCAGACAAATCAATGCGCTACTCGTTCCTGTCAATTGTCAGTCGCTCATGGACAACTGAATATCGAAAATAAAGAGGGCCGTATGAATGATAACAACGGTTTACAACACGATACCGGCTTTGCTCAGAATGGTTCTGGGCAAAATGGATCCGGACAGAATGGATCCGGACAGAATGGATCAAGCCACAATGGGTCTGGGCACAATGGGTCTGGGCAAAATGGATCGAGCCATAATGGTCATCATGTAGAAGATCTGGCTCCATCCACTGCTGAACATGAATTACCTGGCCTAGAAGCAGACCGTCACTATGCGCAGATCATTGGCTGGGGCTACCATGTGCCCGAAAAAATCATTACGAATAAAGATCTGGAGCAGATCGTCGATACGACTGACGAATGGATCCGCTCACGCACGGGCATTGAAGAACGGCATGTCGCCGCTGACCCCAAAGAGACAAGCGCTTCGATGGGCGTGATCGCGGCGCGCAAGGCATTGGAAATGGCCGATGTCCACCCAAGCAAGGTCGGACTTGTGATCTGTGCTACTAGCTCACCAGAGCATATTTTCCCCTCTACCGCCTCGATTATCCAGGATGCACTCGGCGCCATCAACGCCGGTGCGTTTGACCTAAGCGCGGCTTGTTCCGGTTTTGTTTACGGACTAAGCATGGCGCGCGGGCATATTCTGGCCGGTGACGCCGAGTACGTGTTGGTGATTGGCGCCGAGACTTTGAGCCGTTTTGTGGATTGGACTGACCGTAACACTTGTGTACTCTTTGGCGACGGGGCGGGGGCGGTCTTGGTGGCGGCCAGCGATGTGCCGGGCGGCATCATGGCCACCGAACTGGGCAGCGATGGTTCGGGCGCGAAGAGCTTAACCTTACTTGCGGGTGGCAGCGCCATGCCCGCCAGTCTGGAAACCGTGGGCAATGGCAGCCACTACATCAAAATGGACGGCAAAGCCGTCTTTCGTTTCGCCACGCGGGTGATGGCGGAATCGACCCAACGCGTCTTGGCGCGCTCCGGCTTGACGCCGCACGATGTCGATCTGATCATCCCGCACCAGGCCAATGTGCGGATTATTCAAAATGCCGTACTCAAGCAATTGAAAATTCCCGAAGACAAGGTGATGGTCAATTTGCAAAAATATGGCAATACCAGCACCGCCAGCATCCCGATTGCGCTGTGTGAAGCGATTGCCACCGGGCGCGTGAAACCGGGTGATAACCTGGTCTTTGTCGGTTTTGGCGGTGGTCTCACGTGGGCCGCCTGTGCTGTTAAATGGAGCGTGCCGGTTGAGAAACAGGCCGCCGGCTGGTAGAAAAATTATCGCCGTCAGGCCACCTATCAAGCCGCAGCCGCCCGCAGTATGTGGAAGCGCGCCGTCCGCTGGGTCTATGATGTTTGGCCCGATGATCCCGAAGGGCGGCCGATCCGCCAGCCGGAAGCGCCAGCCTCAGAAAATTAAGCAAGTACGATGTTGGGTAAATGATAATGGCTATATCGTAGGTCTATATCGTAGGTCATCACTTCCAGCGTGACAAGCCTCGTTACACCATACATTCTGGGGCTAACTCTGTTAGTCACGCTGGAAGCGATGACCTACAGCTAAACCAGCCTAACTTATCCGACGGTGTAGTAGCCACAAATCATAAAATGCCAACAGGTCGGAATCTACTGTCCGACCTGTTTTTTATTCGGTTTTTTGCCTCTAAATTCGCCAATTTATATATTTCGTGATACAGTTTGCAGTTGATCCAGTGAAAACAGCGCAATCGAGCGCTTAATAGACCATAAGCAGAAATCGAATAGCCGTAAAGTGCTTTTGAAATTGCGTGATTAGGCGAACCCTACCGATTCAACTTCGCACATCAGGAGAAAATCATGACAGAAATTGTATATGTAAAAGGCCGTGAAGTATTAGACAGCCGCGGCAATCCAACCGTTGAAGTAGAAGTCCTGCTCGAAAGCGGTGGCATGGGCCGTGCGATCGTCCCCAGCGGTGCCAGCACAGGCGCACACGAGGCGGTCGAATTGCGCGATGGCGATAAAAAGCGCTATGGTGGGAAAGGCGTGCTCAAGGCCGTGGAAAATGTCAACGAGACGCTGGCCGAAGAATTGATCGGTTTTGATGCGCTCGATCAGGTCGGGCTGGACGAGTATTTGCTTGAATTGGATGGCACTGAGAATAAGGGCAATCTGGGCGCGAATGCCATTCTTGGTGTCAGTTTGGCCGTGGCCAAAGCCGCCGCCGATGGCTTAGGCGTGCCACTCTATCGCTATCTGGGTGGCATCGCCGCACGTACCCTGCCTGTGCCGATGATGAATATTTTGAACGGTGGCAAGCATGCCGAAAACAGCACCGATTTTCAAGAATTTATGGTAATGCCGGTCGGGGCACCGACCTTTGCCGAAGGGTTGCGCTGGGGCGCCGAAATCTATCAGAGCCTGAAAAAAGTCTTACATGACGGCGGTTACAGCACCAACGTGGGCGACGAAGGCGGCTTTGCCCCCAGCCTGGGCGGTAACGTCAAGGCCGTAGAGGTAATTTTACAGGCCATCGAAAAGGCTGGCTATCGCCCTGGCGAAGATGTCTTTATTGCACTGGATCCAGCGGCCACGGAATTATACGATGCCAAGACCAATCGTTATAAGTTGGCCATCGAAGGCAAAGAAATGAGCGGCGCAGAATTGGTCGATCTCTGGGTCGATTGGGCCAATCGCTTCCCGATCATCAGCCTCGAAGATGGCATGGCGGAAGATGATTGGGATGGCTGGAAATTGCTCTATGAAAAAATCGGCAGCAAAGTCCAATTGGTCGGTGACGATCTGTTGGTGACCAACGTCAAGCGCATCGAACGCGCGATTGCCGAAAAGGCCTGTAACGCGCTGCTTTGTAAGGTCAACCAAATTGGCACGTTGACCGAAAGTGTCGCCGCGATTGAGATGAGCCATCGCGCGGGTTGGGCGGCGATTATCAGCCACCGTTCAGGTGAGACCGAAGATTCGACGATTGCAGACCTTGTGGTTGCCTACAATACGGGCCAGATCAAGACGGGCGCGCCGGCCCGCAGTGATCGCATTGCCAAGTACAACCAGTTGTTGCGCATCGAAGAAGAACTGGGCGACACGGCCAACTATCCAGGCCGGCGCGCATTTCCACACTTGAGAGGGAAGTAGGGAAGACAAGGAGACAAGGAGATCTTGTGTCCTCTTGTCCCTGCCCCTCTGGTCTTAGGATACAACAGAGGGTCGAGCCTGAGACAGGCTCGACCCTCTATTCTTTAGTGCCCCCGGTCCGACTCGAACGGACACGCCCTAAACGGGCACAGCCCCTCAAACTGCCGTGTATGCCATTCCACCACGGGGGCAGGTTGTGCAGGCATTATATTTGATCTACTGTAGAAAGTCAAACAGGCTGCGTTCAAATTTTGTGCAGAGGCCCAGATCGGGTTCAGTTTGGGGAGCAGCGATGCAGTGGTGGATACACGGCAGAATAACCACAAATCCTTAAGCTAAGCTGGCTCAATTGACAACTATTTATTACTAGTTGTATAATCATTCATTGACTGGAAGTAAAGACCTCGCTTTCTTGACGCGCTAAGAAGGCGAGGTCTCGTGTTGTTTGATATGGTGCAACGATTCAGGCTTTATCCAAAGATTATGCAGATTTTTGAATTTTAATCTATACAACTTACAGATAGAAATGCTCAGCAACTGAATCGTTACATTTTTGTTGATGAATCTTAATTTTGACAGCGCGCTGACGATAGCCTAAGATCAAACCTGGATAATAATGTAAGGAAGCCAAGCGATTTTAATTGCGGCCAGCAAGCAAAAAACTCGTATTGCATTTTTATTCAACCAAGCGATTTTTGGAAGGATTACCATGACTGAAGTTAATATTCCCACGGTTCCTGGGGCTGAATCACTTGAATATCGCACCGAAGTGAAGCAGCTTTTGGACATTCTAGCCCATTCGTTGTACACCGACCGCGAGATATTCCTGCGTGAATTACTCTCCAATGCATCCGACGCCCTCAACCGCATTCAATTTGAACTCCTCACCAACCACGATGTGGTCGATCCGGACGCGGAATTGGCAATCCGGATTAGGGCCGATAGTGAAGCAAAAACGATCACGATTAGCGACAGCGGCATTGGGATGAATCGCGACGAATTGGTGCAAAACCTGGGCACGATTGCCCATTCGGGGGCGAAAACCTTTCTCCAAAACGCGGGGGAAGGGCAGAGTACGCTCGAAGAGATCATCGGTCAGTTTGGCGTTGGTTTCTACTCGGTCTTTATGGTCGCCGCCGAAGTGAGTGTGACTTCGCGCGCCTATCGGCTCGACGATCAAGCCTGGAACTGGTCATCCACTGGCGATAGTAAGTTTACCCTGACCCCCGCCGACCGCACGACGCGCGGCACCACGATCGAGATCAAACTCAAGGACGACGCCTTGGAGTTTGCCAACAGTTGGCGCTTGGAACAGATCATCAAGAAACATTCCGATTATGTTTCGTTCCCGATTTATGTGAAGGATAAGGAAGGCGAAGAAAAAATCGCCAACCGGCGCACGGCATTGTGGCGGCAATCACCATCGAGCGTCAAAAGTGAAGAATATGAAGAATTCTACAAACAGATCACTTTTGATAGCGAAGCGCCACTGCTAACGGTACACATGGTGGCCGATGCCCCGGTTAGTGTGCGGGCGCTGCTCTTTATCCCCGCCAAACGCGAACGGGGCATGATGCGCATGCAAACCGACCACGGTCTGCGCCTCTATTCGCGCAAAATTATGATCCAGGAACATAACAAAGATCTCTTACCCGAGTATTTCCGCTTTATTGATGGGGTAGTCGATTCGGAAGACCTGCCACTCAATGTCTCGCGCGAAATGGTGCAGAGCAATCCGGTGATGCGCCAGATGAAACGGGCGTTGACCAATCGCATCTTCCGCGATCTCAAGACGCTGGCTGAACAGGACGCCGAGAAATATCTGCGCTTCTGGCGTGAATTAGGCGCTTTCTTAAAGGAAGGCGTAGCGACAGATCAGAGCAATCACGATGTCTTGATCGATCTCTTGCGTTTCCAATCCACGACTACCGGCGCTGACGAATGGATCTCGCTGAAACAATATAAAGAACGCATGAAAGACGAGCAACAAGCGATCTATTATGTGTTAGGCGAAGACCTGAAATCGGTGGCGCGCAGCCCCCACTTGGATTACTTCCTGGCTAACAATATTGAGGTGCTCTATCTGGTTGACCCGATCGACGGCTACATGACCACGATGTTGCGCGAATATGAGGGCAAAACCTTGCAGAATATTGATGATGCCGGTTTGGAATTGCCAGAAACCGATAAAAAGACCGATAATGAGACCGCGGCAGTGACGCAAACTGACTTTGATCAACTGATCGAGCGCTTCAAGACGGTGCTAGCCGACCGTGTGACTGGGGTGCGCGAATCGAAACAATTGGTCAACAGCCCTTGCCGGTTGGTCTCGCCCGAAGATAGCTTTGATCGTGATCTGCAACGCATTCGTCGGCTGACTGAGCAGAATTATGAATTGCCCAAAAAGCTATTAGAATTGAATCGCAGCCATCCGCTGATCACCAACTTGACCCAGATGATCGCGCACGCCACCGAAGCGCCGCTGGTCGATGCGGCGATTGCTCAACTCTACGACAATGCGCTGCTGCTCGAGGGCATTCATCCCAACCCAGCGGACATGGTCGCCCAGATCCAGACGTTGATGGAGACAGCGATCGCGGCGAAGGTAAAAGAATAACTTTTCGTGCAGAGGAACCCGACCAACGCCTCCTTTCCTAGGGGAGGGAGTCTAGTGGGGTCTGGGCACACTGACGAATCATTAATGGTTAAAACGCAGACCTCTCCCCCGCCCTCCCCTGCTGGGAGGGAGCCTGTCACGGGATAAAATGAGTGACTTCGGTTGTCCCTAATCAGTTCCCTCCCAGCAGGGGAGGGTTAGGGAGGGGTCTGGTGAATAGGACCATTTTTCGGAGAATCATTCCTGCGCTTGCGCAGTCGATTTACGGAGGAAGGCATGGCAAAATCAGTTAGTCCGGCCACAAAAGCAACGGGTGCACGCCCTTCTAGAGATACGCTCCGCGAACGGGCGATTCGTAAACGGCGCGACCAGAAATTTTTATTGATCGGCGGCGCGGCGCTCTTTGTGGTGCTGATTGGGTTCGTGGTCTATTTGAACATCCGCAGCGCGCAACCAGTGACGGGTGAAAAGACCTTGACGTCGCAGGGCAATAGTCATATTGATTTTGGCGGCGCTTCTCCATTGGCCTATAACAGCATACCCCCCACGTCTGGCCCACACTATGGCAATCTGGTTGCTTGGAATGTCTATGGGCCGGATCAGCCGCAGCGCTACGAACATCTGGTACACAATCTAGAAGACGCCGGGGTCATCATCTATTACCAATGCCCCGAGGCTTGTCCTGATCTGGTCAAACAGGTAGCGGACATTGCCGAGCCTTATATCAGAGCCGGGAAACATGTAATCGTTGCGCCCAACAATCCAAGTTGGACCGTTAACAATAGCCAGCCGCTTCACCAAGACATGGGTGCGCGCATTGCGCTGACGGCCTGGACAAAAATCCTCAAGTTGGATCAGGTGGATCCCGACAAAATTCGCAAATTTATTGACCGCTACGAAGGCATTGATCATCACGTCAGCGGCCAAGGGTAAGTACGAGACGAGAATATTTGATAATAAAAGACCGGGCTTGTTAACTGCAAGCCCGGTCTTTTTAGTTGCCCGGCTCATTTGTCGCATCCGCGTACATTATCGGGATAGCGACCAACAAGATCGACCTAGCAAACTGAGCGAATGAGCACTGGAGCGCAGATAATTTCGGTTTATACTTAGTTGATTCGCAAGTCGTGCAGACTGAGACCATCCAGAAAACGTGACGGAAACTTATGACAACTGACATTCTTCAACTCAAACAACAAGCGGCGGATCAAGCAATAGCCGAGGTTACATCAGGCATGATCCTTGGCCTGGGCACTGGCACCACGGCCTTATTGGCCGTGCGCCGCTTGGCTGAACTATTGGACAAGGGTCAACTGCGCGACATCCGAGGCGTACCAACCTCTAGTCAGATTGAACAGGAAGCCCGCCGCCTAAACATTCCATTGACGACACTCGAAAATGATCCTGTGCTAGATTTGACGATTGATGGCGCCGATGAAGTGGATCCGGCTTTGAACTTGATCAAGGGGGGTGGCGGGGCACTTTTGCGCGAAAAGATTGTGGCGCAGGCGAGCCGGCGTGAGATCATCATTGTCGATGAATCCAAACTTTCCCCCGTGTTGGGCACGCGCTGGGCTGTTCCGGTCGAGGTGATTGAATTTGGCTGGCGCACACAATCGGATTTCTTAAGCGCTTTGGGCGCACAGGTGACAGTACGTCAGCGCAACGGTGCAGTCTTCAAGACAGATCAAGGTAATCTGATCCTCGATGCCAATTTTGGTCCGTTAACCGATGCAGCAGCGTTGGCTGCGCGCTTGAATGGGCGAGTGGGGATTGTGGAACATGGATTATTTTTAGGCTTGGCGAGTGAAGTCATTGTGGCCGGCAGCGCAGGGATCCAGCACCTTACGCGCAAAATTTAAATGCCAACTTTGGAGCACTACTTTAGTAATTTTGCTGAATCATTAGATACAGGAGCATCGTATGGATATTGCAATGATTGGATTGGGTAAAATGGGCGCCAATATGGCGACGCGGCTGTTGAATGGGGGGCATCGCATCGTGGCCTATGACCTAAACGAGGCGGCGATCAAGGCGATCGAGGAAAAAGGAGCCGTGGGCGCTCGCACGTTAGCAGAGATGACCAAACAATTACCCGCGCCGCGGGCGGTCTGGATCATGGTGCCGTCGGGCAAGCCAACCGAAGATACAATTAGCGCTGTCGCGGCCCAGTTGGCCCCCGGTGACATTATCATCGACGGCGGCAACAGCAACTACAAAGACTCCGTGCGTCGGGCCGCGGCGTTAAGCGAACAGCAATTGCACTTTGTCGATGTGGGCACCAGCGGCGGTATCTGGGGTCTGGCCGAAGGGTACAGCATGATGATCGGCGGCGACAAGGATGTGGTGGAGAGTCTACGCCCAATCTTTGCCACGCTGGCGCCTGGCCCTGACCAGGGCTGGGGGTATGTGGGACCACACGGTTCCGGCCACTTTGTCAAAATGGTGCACAATGGCATCGAGTATGGCCTGATGCAAGCCTACGCCGAAGGTTTTGATCTGATGAAACATAAGACCGAATTCAACCTTGATCTGCACCAGATCGCCGAAATTTGGCGTTACGGCAGTGTCGTACGCTCCTGGTTGCTCGACTTGGCGGCCAAAGCACTAGAAGAAAACCCAAACATGGAAGGCATCGCTGCTTTCATCCCCGATTCCGGCGAAGGACGTTGGACGGTGGTCGAAGCGATCGATCTGGCCGTCTCCATTCCCGTGATCACAGCGGCATTGGAACGGCGTTTCCGTTCGCGCGACGCGGCGCCTTTTTCCGACAAGTTACTCGCCGCGCTCCGCAACCAATTTGGCGGGCATGCGGTTAAACACATGGGAACAGATGTCACAAAAACCAGTTAAAATAGGTTATGAGATTGCTGCACGAAAAATTCTGCGGGCTTCTAGAACAGCATTGGCTAGGTTATGATGGATGAGCCGTAGGTCATCGCTTGCAGCGTGACAGGCTGCGTTATACCCCACATGATAGGTTACCACGGTTTGTCACGCTGAAAGCGACGACCTACGCTAGACCAGCATGACTTACTTACCAAGAGTGCTACTCAGGCTCTTCGCGCGGCTGATTTTGGGCGGCGATCACGCCCTGAACTTTTTCCCAGGCCTGTTCAACTTCCGCCACTGCTTCTGGCGCTGGTGGCTCCTCCGCATATCGGGCATGATTGTAACGCTCGGTCAACGTGGCAAGCACAGCGGTGGTTTCGGGCAGGTGGTCGGCCAATTGTTGTTGATATTCGCACGGCGTTTGGTCGGGTGGGCGAGCCTGCCCACGTTCAATCGCAGCCGCCAGCAAACTCTGATAGGTGGTGCGGATCGCGCGCCGTGTATCGTGTTCGCCAACCAACGATAAGAAAGGGTTCAACGCGACCACGCCGCGTAACCCACCAAACAATTTTTGCCATAGTTTTTTCAGTTGGTCTTGCAACAAGTCGGCGGATAAGATCGACTCGCGTTCTTCGTCGGTCTCTTCCGTTTGTGCAGCCCAGAGCCGGCGCAGCACCAGGGCAAAGATCACAAGCACAACGAGCGCAAAAATACCCAGCGCAATCCAACGATAGACGTCTGGGATAACCGCCGCCGTAGGTGTGATCGATGCTGGCGGCGCCAGCGGAGACATCATTTGGAGCGGTTGGCGTTCCCGGTTGGTGCCCAACAAACTCATGAGCCACCGGATCAGCGGTTCCAGTAACGACGCCACGAAATAGCCGATCACAAAGAGGACATAGCTGATCGCCACAATGACCAAGCTAATCCAGTTCCAAACTGTACTGAGGACAACGTTCACCAGGTGCAAAAGGGCTGCTACCTGATCAGGCGCAATGAGTAAACTGACCAACAATCCCAATCCCAATAAGACTGCCACCGTCACGGCGACGCTCAACAGCCAATAACGATTGAGGGCCGGGGTTTTAGAGGCTCGCCGCTGCCCTAGCCCCAGGGCGCGATCCAAGCCGACAGTAATTTTCAGACCGGACAAGGCCAATGCGGTCAGCCCTACCGCAAAAAAGAGCACAATCAGATTGATCGAGGCGGCGGCCACGGGGAAATTATTCGTCGCCATCATCACCAGATAAAGCACGAGCATCACAATGCCGGCGACAAATGTACCCCAGATGTCATCGTGCCCCAGTGTTTTCATCGCATCTAATAGGCCGCGCAGCCAGAGATAGATCAAGGCCAACAACATAAGCACGGGCGCGGGCAATTCGTTCGCATTCAAGTGGATCAAAGTCCGGCCTAGCGCCACGAGCCATGCGCTTTCCCACACGCTAAATTCAGTACGATAAAGTTGCCACCAGAGCGCCAATACGATGATAACCAACCCAGTCAGCGCCACACCTAGCCGAGCCTGTACTGTAATGCCAGCAGAACGCGCAGAACGCTTCTCTTCAACGCCAGTCTCCCGACTGGCCACTGCTCGCGCCAAGATCAGGCTGAGCACGGGCAAAGCGATGATCAAAACGGGTGATAAGATCGCTTGGTGAAACGAGGGGCTGAGTACGTCGCGCAATAAACCTAGCCAGGGCCACAGCCAGCAGAAACGCAACAGCGCCAGCAGCAGTGGCAACAGGCCATTGTCAAGCCAATTCCAACGCGGCCGCAGTCGATGAGACCAAGTCATGCCAACGCTCCTTTCCGCCAATATGGACATATTGAACACCAAGTAGCGGGGTGGAAAGTCGCGCTTTACCCAACGCCACCAATGCCACACCATATTCGCGCCGCCGCAAATCAACCAAAGTCTGTTCTAGTAGCTTGCTGACAACCGGACTGATCACCACGATTGTCGTGCCGGGCGGCAGGCGCCGGGCTTCGGCCTGCAATAATGTTTCGATGGGCCAACGCCCATGCCCCTCGTTGATCTGAGCCAGTGCCGTCAAAATCTGTACGAGTTGACTCGGGTGATTGCCCGGTTGAACGCGGATATAACGCGAGGTGCGCGGGGCATGGGCATTGCAAATCAGGCCCACGGGTTGGCCATCTTGCCAAATTTGGCGGGCTAACGAGGCGGCCGCTGTAATCGCATATTCGCTCAGTTCAGCGTCAAAGCCTTGATAGTAAAATTCAGCCGTGCTGATATTGAGAAAGATCAACACGGGCCGGTTGGCCGACGGTTCAAAGACTTTGGTCTGCAACGTTTGGCGGCGCGCGGTAGCCTTCCAATGAATATGCCGGAAATTATCCCCTTGCGCATACTCGCGCACACCCATCAGCCGCAACGGATCTTCCACCGATCGGCGTGATGTGCGAAAATCACCAAATGGATAGCGGGCCGGCAACCCCAGCGCTGTGACGGGCACGAGACGCGGAAAGACCACCAGGCTATCGATCTCTTCTATCATGGCGCGCTGCACATTAAACCCAAAGAGATCACCCGAGCGCAACTGGGCGGGACCAAAGCTCCAGACCCCGCGCTGGGCCGCTTGCACCCGATAACGCCGGGTCACGCGTTCATACCAGCGCAACGAAAGCACGTTGACCAGTTGGCGGCGTTCGCCTAACTCATCTTCTTCTAGTTGCAGTGAGAGCAATGGCAAGGCAGCAGGCAACGAATCATCAATGCGCAGCCAGGCCAGCGGCAACGGTTTTGCGTTCGTGATCTCCACCCGCAAATCGGTCGTCTCACCAAAATAGAGCCGCGTACTGCCAAAGTGACGCCGATAGGTCACCGCCACCAGGCAATAACGCGTCCACAGCGCCGACGCCCCCGCCACCAGCGCCAGAATGATGCTGATCAAGAACAGTAGTTCCTGACGCAAAATCACACTGACCAAAGCCAGCGCGCCGATGATCCAATACCAACGTTTGCTCATTGATCCTGCGCCCAGACTTCCTCCACCGGCACGGTGATTTGATCAAGCAAGCCTTTGAGCACATCGCGCATCGAGCGGTCGTGCAGGCGCGTCTCCATGCTGGGCACAAGACGATGCGCTAACACAGCGGGGGCGAGTTGTTTGATATCGTCGGGGATCACGTAATTCCGCCCACGCACAGCCGCCAGCACCTGGCTAGCCCGATACAGCGCCATTGCCCCGCGCGGGCTGACGCCCAACGCAATCGCTGGATTGGTGCGCGAGGCGGCTACCATATCGAGCAGATAATCTTCTAGCACCGGATGCACAAAGACTTGGCGACAGATTTGGTTGGCAGCCCGAAGCTCGTCGGTCGTCACCACCGGCGTGATCTCGGTCAGTGGATTCGCAGTGCGGAAACGGCGCAAAATCTGGCGCTCTTCTTCGCGCTGCGGATAACCCAAGCCCACCCGCATGAGAAAGCGGTCGAGTTGGGCTTCTGGCAAGGGAAAGGTGCCCTCTAATTCCACAGGATTTTGCGTCGCCAGCACGAGGAATGGATAGGGCAAGGCGTGCGTCACGCCGTCCACCGTCACCTGGCGTTCTTCCATCGCTTCCAACAACGAAGATTGCGTACGCGGGCCGGCCCGATTGATCTCGTCGGCCAACACAATCTGCGCCACGATTGGCCCTGGTCGATATTCAAATTCCTGGCGTTGTTGGTTAAAAATGCTCACGCCAGTAATATCAGAAGGCAGGAGGTCGGGGGTGAATTGAATCCGTTGAAAGTTGCCACCCAGCGACTTGGCCAACGTTTTCGCCAATGTTGTTTTGCCAATCCCCGGTACATCTTCCAATAAGACATGACCTTCACAAAAGAGCGCCACCAGTAAGAGTTCGACTACGTCATCT
>JBBQBY010000024.1:0-26476 GCA_038318235.1 Caldilineales bacterium
TTAAATAGGCAACCTCTGAGGAAGCTTACACATATTTTACGGATATATCTCGCGCCGTGTATACTATCAAGTGAACAAATGGATGACCACCGGGCTTGCGGTCGTACCAACGCACCCAGTTCTTTTACGATTAGATGGCAAGTATGATTAGATGGCAAGATCTCTTTTCCAGCGCTTTATGGGTCTTGGGCCTAGCGGGTATGCTGGCAACGTTCAGTTATATGAGTTGGTATCGCAGCAGATATCCAGGGAACTGGCGGCGGCTTTTTAGTCTGCCACGCATGTTAATTCCCTTTTGTCTAAGTCTGGAACTTTTTTGCATGGGGCTAGCCATCAATGGCGCCTTGGCGTATCAACCGGCGCCTTGGTGGGAGACAGCTGCCTGGAGCGTGTTGGCCTTGATATTTGCAATACAAACTGTCATCTATGGGTGGGTTGGTGTACAGCGCGGTTGGGATACACCAATCGAGGAAAGGGACAATTATGAGCGATCAAAACGTAGCAAATAACTGGCGGTTAGAAGAAACGGGCGAAACGCAAGATCGCTGGAAGTTGCAAGAGGCAGACCAGGGTCTGGTCACCCAGTGGCAACTGCAAGATGAACCGCGCACAGAGGCCGCATGGCAACCGGTTGACTATACCCGCGAGCGCCCAGGCCCCGGTAATTGGGTGCTGCCTTCATTGGTTGTGATTGCGCTGATCGCTGTCGTGGGTTACATCGCTTGGATCGGCCTGACGCGTTTTAACTTGCTGACAGCAACCTCACCCACAGATGCATTGCAAACCCCGGTTGGCGTGGCAACCAGCGCCGCCGATGCGAATACACCTGCTGCACTGGCCGCCAATACGGAAATGACCCCGACCGTTGCGCCCACCCCAGCCCCCACAGAAGCGCCTACCGCGATTATTGTGCCCACCCCAGCCCCCACGCCAACTGTGGCGCGTGTGGAACAAGTATTCATCTCGGTTAGTGATCCCGCTGGTGTCAACGCCCGCAGCGAACCTAATGCGACTTCTGCTGTGGTCAAACTTTTGGAATCGGGTCAGCGTGTGCTGGTCGTGGCGCAGGAGCAAGATTGGATTCAGGTGGCGTTGGCCAGAAATTCGTTGGCTTGGGTAAAGGCAGAATTTGTTGACCGCTCATCCCAATTGGTGAGTTTGGACGAAGCTAATCAACGGCGCGTCGAACTCGGTTTGGTACCTTTGGTGAGTTCACCTGCGCCAAGCGCCGCCACTGGAGCCGTGACAGGCACCATCCCATCTACCCTCACCGTCGGTGTTACCAACACGACCGGCGTTACGAACATTACTGGGATTACCAATCCGACAACCACTGAGCCACTGCTGGTGAGTGCGCCGCTTACCGCGACGATTAATATCTCAACCGGCCTAAATGCTCGAACTGTGCCTACGACGACTGGTACGCCGATCAAGCTCTTAAGCAATGGCGCGCGCTATAAAGTGACCGGCCGTTCAGCCGATAATCAATGGCTACAAATCACGCTTGAAGATGGCGCCCTGGCCTGGGTGTTTGCTGAATATGTGAATGTCAACGGTAATACAAACACATTGCCAGTGCCATCCACCTCTGCTACCCTGACGACGACAACAACTCTGTCGGGAACTACGGGTGCAACTGGCGGCGAAGCAACCTTAACGGTTAGCAGTCTATCGGGCGCTAATGCTCGGCCCACGCCCGATCGCACAGCCGCGTCGCTAACGCTGTTCCCTTTTGAAGCGGCCCTGTCCGTGGTGGGCCGGAGCGCCGACAATCAATGGCTACAAGTCAAGTTAGATGATGGGAAGCTCGGCTGGATGTTGACATCGGCTGTCAAATTGAACGTCGACATCGCTACGTTACTGGTTGTAAATCCATAACCAGCCGGCCTATAACGCCGTTGACTGGCTTTCCGTCAGGCTTGCGTCTGACCCTATCCGTATGCTAGAGGTGTTTACGTTTTGTCTGCCTATCGCCTGAACGCATTGCTATGGTCCATTGGTTGCATCGTGGGCGGCACCTTGCTCTTGCTCTTTAACTTTGATGCATTTGTTGAATATGAACGCTGGACCCAGTATATTCTTGCTGGGGTGCTCGCGGTATTGGGTGTTGTTTTTCTGGTTGGATTTCTATCATCACGCCAGCATTGGTGGCGCTTGATCCCAGGGTGGACGCTGTTGGCGCTGGCTGTGATGATCTATTTGAGCTCGGGGCCGGCGATCAGTGGCCAACAAACTGCTCCGATCTTGTTTTTGGGGTTAACCTGCGCCTTTACCCATATCTATCTGCTCGATCGGGCTGAACGCTGGTGGGCGATTCTGCCTGGTGGTTTTATGCTCGTGCTCGCGATTGTGATCGGTGTGAGCAATGCGATTGTCCACCTAGAAATTCTTTTCATCGGCATGGGTTTGGTTTTTTTCTTGCTCTATGCGGCAGATGGTCGCCATCGCCAATGGTGGGCCTTGATCCCTGGCGGTGTATTGACCCTTTTCGGCTGCTTTGTCTTTGCGGCTGTCTATGGTGAGCAATACGCCATCGTCCGTTGGTGGCCGATCCTGCTGATTCTGGTTGGGCTCGTCTTTGGCTGGCAGGCAACTCGCCGCGCCGCGCCACAACCGTTGATGGTGGATCAAGCCCCTCGCTCATCAGCGCGCAACCGCCCATCTGCCAACGCCACCACCCCATCAACGAACAATCAAAAGTCACTGTCAAATACCCCAGCTGAATATACACGCCCAGCGCCCGGCGCCAGCGTGGAAATCCTCCCCGATCCCGATGAATAGGTGAGGCGCCCTGTCTCACTCCTCCGCGTCCTTCACCACAATTGTATCGCCTTCCATACTCTCAATCACCGCTAGCGAGATGATCGGCACGCCTAAATAGGCCAACTGATCGCGGCCACCTTCAAAGACCTTTTCCACAATACAGCCAATCCCACAGAGGGTTGCGCCACACTGGGCCACAAGCTTGGCCAGGGCGTTAATCGTTTTACCCGTGGCCAGGAAATCGTCAATCAGCAGCACGCGATCGGTGGGCAACAAATATTCGGGCGAAACAATTAATTCAACGACCCCACCTTTGGTATGGCTGGGGGCGCTGGCGCTGTAATAATTGGTTGGCATGGTGATTGGCCGTGTCTTGCGCGCGTAAATAATCGGTACGTGAAGCATCAACCCCGTGGTCAGCGCGGGGGCAATCCCACTGACTTCGGCGGTAATGATCTTCGTAATGCCCGTCGCGCCCGCTTGGGCAAAGCGGCGCGCAAACTCGCGCCCCATCCCCAAGGTCAAGTCGGGGTCCAGTTGGTGGTTGATGAAGCCATCAACCTTGAGAATTCCCTGCCCCAAATTACGCCCTTCCTGGCGAATGCGCTCAACTA
Source organism: Caldilineales bacterium (assembly GCA_038318235.1). Classification (GTDB taxonomy): domain Bacteria; phylum Chloroflexota; class Anaerolineae; order Caldilineales; family Caldilineaceae; genus JAPLGZ01. The sequence goes on from JBBQBY010000024.1 coordinate 3,378, forward strand.
AAGCTTGCATAAGTGATAATGGCTCCTTGCTTGGTGATAAATCGACAACATAGAATAGACTTACGATTCATTTGAACCGGCGCAATAATTCGCCTTGTTAGGTTTTCTGTTCAGCCGCCTCAACTAGCAACGTTGCCGCCGCCGTCACGCCGCCCAGCGCCGCAAATTCTGCCTGCAACTGTTGTGCACGCACTCGATAGGGCGACAGATCCGGCAACAGTTGCGCCAACGCGTTGACCAGCCGCGGGATCGTCGTCTCTTTTGCCGCCAGCGCCGTGCCAATCCCAGTGCGCGCCACCCCTTGCGCCTGATGACCCTGGTCCGCGGCGTGCGGCACAATAATTTGCGGCACACCGTGGGTGATCAAGGCGTGGGTCGTACCCGCGCCACCATGGTGAATGGCGGCGGCCACATGCGGTAATATCGCATCCAGATCCAGCAGATCTTCGATGATCGCACCGCTTGGTAGCTGATCCTGCAAGACCTGGCGTTGCGTCGCCGCCAGTTGGCTGCCAAGCGCTAATACGGGCAGACAGCCCAACTCTGTGGCGGCACGCGCGGCGGCGATAAAAAAATTTAGATCAGCGCCAAAGCTCGTGCCCAAGGTGATGAAGACCCAGGGATTATCCGCTGGCCAATCAGGCGGGTGTACAGCGGCATCGGGCACGCGACCACCCACATGCTGCGTTTGCGGCCCCAAGGTTATGCCGCGATACCAACTGGGGCTCCAATAAGTGAGATGGCGTGTTGGCGAGTATAAGGCTGGCGGGCCACTCAGCGTCCAGTTGCGCCCACTGATGTTAAATTGTGCCAGTAGCCGTTGCAAACGGGCACGCGCCAGGTTGCTCAAACCTTCGTTGTCCGCCGCTACTTTGGGTAACATCGCCGGCCATCCGGCCACGACCAAAGGTAGACCCAACACCTCGGCGGCCAGACCCGCCGCGCTGACAAACATCTCACTGACGATCAACGCTGGCTGATAAGCGCGCCCCAGGTCAATCATTTCGCGACAAGCCTGGCTGACCCGCGCTTCATCCAACCATTGGTCTAAGGCGCGTTCAGCACGCAATTGTTGGATGACCGTTTGGCTCATATCAGGCGCGAATTGCAGAGGTGGCGGCGGCGGCCAGCGCCAACCCGTTGCTTGCAGCGCGTGAGACGGCAGGTTGGCTTGGTTGAGGCGCGCTGCCACCGCCTGGCCACTGGCCCATAAAATTTCGTGCCCGCGGCGCTGGAGTTCAACCGCGGTGGCTAGATAGCCACCCCAGTCCAGATGGCCGGGCAATGGTGCCGAAAGAAAGAGAAAGCGCATGATCATTTCTGAAAACTAGACGCGATAAAGAGGAAAGATTGTATCACATGGGCGCAAAGCCGTCATCTTAGCGACGGTTTATTAATGGCGTTTAGTGGGCATCGAGGGCTTGACAGCAATGATATCCGATTTGGATGCCAGCGCTTATGGTCTGACAAATCTCAGGCAATGAGGGAAACGAAAAAGCCACCAGCACAAGGCCAGTGGCTTTTTGAATGCGGACGATGCTGCCAGCTTACTGGCCTTTTACTGGAAGAAATAAATGTTTGAGTTTACCAGACCGATTTCCACCTGCCTTAAACGCTTAATCGTTCCGGCGCCGCAACATCAACAACCGGGCGTCATACGGAAGAGCCCGCCGGTGCCGGTGCCGATCCAGAGCGCGCCGTCGGGGGCGGTGGTGACAGCGAGCAGTGGCCAGACTTGCATGATGCGTTCGCTCACAATTTTTCCATCTGCCGTTTTCGCCAGCCGATACAGACCTGGATCGCGGCCATATTGCCCGTAGAAAATCGTGCCATAGGCCCAGGTAATGCCGGTTGGCGCAGCCGAATTAGGCATGCTGATAATGGGGCTGGTATACCAGTCTGGCGTGCTGCCACTGAGGGCCAGCGGGAAACCATAATAAGGCGTGGCATCGTCAGGCGTACCCGGTGCGGTTGTATTGGGGTTGAATAAATTAACCTCGTCGCCCGCGCTGATCGCGTCGGGGACATTGCTGGCGCCGTTGTCGGTGAACCAGAGTTGGCCGGCTGGATCGGTTGTCAACCCATAGGGGTTGCGCACCCCGCGCAGCGCAGTCTGAAACGTTTCGATTGAGCGCTGACTGAGCAGCGCATCGAGCGGGGCGCGCACCAGGCGCGCGGCAAACCGGTTGCCACCACTGACATAAGCTTGGGCGCCTGCTTCGCCAATCCCGACGACCGGGCCATCCGAGTAACCGTCATGGATCCCGCCGGCGGAAATATAGAGCCAGTTATTGCTGATGGCAATCCCGTCATTGGCATGAAAGAGCTGGCTCTGGACTGCAAATCCAATCGCCAGCCGCTCATATTTGCCCCCATCTGGAATGCGACCTACCTCGCCGGCGCGACTGATGTAGAGCGCACCATTGTAATAGGTCATGCCGGTGATGCGGCTCGATTCGGTGAAAATCGGTGAGAGACTGCCACTGTTAGCGGGATTGTAGACCGAAATCGAGCGACTTGGGTGGTAAGCATCATTCAGAATTAAGGGATCGGCGTGTTCATCGAGCGGCATGTCATCGGCGACATAGAGCGTACCATTCGGGTCAAAGGCCAACGCGGTGATGCCACGATGGAAATTAGGCAGCCGTTGGTCAAGACAAAAGCCACCAGCCGGGCTAAGCACCGGATCGCTGTTGCTGGGGGCGGGTAAATTGAACGCAGCCACCTGGATGCCGGCCTGCGCCGCACTCGCGGCATAGGTATTGTTCGCCGGCGCGGCGGCAACCGGTGTGGCGGCAGGCGCGGTCTGCGAAAGCGCCGTCGTCGTTGTCGTGGCCGCGGTGGCGACGATGGGTGCGCGCACAATCGCCGGTGTTGGGGTCGGCACTGGGACAGGAATTGAATATTGCGTAAACAAGGCTTGTAATTCTAGCGCGCGCGGTGCCACGCCACAGCTAATTGGCAGCACTAACTCACTGCTGATTAACCTCTGCGGCGAGTCTACTTTCGCCGGACAAATGTCGGGCACCGGGTCGATATGTTCGTCTTTGATCGCCAACCAAAGCCCTGAGCTAGGTGGCGTCTGCACGGTTGTTTGGTGGGCTGGTTGGTTGGTTGGTTGCGCGGGGGCCGCCGGGCGTTTTTTCAGGGCACCGCTATCGATCCAGTCATGGATCAAGCTCTTTTCTGCTGCGGTCAATTTACCAATCAACGGCATTTTACCCGTGCCGACTTGTTGCCAAAGCACAGAAGTATCGGCATTGCCGGGCACAATGACTGGGCCTTTTTGGCTGCCTTTTAGCAAGGGGGTATATTCGGTCACTTGTAAACCCATCGTTTTGGCGACGGCGCTGTGACACGCATTGCAACTGCGCAGCAAGATTGGTTGGATATCTTCCACGTAGCCGATGCTTGGTGCGGTTGGATTGTTGGTGCTGGCACTGATCACTAGGCTATTGCTGAGGGCGGCGCTGCTACTGATCGGCAGGCTACTGCTGATTGCGACGCTATCGACAATTTGCACAAGTGTGCCGCGCGGCACGCGCCCGACACGACAGGCATTGGTTTGTGGCGCCGCGCGCACATTGGTATTTTGCAAGGTAAGCCCATAGACAGCTTTACCCGACACCAAACAAGTCAACATCGCTTGGGGATTGGCGACGGGATAGCCACGTGCCTCGATTTCGCCGCGCAGATTGGGATCTTGAAAGGGGATCGGCGGGCCATCTGTCTTGATTGGTTCAGGTAATGTTAAGGCTGGGGGACGTGGAGGACCGTCTGGGGTGGTTGTTGTGCCACAACTTGTCAATGAATAGACAAAAATAGCCAGTAAGCAGACAGAAAAAGAATAACGTCGCATGAAATTCACCATCTAACTCCAACTCAAAATGTTTGCACTCTAGAAAGCGAGTTTGTGTTGCGAACGGCCTGTTGGTCTGTCTAGCCGTTTCGCGCAGCTGTGCAACAAGGGCAACGCCGTTCCAACTTGGGTCTTTGCTGTGCGCGATCGTCCGGCCTGTGTTGCGCAGCTGAACCCTTCGTCAATTTGGATCACCAATCGGTTTCGGCGGTAAGGAAACTCGGATTTCTCTAGGCAAACGCCAAGGGCAAAAGATTTAATCATGGAGGGGAAGCGAAAGGGGGGCGCTGGGTAAGATCTGACGTGCTTGCAAAATATCTGCCTGGATCTGCGCTACCAACCCGGCTAGATTTGCAAAGCGTTGTTCGCCGCGCAAGCGGGCCACAAATTCGACGGTGATGTTTCGCCCATATAAATTATCACTTTGTCCAGCCGCTGGAAAATCCAATAAATGGGTTTCGATGCGGTGGTGGACGCCATCCACGGTGGGGCGCACACCTAAATTAGTGACGCTATTAAAAACGCGTGGGGCGTCCCCAACCGCGTCATTGTCGCCTATTTGAACTGACGTGAGCGTGGCGTAGACACCATTGGCCGGCAACAACTTATCCGTTGGCGCCTGTAGATTGGCCGTGGGAATGCCGATCGTCCGGCCGCGTTGATCGCCTTGCACCACTTCACCCGTAATGGCATAATAGCGACCCAGCAATGCGGTCGCTTCTGTCACATTTCCTGCTTGCAATGCCTGGCGCACAATACTGCTGCGCACCGGTTTGTCGCTCCACGCCACTGGTTCGACGATGTGCAAAGTATACCCCAACTCCTCGCCCAGCGCATGCAACGTATTGAGATCCCCGCTACGGTTGCGACCCAGGGCAAAGTCTGGCCCGACGACTAGCGCTGTCATACATAGATGTTGCTTCAACAGGCGCATAAAATCCCGCGCATCGAGGCGGGCAATTTCGGGCGTAAAGGTCTGGATCACGCCAATGTCAATCCCCAATGCCGCGGCTTGCGTCAGCCGCTCGCGCGGTGTGGTCAGCAGATGGAGTGGCTGATCAGGCCGCAACACGGCTAAAGGATGGGGATCAAACGTGATTAGACCGGTCAAGATTGGGGTCGTGCTGGCGCGTGAGGCCTGGGCGGCCAATTGTTGGATCTCGCGCAAAAGCGCCTGATGGCCCCGATGCAAGCCATCAAAATTGCCAATCGTCAAAAAGGTGGCGCAGTCAAGTGTGGTTTTGTCGATGTCAATCGTTATCTGCATGTTGATGACTCTTTGCTCACCTTGCCCGGTGTCAACGCTGACTTGGGATCCGCACGACTGCGCGGCTAGCTCTGGATAAACCACTTTTCTGCCTTCCAAACAAAACCGACATGGGGTGGCGTTGCCGCTGCTAGACAGCGGAGGATGCCGACACTGCGACCCTGTGTATCATAGCCGGCGACTAGCAGATCCAGCTGTTCGTTGGCGACGGCTGGGCTATCCAATACAACTTTCTGGCCATGTCCAAACCGGCGGATTAACTCGTCATCCAACTGGATCGATGGCATATCTAACCCAACGCCTAGGGGCAGAAGCAACTCGCTCAAACGCCCTTGTTGCGCCATCTGTTCGATTTCGGTCAGGGAATGCGCGTCCGCTAAGCTAAATTGTCCGGCAGCCTCACGCCGTAAAACGGCCAGATGCGCCACTGTCTGCAAGGCAAGCCCCAGATCATACGCCAGGCTACGGATATAGGTGCCCGCCGAACAGTGAACGCGCAGGCAGATGCGGTCGGGTGGGCGATATGCTACCAGGTCAATCTGATAAAAGCTGACTGGGCGCGGCGTAACAGTCACCACTTCGCCGCGCCGGGCTTTTTGATACAGGGTTTCGCCGCCTTGTTTAAGGGCTGAATAGATGGGGGGTAATTGCAGAATATCGCCACGAAACTGTTGCAGCGCGGCTTCGATTTGGGCCAATGTAAGCGGTGGAATCGCCGCGGTCGCGCATGTTACCCCGGTGGCATCGTAGGTGTCAGTCGCGCGGCCCAAGACAATTTCGGCGTAATATTGCTTGGCATGGCCTTGATAATATTCGACCAAGCGGGTGGCCGCACCCAGACAGAGCACAAGCACCCCACTTGCCATTGGATCAAGGGTGCCCGTATGGCCGATCTGCCGCTGTCCGCTCCAACGGCGCACAACTTGCACCACGTCATGGCTGGTGAAATCGCGGTTTGTAGGCTTGCGTGTGGGCGTTGCCGCTAATGGCTGTGGCATGGCCGAGGCTTCCGCCATGCTAGGCGCATCGACCTCGGTTGGCGTGCTCGTCGTTTGCTGGCCAGGTTTGTCGACAATTAACAGGCCGTGAAGTTCTTGATCACGTTTATGCACGTGCGGCGTCTACTCCGTGGTCAGATCTTTTTTGGTCAGATCTTTTTTGGTCAGATCTTTTTTGGTCGAATTTTTTCTGTGCCAACGTTTCAGGGTCCATTTTGAGATTCTCAGTTTTTTGTGCGTTGCCAATCATCCACCCGATTGGGCCGCTGCCAATTTATTCGCATAAAGCTGGCGGGCTTGTTTCAAGGCCGGCACCACTTTGGTCGTAACCACTTTCAAAGTACCGGGCAATGTACAGCCGCTGGCGGCTGGATGACCACCCCCACCTAATTCCAGGGCTATGGTGGCGACATTAAAACCCGGTTTCGCCCGGAAGCTACATTCTACCGCCGAAAGGCCTTTTTCGTCTATTTTTTCGGTAAAGGTTGCACTAATATCGGCCTCAAGCACAGTAATCAATATGCTGCTTAGTTGGCCGTCGCTGGTAAGATCGCCGGCCAGGCGCATTTGTTCACGGCTGATCGTTGCCCAAATCACACCCGCTTCAAATTGCATCTGCGCCAAGACCATACCCCACAGCTTTAACACACCGAGCGAACGTTGATTTAGGGTGCGTTGGGTGATGGTTGCCAGGTCGGCGCCGCCACGAATCAGGCGCATGGCCGCTTCCAAGACCTCTGCGGTGGTATTGCTGGTGCGAAAGCAGAGCGTATCCGTGACAATGCCCGTGAGCAGACATTCGGCCAGCGCGCCCGTCAGCGGCGCCTGCAATGCATCGGCCAGATAGACTAACATTTGGCAGGTGGCGGCGCAATCGGGGCGCACCCAATTGATGTCACCAAAATAGGTGTTGGTGATATGATGATCGATGACCGCCACCGGAATGCCCTGATGCCGATTTTCCTGATAAACCGAGCCCACACGATCACGGCTGGACGCATCGAGAAAGATAATCAAATCGTAACTATCGGTGACTGCATTCGGGGCGATGATCTGTGGCGCACCCGGTAGATTTTGAAACTCCGGAAGCGTTTGATCATGCATCGCCAACACGACCTGTTTGCCTAGATGGTGCAAAATCCAGCCCATGCCTAGCAAACTACCATAGGCATCGCCATCTGGGTTGACATGGCTGACGCACAAAATATAATTGTGGGTGTGGATGGCTTCGATTAGTGAGGGTTCGATCATGGGTTACTTTGTGTGGTAATGATATAGGCGAAGATTTATCAACAAATGGTAAGGAGTAAGTGGTAAATGGTAAATTGTGTCATTACCACTGACCATTTACTCCTTACTCCTTACTCTCCACAGATTGCTCTGCCGGCGGAACTTTATCTGTCTGGGGTGCTTGACTGCGCTCTGCCGCGATTTTGAGCAGCAATTCATCCACGCGCGCCGCTTTGACGGGAATATCGTCATAAGAAAAATGCAGTTCTGGCACCATGCGCAACCCGCAGCGTTCGGCTAGCTGGCTGCGTAAATACGGGGCCGCTTTTTGCAAATTTTTCAACACTTCGCGTGGGGACACATCTTCCTGTTGATGGTTCACAAAGACCCTGGCGTTGCGCAGATCACGGCTGATTTCGAGGCGCGTCACCTGAACCAGACTCAACTTGGGGTTGTCCAATTCATTGGCGACCATAATACTTAATTCTTCAAAGAGCAACTCGGTCACGCGTTGCTGACGAATGGTGGTCATAATCCGTTTCTCAACAAAAATGGAATGAACGAATAAGCGCGCTAAAAACAGAGAAGCTGAGGCGGAAGCGAGGAAAGCACAGCCTCCCCGCTTCCGCCTCAGCCCGTTATCGCTACTTTTTAGCGCACACGTTGTCGTTCGTAGAACTCGATAATGTCGCCTTCTTGCAGTTCATTATCTTTATCGGCCAACTTGATCCCGCATTCAAAGCCAGTCCGCACTTCGCTGGCATCTTCCGTGAAACGGCGTAATGCCTCGATCTTGACGCCGGAGAAGATCTCCGTTTTGTCACGGAACATCCGCGCCAGTGAATTGCGTTTGACGACACCGTCATTGACCGTGCAGCCCGCAATCACACCCTTGCGCAACTTGAAGAGTTGGAGCACCTGCGCATGCCCGATCGTTACATCGGCATACACGGGATCAAGCATCCCCTTGATCGCGGCTTCGATATCTTCGATCATTTTATAAATGATGTCATAGTGTCGAATTTCGACACCAGATTGGTCTGCGCGCGACTGCGCAGCTTTATCAACCCCGACCCCAAAGCCGATGATGATCGCACTACTGGCTTCGGCTAACATCACATCGGTTTCAGAAATGTTGCCAATGCTCGCCTGCAGAATCTTAATCGAAACTTTCTCGTTATGAATCTCCTGTAGGCTCTGCATGACTGGTTCCATCGTGCCTTGCATATCGGCCCGCACAATCAGGTTGAGCACTTTATTGTCGGTGCCTTCCATCCGCGCAAAAAGTTCTTCCAGCGACATCGGTTGGCGTTCTGGCAATAGGGCATAAGCGTTGGCCGCTAATTTCTCACGCCGCTCTTCTGTGATGCGCCGTGCTTCACGATCATTCGCTACGCGTTCAAAGTGATCCCCGGCAGCGGGTGCTTCCTGTAAACCGAGGACAACGGCTGGTGTGCTTGGTTCTGCCTTCTTCAGTGGCTTACCTGCATAATCGAACATCGCCTTGATGCGGCCCCAGGTCGAGCCGACCACAACCGTATCCCCTTGCATGAGGGTGCCATTTTGCACCAACAAGGTGGCTGTAACACCCCGTTGTCGATCAACTTGCGATTCGATCACGGTGCCCACACATTTGCCCTTGGCGTTGGCTTTGTATTGTTCTAACTCGGCCACGACAAGAATGTTTTCTAACAGATCGTTGATGCCAACGTTGGTCAAAGCGCTCAGTGGTACGACAATCGTATCACCACCCCAATCTTCTGGTTGCAAACCTTCGTTCGCCAATTCTTCTTTGACGCGATCGGGGTTAGCGTTCTGCTTATCAATCTTATTTAGTGCTACAATCACAGTGACGCCCGCGGCCTTCGCGTGGCTGATCGCCTCTTTGGTCTGTGGCATCACGCCATCATCCGCGGCAACTACGAGCACGACAATATCGGTGACCTGTGCCCCGCGCGCCCGCATGGACGTAAATGCCTCATGGCCCGGTGTATCCAGAAACGTGATCTTGTGGCCTTGATAAGTCACTTGATAGGCGCCGGTGTGTTGCGTAATGCCGCCGGCTTCACCTTTGGCTACCTCTGTGTGACGGATGCGGTCCAGCAAACTCGTTTTGCCGTGATCAACATGCCCCAGCACCGCCACAACCGGTGGTCGTTCGGTCAGATTCTGTTCGTGTTCATCTTTCAAAATTTGGCGAATGGCCGTCCGTTTGGCCTGATGGGCTGGCACGGGTTCGCTGACCACTTCCTCGACGGCTTCCTGCGCCCGGTCTGGCCACTTTACCGCTACATGTAACTCTTCACCCAAAATCACAGCCGTATCGTGATCAATGTTATGCGTGATCGGGGCCATGATGCCATATTGCATCAGAATTTTGATCAGATCGATCGGGCTACGTTCCATGAGTGTGGCCAAATCACGTACCGTAATATAGTCACCAACGATGACTTCAGTCGGTAGTTTCTGGGGTTTGGCTGCGGCTGGTGCCTTTGGCGTAGCGATTACTGGACTGTTGCTGGGTGGTCTGTTACCACTCCTTGCTTGGTTTTGCGCATTGCCGCCCTGCCCACCATTTCTCTGATTATTATTGGGCCGTGCCGATTGCTGTCCTCTAGACTGCTGTTGTGCGGCTGGTTGTGGCGTTTTACTTTTTATTGTCATAGATCCAATCCCCCTATCGTCTTAATCAAATCTAATGCTGCGGGTTTTACGCTACTGTATCATACAATCCCCTGCCGATTGGCCTTGCGCAATCGCCCATGTTAGGCTCAGCGCACTGTGATATAACGCACCCTATAGAGTTCGTCAATCACTCAGCTATGATAGAACTACACACTTGTTAGCTGTAGACAGGCAAAACCAATCAAAGACAAAGAAGGAATGTACGAAGAGACAAGCGGGAGAGCTGCGAAGGTGGACTGGAACTGTGTTTGCTGCTTTGTAGAGGTAACTTATCCAAATCTTCTACAAAGAGCGACGCCAACAACGTTACCGTTTCATGGCTGTCCTCCGTCGGTCTCTCGGCTTGTCTTTCTGCACAGGCCCTGCTGTTTGCCTGGCTGGCTGTTATTGCGATCCATGCTTAGCACTTTGCCTCGTTGCAAGACCGGCTTTTGCTGCCTCACGCTCTGTTTGCTCGCAAAGAAGCTAGTCGACAACGATCGCAAGTCTAGATTACAAGTCGCCATGGCTGCGCATACTGGAAACCAGTTTTAACGAAAACATCTGAATCACCAAGATCTTGTATGAATAAAACTCTATTTATGTCGATGCCTGGGCTAACGGCCCAGGTTGCTCATCTGCGAATTCTTCTTGCACGGGCAAGCTTGCCATAAACGCTTCAAGCACCCGGCGATTATCTGGGCTAACGTTCGTGCGTAACGCTTGCGTCAGACGATTGCCCGTTAACATCGCCTGCCAGCATGCCTGATTGGGGTGTAAATAGGCACCGCGCCCGGCTTTCTTACCGGTTGGATCAACTTCTACACCCTGCTCAGTGCGGACAATCCGAATCAGATTCCGCTTGCCTGCTACTTTCCGACAGGCAATGCATGTCCGTTGTGGCACATGCTTGGGTTTTATCCCCTTTGGCTGTTGGGCCATGGCCCCTCCCTAATCTGCCTACGCTGGCTTTTCCCGATTAGAATTCTATTAGGCCATTTCAATGAAATAAGGATCCCGCGTTTGCCGAACAAAATCATGCGTAGGTGCGTGCTTGTAGCCGCACGTGCTGCGTATACCTCAATTGTGCGGCTAAAAGCACGCACCTACTCGATCCTTTATGCTTTGATCGCGCCTTAAGGAAAAAGCCAGCATCATAGGGCTGTCAAAAGTTATCAAAAATAACCGCTATAATCGTCGTCTTCGTCACCAACGGGTCGGCGTTTCTTCTTCTTGGGCTTCGCCACTGGTTTCGCAATGACCTGCGCAGGCTTTTTACCCTTGCCTTTACCCTTGCCCGCTTCAATTTCTTCTTCCCAGACTTCCACAAGCACTTCTTTGGTATCGGTAATCCCGACCAGTAATTCAGCCGGAATTTCGATCTCTTCGGTTTTGCGCTCGTTTTGTTTGCGCTGAGCCATGCGGGCCCGCAACATATCGGCCGTGATCACCTGGGGCAAACCAGTTGCCGCGTTGATATCTTCGCTGACAGGGGCTGGCATTGGCGTTGGTGGCTTTGCTTCGACTATCGGTGGCTCAATCTCTTCCACACTAAACGCGGGTTCGCCCACTTCCGCCAACAACGCTTCGCTTGGCCATTCGGGCACGACCAATTCGGCGGGCAGTATTTCGACTGGCAATTCGATCTCTGGTTCAGGCTTTCCAACACTGCGCGATTTTTGCTTATTATCCTTAGCCGCCAATTTAGCATCCATGGCATCCATGGTCTCTGAGGTGACGGCTGGAATATCTTGCAAGCTTTGCATCGCCTGCCACAACCGATCACCGGCGCTGGTGGCGGGTGTTTCATCTTCGTTCCGCAAAATGCGCTCGGCCATCGTCAACAGATCTTCTGCGGCGTTGGTGGATTTGCGTGAACGCTCACCCATCAATTTGTCCAAACCTTCGGACTGGGCTTCACTTTCGCTCTTAATGTCAATGCGCCAGCCGGTAAGTTTGGCGGCTAACCGCGCGTTTTGCCCTTCTTTGCCAATCGCCAAGCTTAGCTGGCGGTCTGGCACCACCACCACCGCGGTCTTGATCGAACTATGCTCATCCAGAATCACATTACTGACTTTGGCTGGGCTTAGAGCGTTGGTGATGTAAGAGCCAATATCAGTGCTCCACTCGATCACATCGATCTTTTCGCCGGCTAGCTCGTTGACAATATTCTGAATGCGCAGCCCGCGCATGCCAACACAACTGCCCACCGGGTCGATCCCCGGCACCGTGCCCACCACGGCGACCTTGCTGCGCGCGCCAGGTTCACGGGCAATTGCCTTGATCTCCACGACCCCATCGCGCACTTCGGGAATTTCCTGCTCCATCAAACGGCGCAACAAGTTCCGATGCGTGCGGCTGAGTTTGATCACCGGACCGCGCGTACTTTTATGCACATCCACGACATAGACCCTAATAAAGTCACCGCGCCGTAATTTTTCGGCAGCAATCAGGTCTTCGCGCATTAACAGGATTTCATGCTTTTCACCGAGGAGGACCGTCACCGCACCCGATTGCGCATCAATGCTGCGAATCTGTGTGTTAACAATCTCACCCACCTGGTGGGCAAAGTTCTCGTAAACCGTATCACGTTCCGCTTCACGAATGCGCTGCAAGATCACTTGCTTCGCCGTCTGCGCCGCAATGCGTCCAAAGTCATCGGGGGCACTCGGTACTCTGACGACGTCGCCAAGCTTGGCGTCAGGATGAGATTTGCGGGCGTCTAGCTCGGTGACTTCGGTGCGTAAATTATACACCTCCTCCACCACTTCGCGTTCCGCATAGACACGCATATCTCCCGATACCCGATCCACCTCGGCGCTCACATTGGACATAGTGCCGTAGTTGCGCCGATAGGCAGAGACCAATGCCGCTTCAATGGCCTGAAAAATGACTTCGCGGTCAAGACCTTTGTCGGTGGCAACCTGGTTGATGCCAGCAATCAAAGCTTTTGACATAATTCCCTTTGCACTCCTCTGCAAAAAACAAAATGATCAATAATCATATAACTCTAAATACGACTAACTTCTGTCTGGATAACGCTGATGACAATATCCCGTACAATAAGAAAAGTGGGGAGACCCCACTTCGCTTGCCCATACTTAACTCGACCTCAACTCGCCTAAAGCCACCAGAATAAATCTAAAGCGTAACTTATATCATGTGAATAATAGCACAACTTGTTGCCAATTGCAAGTTATACGTGAATCTGTGGATCACTTTGTTAAATAATTCAGATCAGGTAGCGCACGTAATACCGGGTAAAGTATTTACGATTTTTGATTGACGATTTACGAAGTTGCACCGTTAGCGAAGCCGCTTCGTAAATCGTCAATCAAAAATCGTAATTCGTTGTGCCTTGTCGTCCCTACCTGAGTAGATAATTCTCTTCGGTCAACATCGGGCGCAAAAAGCGACCAGTGTAACTCTTCTCGCTGGCGGCAATATGTTCGGGCGTACCTTCCGCGATCACATAACCACCTTTGTTGCCACCCTCTGGCCCCATGTCGACCAGCCAGTCGCAATTTTTGATCACGTCCAAGTTGTGCTCGATCACGAGCACGGTGTTGCCCATGTTGACCAGTTCATGTAACACTTCGAGCAGCTTGCGCACATCTTCAAAATGCAGACCGGTGGTCGGCTCATCCAAAATATAAAAGGTGTTGCCCGTCGCGCGTCGGCTCAATTCTTTACTCAGCTTGATGCGCTGCGCTTCACCACCCGAAAGTTGTGTGGCCGGTTGGCCCAACGAAATATAGCTGAGACCGACGGCGTTGAGCGTCTCTAGTTTGTTGCGAATGCGGGGGATGTTCTGGAAAAATTCCAAGCCTTCTTCTACCGTCATATCAAGCACGTCTGAAATCGACTTGCCGCGGAACTTAATTTCGAGTGTGTCACGATTGTAACGTTTGCCTTTGCACTCCTCACAGGGCACATAGACATCGGGCAAAAATTGCATTTCGATGCGGATGATGCCGTCACCCTGGCAGGTTTCACAGCGCCCGCCCTTGACGTTAAAGCTGAACCGGCCTGGCCCAAAACCGCGGGCCTTGGCTTCGGGAATGCTGGCAAAGAGTTCGCGCATATAGGTGAAGAGACCGACATAGGTGGCCGGATTGCTGCGCGGCGTGCGCCCAATCGGGCTTTGATCGATTTCGATTACTTTGTCCAGATGTTCAATGCCTTCAATCACTTCATGCTTGCCCGGCCGGTCTTTGGCCTTATAGAGCATCTGCGCCAGTTTTTTGTAGAGCACATCCACCACCAGGGTTGATTTACCGCTGCCGCTAACGCCGGTGATCGCCACAAACTTGCCCAGCGGAATGCGCACACTGACATTCTTGAGATTGTTCTCGGTGGCGCCGCGAATGTGCAGATAATTGCCGTTGCCTTCGCGCCGTTCGGTCGGCACGGCAATGCGCCGTTCGCCGCGTAAGTATTGCGCCGTCAAGCTATCTTTAGATTTGATAAAATCTTTGCGCGCCGCCGAAGCCACCACATGCCCACCATGTTCACCCGCGCCAGGCCCCATGTCCACCACCCAATCGGCGGCGCGAATTGTATCTTCGTCATGCTCCACCACCAACACGGTGTTGCCAATGTCACGCATGCCTTGCAGGGTTTCGATCAGGCGAGCATTATCGCGCTGGTGCAGGCCGATGCTTGGTTCGTCCAAAATATAGAGCACGCCCATCAACTGGCTGCCAATTTGTGTAGCCAGCCGGATGCGCTGTGCTTCACCGCCCGACAACGTGACGGCGGTGCGATCAAGCGTCAAGTAATCGAGCCCCACGTTGACCATAAATTGCAAACGCGCGGCGATCTCTTTTAGCACCTGATTCGAGATCGTCTGCTCGCGCTGCGTGAGCGTAGACGCTTGAAATTGTAGCGTAGGAATCGCTTTTTCACCCTTGCCATTTTCATGCTTACCATTCGGGGCAGAAGCATAGCCATTAGGGCGACTTCCCGAATTACCATCTACCAGCCAGCCACCCTCACCTTGTAAGGCGCGCACCCAGGCCAGTGTATCTTCAATGGCCATTTGGGTCACTTCATAAATATTGCGGTCGCCTACGGTGACGGCTAAGGCTTCGGGTTTTAAGCGTTTGCCTTGACAGACCGGGCAGGGGCGTTGGCTCATAAATTCTTCTAACTTGCCCCGAATATAATCGCTATTGGTCTCTTGCAACCGCCGCTGCAAACTGGCGATCACACCGTTAAAGCCAGTTTCATAGGTGCGCGTGTCGCCACCGCCGGTGCGATATTCCAGCTTGATCTTCTCGCCCTTGCGCGGCGGGCCGTACAAAATGACATCGCGCTGTTTTAAGCTTAATTCTTTAACCGGCGTATTAAAAGGAATTGCAT
This sequence comes from Caldilineales bacterium, assembly GCA_038318235.1. Lineage (GTDB taxonomy): Bacteria > Chloroflexota > Anaerolineae > Caldilineales > Caldilineaceae > JAPLGZ01. Next base: position 18,760 of record JBBQBY010000024.1, read on the forward strand.
ACTGGCGGCTGACCGATTTTAATAATTGTTGATAATAGCCATCATTCTCACCGTCATGCTGGCGCTGCCACGGCACTACGGCCCCTTCGTCCAGCGATAACTCGGTGTTTAAGATCAATTCCGGGTCAAATTCCTGCAATGCACCCAGACCATGACAACTTGGACAGGCGCCGTGCGGGCTGTTAAAGCTAAAGGTGCGCGGCTCGATTTCGGGCAAACTGGTGCCGCATTTGACACAGGCAAAATGTTCGCTGTAGGTGCGATCCTGAGGATGTTCGGGATCTGTGAGATCGGCGATGCTCATCACCCCTTCGCCCAGCCGCAGCGCGGTCTCCACCGAGTCACTCAAGCGGGTCAAATCCATACCGGCATCATCATTTTCACCGTGTTCATTTTCACCCTGCTCATTTTTACCATGTTCATTTTCACCCTGCTCATTTTTACCATTGCTATTTGCCTGGGCATGACGGACGACAATCCGGTCGACCACGGCTTCGACCGTGTGCATTTTGTAGCGATCCAAATCGGGCACTTCGGTTACTTCGTAAATTTCGCCATTGACGCGCACGCGCACAAACCCCTGCTTTTGCAAATCCTCAAAAACGGATTTGTGATGGCCCTTACGGTCTTTGATGATCGGCGCCAGGATTAGCAAACGTGTGCCATCAGGCAATTCCTGAATGCTGTCTACAATCTGAGTGGCGGTCTGTTGTGTGATCGGTTCGCCGCAGATTGGACAATGCGGCTGGCCGATGCGCGCATAAAGGAGCCGCAAATAATCATATACTTCGGTCACAGTGCCGACCGTAGAACGTGGGTTGCGCCCTGCGCCCTTTTGATCAATCGAGATGGCTGGGCTTAGCCCTTCGATCTGATCGACGTCGGGTTTTTCCATCAAACCCAAAAATTGGCGCGCATAGGCAGAAAGCGATTCGACATAGCGCCGCTGCCCTTCGGCATAAATCGTATCAAAAGCCAGGCTGCTCTTACCGCTGCCGCTCAAGCCGGTGATTACCACCATTTTGTCGCGCGGGATCTCCAGAGTAACGTTTTTTAAGTTGTGTTCGCGTGCACCGCGTACCACCAATTTATCCAGGGCCATAAGTTACGCAACCTCGTTGAGTCTCAGAGTTCCGGTCTCGAAAAAAGCACGAATCTACATCATAATGGCTACGCTGTTATTTGTCTGTAAATCTGATCACTTTACAGATCGGCAAGAACAAGTGTTCTCGCTAGCAAAGATTGTACCTGATTCTGATCCAAATCGCAACCAATGGATTAGTAAATTTGGGTTAAAAAATATCGCCGCCTGTACAGTCACAGGCGGCGATGCAAAGTGGGTAGAAGTTGTCGACAAGCGCATTATGCGCTGCCAAAATTATGCGGTTGAAACTTATCATTGTTTTTGATCTGCACCATGCCCTCACCCGCCACCTTTAAGACGAATAAGCCCTGCCGGTACGCAAAACGGTCGGCATCCTCGATAATATCCAGCCCAGCCACCGCGCCATAAATTCGATAGTTGGTATATTTGGGGAAAAACTTGGTGAAAGCCGCCAGATCATCCAGAAAGTCACGCACATCATCCACACCCAGTGTGCTTTTCACTTCGACCAAGACGATCTCAGTGCCATTTTCCAAAATTAGGTCAATTTCCATGCTTTGACCGTTTTGCTGAGTTTTCACGCGTGGATAAATATATTGGACTTGAATGCCACGACCTTGAAAGAGCTTAAGCGCGTTCGGCTCAACTAGTGCCTCCATCATTTTACCCCATTGGGTATGGAACAAGCCTTCAAGCCGGTTGATGGCCTCAGTGTTTTGCCGGAGATATTGCTGTATCTTCGCATCAGTCTCACGGAACCGTTCATCCGTCTCGCGAAATCGCTCATCTAACCTGGCATCCGTCTCGCGAAATCGCTCATCTAACCTGGCATCCGTCTCTTTAAAAAGTGCCCATATTTCGGCAACGCTTTGTTCGAGTGTTTGTTCTGTCACTTTGTCTCCTGACTCTGCTCCCTAGTTGATAAACAAAAGTATACTACACGCTCGATCGCCGATCAATTTTTAGCCTAGAGCGAGTTATGCTGGTTTAGGTGTAGGTCGTAGCTTGCGTAACACTAGCCTAGGTTGGAGCGAAATGTGGAGCACTACGTTGAGCAAAGCAAAAGGCTACACGGATTACAGTCCGGTAGCCTTTTGCGCAGGTTAGTATTTGCAATAGTTTTACTCGATCCTATTTACTACCCCTCCACCAGCCGAGTATAGACAACCAAGCGCTGGCTATAGGTGTGTGAACTGTTGTTCCAGCGCCCCGTGCAGGTGATTAGATTCAGATCATGTTCTAAGTCAAAGCCAAAAATTTTGTTGATCGGGGCCTTGGCATAGGGGTAGGCTGCTACTTCAAGCACTTTAAAGGTGCGTTGTGTGCCGGCTTTGTCCACGACGGTAAGCTTGTCATTTACTTTGAGTTCGCGCAACCGCCAAAAGATCGCTGGACCTACTTTATCGTCCAGATGGCCGGAAATCACGGCATTGCCTGCTTCGCCTGGCTTTGGCCCTACATTGTACCAGGCGACATTTTTTGAGCTTTGCGGAACGCCAGCCTCGCCATCATCTGCTTTACCCACAGACTCGACCGCAGTATCGATCTTTAAGCTTGGCACGATCAAGCGTACAGGTGTATTGTCAGACTGATCGGCTTGAATTGCCGTGGGCGTATTCGCAAATGCCGGTGTGGCTTGGGCGGTTGTCACCCAAATTGAGCCGCTGGTCAACAAGCATACGAATAAGAGCCGCCAGATAAACTTATGAAAAATTTGTAATAAGGTCGCTGGGTGTTTCATCTTACCCTCCCCTTTGGGAGTCTGGCATTCGAGCAGAAATGCGCGAACTTAAAAATGCAATCCTTAGTCAACCACTTTGCCCACTGCTTGTCGATCAATCTTGCTAATTGATTGGTCAATGATACAGATTTCGGCGTTCACGCATAAATGATTGTGTAATTTTCTGCGAAATCTGCGTCATTGACTAATTGAAAAAGCTGGCTGTGCGAATCACTAGATTAAACTAGTTTACAGCGCACGCATCCCGCTGAAATGGTGTTGTGAACCACCGCCACCCGTGCCCGGCATTTGGGTCGGCATGCTGTTGGCTGGCATCAAAATCGGCGTAACTACGGCGAGCACTTCTTCCATCGTCTTGGGCGTGCCAAAGACCGGCGAAGGTGAAACACCAATCAAATCGCCAAGCGCAGCGGCATGTTGGGCTTCTACATTATGAATACTCACGGCGGCTGTGATCAAATCGGCGTTTTGCAGCCGAGGCGCCTGACCCAAATAGGCGGCTGCCCCTAGTTCTTCTACATCATGGAAATATTGGAGCACTTCCTGCTGGTTGTTCAATTTGGGGAAATTGTAGCTGGCCAGCGCCTGCACTGGTGTGCCACCCAAGTCTTTGATCGTCTTGGTCAAGACATCGACATGGGTGGATTCGTGCCCGCCAAAGGTTTTGAAATAGGCAGCGGCGGTACCACTGAGCAGACCACTCGCATTGATCACGGCGTAGGCTTTGGCTTCCAAATGTTCCAGGGTCAACGCATAGTTCAGAATCGCTAAATCACCATCCGATACTTGCGCCAGATTGGCCATGCTGATCGGCTTGGGTGAACTGGCGGAGACACCGGCAAAAGTGAATGAGTTGGCAGCCAGAGCCGAACCTACGGCTAGCATGGCGCTGTTACGAATAAAGCGACGGCGACTTGGGTTAGTGACAGGGTTTGTCATGATAAATACTCCTTAATGGTGAAGGCGACCTGCAATGGCAAGGGACGCCGATCAATTTGAATGAATGAACTGTTTTTGGTGATAGGTTGGAACTGACTAAGCAACGAAAAATTTGCCTGCACTGAATTCATCAGCTGCCCAAGACAGGATTTACTTTGTCGAGCACCTGTTGCACGGTCAAACTGCTGGTGAAGGCTGCTGGTACGGGGTCTGTCCCCATCAAGATATTGACCACCGCGGCATGGCGTGCTTCGACCTGGAGAATGCTGCCGGCTGCGGCCAGATAGGCTTTGTTAGAAATCGCCGCCGCTGCCCCTTGATAGGCGCCGACGCCAATATCTTCGGCCACTTTGGCAAAGTTCAGAATATCACCACGATTGTTAAAGGCCGGAAAGTTATAGCTGGCCTTGGCTTGCACTGGCTGCGCGCCCGCTGCGCTCAAAGCACTGGTTAAGGCATCGACATGGGCGGCTTCGGCAGCCCCAAAATTCTGAAAGTAACTCAGTTCCTTGCCGGTCAAAATATTCTTCGCCAGCATATCCTTGTACATGCGGGCCTCCAGATGTTCCAGTGTCAGGGCAAATTGCAGGATATCGACATCGGTCAATCCCTGGGTCATTGCCTTCGCAAGACCGGCTGTGTTGGTCATCGCTATATTGCCGGTTGTACTGCCTTGAACTAAATTTTGACGTGAGTGGGCAAAGTCTAATAGTTCAAAGACCTTATCATACATTGACATAATATTTCTCCTATTGGTAAGTTTTGGTTGAAATCTGTAAAAACTACTTAACATAACTGAATAGTAGCTGTCGATTTATTTGTACGTTCGTTATAATCTGACGCACCCTATCAGGATTCGGATCTAACAAGATTTATTATTGCAAAAATTTGCGACCGTGATAGCGTAGGCCAAGGTGTGTTATGTTAGCCAGTAAGTTCAAAGTGACTTTTGCATCGTTAAGCCCAGCCGCATTCGAATATCACTTCAATAGCTATCTTCTTTGTGTCTAGGTAATGTACAGCATGCAAAACTCTTAAGCTTTGGACCAGACGCTGTAGTCGGTAGGGCTCAATAACCACATTCTACAACTGTATTATCCTGACCACTATGTCTTGATCATGTCTTGATCGATAGCGCGAATAAGGAGCAGTTACGAACGCTAGCCGTGTCTATGTTTGATTGATTTTTTTGAAATGGAATTAAGCGTACCTAAACATCGAGCAATGATGATATATTATAAAGATAATGTACATATATTGAAAATATTAAATCAATGATTTGAACATAAAATCGGGATTTTGGCAAGTCCCTACTTACGCATTTACTAGGTAACTTTCATTTTTTCCGTGGCCGTTACCGCTAGCTATACAGTTCAACTATCCAAGTTCGAGCATTCTAACCACAATAAGGAAGTGACACATGAAAGCAGTAAAATGGTTACCCATGTTAATAGGTGCTGCGCTGTTCATCGGCGCATGTATGCCTGTCCAACCGATGGCAGGCAGTACGGAGATGAACGCCACACCGACGGCGGCAACTGAGACAATGACCGACACGATGCCTATGACTGACACTGCCACAATGACCGATACCGAGACAATGACCGCCACAACGGAAACTACTGGCACGATGGGGATGGGAACGATCGTTGACATTGCAGCAGGCGACCCTGATTTTTCGACGCTGGTCACAGCTGTGAAAGCAGCCGGTTTGGTCGATGTATTAGCCGACCCGAAGGCTGAATGGACCGTCTTTGCCCCGACGAATGAGGCTTTTGCCGCCTTGCCCGCTGGTGTGCTTGACACCGTGTTGGCTGACAAAGAATTGCTGACGCGTATTTTGACCTACCATGTGGTCAAGGGCAAAATTACCTCCGATCAGGTGTCTACGATGATGGCGCCCACTATGGAGATGAAGGCAGTTGGTGCTGATTTACTTGGTAGTGAGTTGGATGTCAAGGTCGCGGATGGCAAGGTCACAGTCAATGGCGCTAACGTGATCAAGGCCGACATTATGGCCAGCAATGGTGTCATTCATGTTGTTGATGCCGTACTCCTCCCACCTGATGTGGCCGCCACAATCGGTAAGTAGGGTAGATCAGTTTGAAAAACGTTTGATGTCGATTAGGAACTATACAAACCTATAATTGTTTGTATCGAGTGGGCAGGTCTTTGACCTGCTCACCGATTTTATTGGGAACAGTTCGGATCGTTGTGCTGGTGAAAGTCGAAGGGGACAACCGGCGGATTATTACCGATCCGTACACGCCCGCAGCGATGGGCTTTCAGAAGGTGAATGAACCTGCCCATTACAGAATTTGCCAAGCGTTTTCCCAAAGAACGTGTTCGCTGGATGAAAAGTGCCACGGTCGAGTTGAGCCAAGCAACCTTGCCAACCGACCAGCAAGTCATTGTTTTACAGGCAAGCACCGCTTAGCCAGTTTCAGAAGCTAAAAATTGATTTCGACTATCATGCCTATCAAACTGCTCGACCAGCAGGTGGAAGGGCCGCACCAGTCGTCGTGAGCGCACGTTGGCAAACCACGGGTGTGATGAAATCTTATAGACAACGCAAATAAACAAGGAACAATACTTTTGCAGGTGCTGCTGTCAAAACTTCTACAATAGTTCATCTTTTATTTGCGTTGTCTATTAGCTTTGATACGCTGGTCGTAGCATGATACCCTTAGTTTAGCGCTTTATTCCTATTGTTTAATGATAAAGATATCTATTGAAAATATTTGCAAATACGGTAGATCTGTAATAAGATTGTTTACGTCAGATCAGTAGAGATGAATGGTGGCCATCTCTACTGGGTGAAACATGCTGGTTTTCCGTTTCTGGTTCCAATCGATAGCGAGCAGATTCAAAGAATCTGTCCGCTATCGATTGGCGGCTGGAACATGCTCGTTTTTTTCTCGCCTATTTCTATACCGTCTGATTTAGTGATAAAATCTGCACAAGAAAATCTTTGTCATAAGGAGTTCTATGTCAGATACCTCTAATGATTATCAAACTTTGATTCGTAAAAATGGCTTTCGGTTGACACCGCAACGCCAGATGATTCTAGAGGCGGTGCGCGGCACACACGGTCATAGCACCCCAGAAGAAATCTACAATCGGGTTCAGCTCAAAACAACGGCGATTAACCACGCTACGATCTATCGTACGCTAGAGTTTTTTCTAGCACTGGGCCTGGTAACGGTGGCGCAGGTGAAGGATAACCAAACCGTCTATGAGCTTGCCGAACAGGGGCCGCACCATCATCTGATCTGCCAGCAATGTGACAAGGTCGAACGGGTTGACCACGCGCTGGTGCAGCCTTTGTTTGATGAGGTCGATCAGAAATTTGGTTTTAAGGTCAATACAGATCACCTGATGCTCTTCGGTTTATGCCACGCGTGCCGGCTTGAACTTGAGGAAACCCCTAGCTCTCCAGTGTAGCTCAGAGTGGGGCATCTACCTTTCAGGCCGTGGCCGCTGAGCTTTTGGGTTGGCCACTATGGTTGGGCCACGGCCTGAAAGATGCTAATGTTCGCCCCAGTCTGGCGCAGTGTCATCGACGAAATGAGAATCACGAATGGCAAAAATTATTTTTGCAACGTGTCTGAAATGGCCGTTGTGCTCGACAAGTGACAGTTATGTAGCGCAGGCATTGATCCAGTTAGGCCATCAGGTCGACGCGGTGCCCTGGAATGGCGATTTTCAATGGTTTGCTGCCGCTGATCTCGTGGTATTGCGATCTAACTGGGACTATCATGCCGAGATTGCGCAATTCCGGGCCTGGCTAGCGCAACTGGAAACTGCGCAGATTCCCTTGCAAAACGCCGCGACGCTTGTGCGCTGGAATCTGCACAAAGGCTATCTGATCGAGTTGCAGGCCAATGGCATCAAACTGCCAACTTCTGTGCTGCTTCAGCCTAGTCAACGGT
>JBBQBY010000025.1:0-26278 GCA_038318235.1 Caldilineales bacterium
TTGCCTTCGGCGGCCGTACCGACGATCAGCGGTGAATCGGCGCGGAAAAGATCGGCCACGGCTTGCTTGCGCATAATCTCGACCGCAGCGGCATAATCGCCATAAAAAACCTGGCTGAGCAACGGATAGGCATCCTCGGCATTGGCGGCGACCTCGCGCTTGGCTTCGGCATTCAGGCGGATAAAGGCCGCGTTCCAGGTGAAGGTTGGATCATCTGTCGTCTGAGTTTTGGTGGCTTCATCCAACTTGGCCAGGGCGTCCTTCCACAAACCGGCCTGCGCCAGGGTAACAAGGTGTTCGTTGAGCGTGCGTAAAGTCATTGGCGCGCTATCGGGCAATGGGATCAGGTTGACCGCCACCAGTTGTGTGCCATCCCAGCGCAAAATATTAGATTGAACCTGGCGCACACCGCAGGCATAACAAAAGACATAATAGTCAGTGGCGTCGAGCAACACTTCCTGAATGCCATCGCCATTGAGATCTTTCAAACTGCCGACGCCTGGGCTGGAACTGAAACTGGTGGCTTCGGCTTTGAGTTGTTTGCCGTCAAAGCTGAACAGGCTATAAAGGCCGCTGTGCGCGCCGACGCCCCCTTCTACTTGGATCCAGAGGTGGCTAGGTTCCACGTTCACTTGTGTCACCGAACCATCACCTAGATAATCGGGCACAGGTGCGCTGTTATCCGTCGTGCCTTGCTCCTTAAGTTCTTGGCGGGCGATAAGTTGCCAACCCGTGGCCCCTTGGGTGTAAATCGCAATCACATGGTTCTGTTCGGGGTCAAAGTTGCGTAAACCATAGGTGTAGGCCAGCCAAAGCACGGGGCTGTTGGCGGCGGTGGTAAGCTTGAAAGCCTTTACCCCTTCAAGGCCCGTGGCATTGGTCGTCGTGTCCGTATTGGTGATCGGTAGGGTCGCGGCTAAGGCGGCTGCGACTTCTTTGACGGCAATTTCATCCGGAATTGGCGTGCTGATAGGCGCAGTGATGGTCGTGCTGGTGGTCCCCGTGAGCACAGGCATGGTCGTAACCGGCTGGGTTGGGGTGAGCGCGACCGTGGCTGTCAGCGTTGGCGCGGCCACAATCGTGGGTGTGGTCGCGGTGGTCGCTGTCGCTTCTACCGCCACGGTCGCCGCAACCATAGTGGCTGGTGCGGTTGTGGCGGTTGGTTGCTCAGCATCCGTATTGCAGGCAGCGATCAAAAACGTGGAAAAGATGAGCCCTACTAAAATGAGAACTAACTTTGCTTTCATGAAATTCTCCGTGATAATTTTATTTCCTGATAATTTTATTGACGCATTTTTGTCAAAATCATACCATAACTCCCAACGAAAGCCTTACGGTTGCTTGGATGGGCGTGGGTATGCTGGTAAAGGTTCTCTGCTTAAATATGCCCCAATCAACGCCAGCCACACCTGATTTTGTTCCCTGGCCGCTACTCGGTAACTTCCGGGAAGCGGTCAGGGGGGAACTAACAACCTTGTCTGTGGGGTTGATGGGTTGAACTAACAACCTTCCTGGAAGCGGTCAAAGCTTGGTCCGTTAACCAGCGGGTGCTTGACCGCTTCCCGGAAGGTTAGCTGCGCGCGATCCTTTTTTGCGCGATCAAGGTATAACATAACGGCGGTTTGATGCTGAAGTGGGCAAAATGGGCGAACACATTCGAAATGTCATGGTCGTATTCTTGGAAGGCAACGAGATTTAGGTTGTTTTGTAGGCAAAGACTGATCACATCGGCCATTTTGTGGGGAAACCAATACATGGGCGCCGATGCATATTCGGTAAAACCGTAATAATCGAGACCCTCGTTGTCAATCAACGGTTCGGTGCGAAAATAAGAGTGGTGCAACGGCGGTGGATCCGCTTGATCGTCGCCTTCAAACATATTCAAGATCGGGTGCATCTCATAAATAAAAAGATGACCACCCGGTCTGAGCAGGCGCGCAATCAACTGAAAAAAGCTGGGCAGATCGGGCAACCAACCCATCGCCCCAATTGTAATGTAGACTAGATCAAAGCTGCTGTCGTAGCTGCTCGAAATGGCATACACATCCGTAGCGATTAGTGTGCAGTCAATCTGGCCGGCGGCGGCTAACTGGCGCCCTTGTTCAATAAAGGCCTCCGAGATATCAAAACCGACGCAGCGTCCGGCGCCCATATTTTTGATCGACAAGAGCTCGCGGCCATTGTTGCAACAAAGTTGCGCCACCTGTTTGCCCGTTACATCCAACTGTTTGAGCAACGCAGTTTCGACCTGATCGAGCAGACTGTAGCCCAGTTTTTGAAAATTTTCTAATAGCCGAGCAAAGTTTTGCTCGGCATGGATCGGTGCTGCTTCGTTCCATGCGTGCCGATTGGCGGCGGTGTAGTCACTGCGTTGCATAAATGACCTCCTAAGGTAGAACGCTTGTAAGACAATTGTAAACGGTAGCCATTCTAACGTGCAATCTGGTTCAGATGCAAACTTTGTGCGTTCTCCTACTTGCAGATTTGCGTAGCTAGTGTAGACTATTGATAGTTTTCTTAAACAAAATGGACCGTTTTGATCCAGCTATAAATTAGAAAGTGAATAAACAAAACATGAGTGAAACACAAGGTGGGCCAATCGTCATGTACACAACGGAATGGTGTCCGGATTGCTGGCGCGCAAAGCAGGTGATGGGCTCCATGAAAATCGCCTACCAAGAGGTGAACATCAGCAACGACGAAGCCGCTATCGAATTGGTGACCCGCATCAATAATGGTAGCCGGAGTGTGCCGACCCTCGTTTTTCCCGATGGCAGCACCTTAACCGAACCCAGTACCACGGTGCTGGTCCAGAAATTACAGACGCTGTTATCCTAGTGCAGAAGCACAAAAGCAACGGGGCGAACCCTTAAGGGTTCGCCCCGTTGCTTTTGTGCTAGCCATGCGCCAGTTCAGCGCGCCACCATCGGAAAATAGAGCCAGTATTTACGCTCCGGTCCTAACACTAACGGTAGATAGGTTGTACGAGCCAGCAATAGTGTGGCCGTTAAAGGATATTCGCCGCCATAACCGGTGTCTTTAACCAGGGCGGTGCCAGTAAACAAGTCGCCGTAATGCGCGCTCGCTGGCGCCATGGCCTGGAAACGAATGGGGACAAGGCCACGCGGCGCTACACTACCATGCCAGGTGACTATACCCGCATCCAGCGTACATTCACCTGTGCCACACACTAACGAGTCGGCTTGGTAGATTAAACCCGCCGGCACGTTGATCTGCGCCTCTGCCGTTGTCTCCAGGCTCCCCAGGTTGCGGACAAAGAGCGCGACGCTCACCGTTGCCCCAGGATCGGCATAGGGTGGAATGATTTGGAGCGACGACGCACTCAGATCAGAACGGCGCGCCAAGAAAGTGCTGGGGATGGTGTAAAGCTGGCCAAAGCCATCACTCAATTGCAGCGTGGTGGTCACGGGCGTCCGGTCGGGCAGGATCGTGGTCAATTGGGCGCTCAACCGCACGTTGACCGTTGCGCCAGGGTGAAGCGCCCCGGCCCACTGCACACTCTGCGCCTCGATGGCGCACTGGCCAGCGTCGCAGAAGAGTGAATCTGGGGCATAGGTAATTGCGCTGGGCAAGGGCAGGGCAAAGCTGGCTTGGTTGGCTGCTAACAGCCCTGTATTGCGCAAGGTAATCGCATACTCAAACGTTTCGCCCACATTGACTTCACTTTTGCTCACCCGCACGCCCGATGTACTGAGATCAACCGAATTGATCAAAGTTGCCGCGCTGCGCAGCAAATCGCCTTGCAAAGTCGCAATTGTGGCCGTATTGGTCAGCCAGGTATTCACCCCTAAACTACCCTCGCTCATGGCTTGAAAATGCAAATTGCTCTGCACTTCACCCGTACTCCCCCCTGGTGGCATCCAAAGCACCGCCAGGTTGTCATGCAAGCTGTCCGATTGGTTGCAGGCATAGGTCAGGCCGCGCGTGGCGCGGAAATTTTCTACGCCAGTCGTCGAAGCACCGCCTTTTGACCCATCCGCACGGAGCACTTGGATGCGAATTGCGCCATTTTCGTACAGCATCAACTGGAAAGTGGCCGGACGCGCGCTGGGCGTGGCGTACGAGCGCACCCCCTCCCATTGCACCACCAACGTTCGATTGGGGGTCACGCCCAAGGTTTGATAGTGCATGCTCTGATTGACAACCAGATCGTCCCATAAGGCTGCGATCACTTGATCGCCGATCGCCGTGGGGGCTGGCAATGGACAAACGTTGCTGTACCCAGGATCACTGAGGGTATTAAAGGAGATGAGTCCATTGGAACTGAGGCAGAAGGTGCTTTGGGCAGCGCCATAGAACGTAAACTCAAAACCAATCGGCAGATTACATTTGTATACATCATCGCCGCCGCTGAGGGCTTTGCCGGTCTGACTGATATCCACCCAAGCAAAGCCGACCTGCGGCAACTGGCCATTGCCATCCGAATCGCCCCAGACATAATCATCGCTGGCGTTTAGATAGGCATTGGAGCCGGCGCGCAACTCACCATCCCAAACAATGCTGCGCGTAGCATCGTCGTAGTGGCCCGCACCGTCGCTAAAACGCAAACTATCCGGCACATACGCGACGCCAACGGGCAACGGATCGCGCAAGCTCACGGGGCCACCCGCCATGCTGCGCCCCCGCACGTCAATCGTATAGGTTAGCACCTCTCCACTCAGTGCCTGCGCGCGATCTACTGCTTTTGAACTGGCGGACAGATCAAGTGCGATCAGGGTGCTGGTGACCGCGCGCGTGAAATGCAGCGTGTTGCCATTGTCAAAGCTGGTTTGATTGCCAATCTGCTCCCCTGCCGGCACATTTTCCTCAGCAATGGTCAATCCGTAGCTGAAATAGACCGGGTCGCGATTGGCCGGCAGCGCGCCGCGCCACTCGATCTGGCGTTGCGCGGCGTTATAGACCGCAGCAACGTTATTCGCCCCGAAACCAACAAACGTCGCCTGCACAGGCAACGGATCAATCATGGTTACGTTGTCCAGGTTGATCGTATCGGCATTCAATTTGACCGTGTACGTGATTTGGCCGCCGGCTGTGACGGTTGTCTGTTGGGTTGTTTTGTCGGATAAACAAAATGAATGGCTGATCGGCAACGCTTCGACGCTTGCGCCCGCCAGACCGCCTACTGTAAAGATCCGGCCGGTGGCATAGACGGCCGCTGCACCGAAATGATATTGATTGTTCAAATTAGAGATCATTTCCCAGCGATTGTTTTGCGGATCGTAGCGTTCTGCCAGACTGGCACCGCCCCGTTTGGCCTGGAGGCCGGTGGCATACAAAAAGCCATCGGGACCGGCGGTGAGACCAGGTACGGCGCGAAGCGATGCATTCAGGGGTGTTGCACTCGACCAGCTATCCGTGGCCGGATCATACACGTCCAAATAAACCTGCCCCAACCCATCGCGTGCTACATAGATTTTTCCGTCGAGGGCAGCCGCAGCTAAGTGGAGGTTGCGCGTGCCGGGCGGCGCTGATTTTTCTTGCCAGCGATTTTGCTGCGGATTATAGGCATAGGTGTGGCCAGGGCCAGGTGTGTCATCGTCCACAAAGGCGTAAAGTTGACCATTGGTCGCAGCGACCGGTACACTGGACGCCGCTCTGGGCAGCTTGGCGGCAGCCGCCCACTGGTTGCTAACCGGATCGTAGACATAAACTTGGTCGCTGGGGGTTGAAACCGACTGGCCTTCGGATGGCCGGTGAACGCCGCCGACCACATAGAGCTTGCGATTGAGCACGCCGCTGCCAGGGAAGCCAATCGCTTCGGGTAACGGCGCCAGCGTTTCCCAGCGCCGCACACAGGTGTCATAGCGCTCATTCGTGGAAAGAAATTGGTAGCCACTGCCTGAATTGTTCACTTGCGCGCCGCCCAGCGTATAAAAATAGGGTGTATTGGGCATGGCCGTTGTGCCAAAGCCAAAGCGCACGGTGGGCAGTGATAATTCACTCTGCCAACTGGGGAAAGCCACGGTCGTCAAGGCCAGACTTTGTGCTGGGGCGAAGTTGTCCATGAAAGTTGCATTTACGTTGACGTTGTCTTTATCCGAGGCATGGGCCGCCGCCGGTACATCGACGCTTAGCGTAAAGTCACGCGTCGCGCACGGCCCCAGCGTGAGGGGTTGTGTGAGTGTATTGCCGTCGGGATCAGTTAGTTGCGTCGGCCACTGGTTGCCCGCGAAAGCAAGCTGCATAGTGGCAGTCAACGCGCCTGTATTCCCGACGTGCAACTGATAGCTAATCCGTCCCCCAGCCGCGCCGAGTAGCGTGGTGGGTTTGGCCGAGAGACTGAGGTTATAGGTGGGTTTGTTGCCGGTTGCCCATTCAATGCTGCGGCCTAAGGTTTCGGCCAGCGCCGGGCTGCGATTACCGGCGCGCGGACCGATGTTTTCGAAGCCGACGGCAAAATAAACAGCCCGATAGGGGGCCGTGCAACTGTCAATCGCCAAGGCCGCGCTGCTCTGGTTACCCGTATAAGTCAAGACCGGATAGGCCGCACCATCATTGGCCGCGGGTGCAACCCCATCCGGCGAGAGATTGATATAGCCATTCGCATAGCCATACAAACTGGCATTGGTGATTGTGAGATTGATGCCCTGCAAAAAGCCAGCGCCGGTCAGGGTATCGTCTGTCGTCGCCGCATTGACCAGTTCCTGGCGGGCATGCAGATAGCGGTCAAAAAGTGGGGTGCCATTGTCCGAGCCGATATCCTGGCCCGATAAAATCAGGCGACCACCCTGATCGAGATAGCTCGTCAACGTCTCGTCTGCCCCAATCACGCGTGGCGTCCCACCGGAATAGCAACCAAAGGCACAACCATGATGGGCCCAGATGACTAATTGGTACGGCTGTAAAGTTGCCAGGGGGGGGATGCCATAGCCGATGCTGCCGTCGCTGAGGGTTTTGGTGCCGGTAAAGTTGCTGTATTGGATGCGCCAGATATCATATTGATACTGTTCATCATCCAGCGCCGTTTGAAAGACATTCAGGGTCGACCAGCCAGAGAACCAGCCCCCTTGGGCATCGGCATCAATCAGCAAAATGGTGGGCGCGCTTTGCAGGGCAAAATCATGGCTTAATGGACTTGGACCAACGGTAAGCAGCGTTTGCTGGATGCGTTGACCCGGCGCACGTACACCAATCGTCAGCGTCCCAACGGGTAACTCGAGCGCATAACTGCCGTCGGCATTCGAATAAGTGCTAACGTCGGGACTTTGTTCGGCATAGATCAGCGCATGATCGATTGGCGCGTTACTGCTGCGCACAAATCCGCTTAGGGTAACTTTGGGCAGGGGCTTCAACGCAAAATCTGCCTGCGAAAGCGCGTGGGCTAAGACGGTTTGCTGTATAAATGTTGCGCTATAATAACCCCACGCCTGCACCTGGACGTTATAATCACCGGCGGGCACTGTGATCGAATAGAGGCCAGTACCGTTTGTGTTTGCGCTAAAATTGTTGGTTGGCTGGCTGTTGATGCCGCGCACCAGCGCCTTGTCAACGGCCAGCTTGGTGTTGGCATCCACCACTTTGCCGCGCAGATCACCGGCGGAAAGCACCCAACGTACAGCCTCATAGGCATTGATGCGCCCGTAACCATAATCATCATCGGGCCCTACTTTGCCCAAATCGATAGCCGTGTAATTCATAAAATGTTCTAACTCATCGACGTCAAAATCGCGCACACCATCTTGTAAATCCGCTGCGACCATCAGCGCAATCAAGCCAGTGACATGCGGCGCTGCCATCGACGTGCCCGACTCCTCGATATAAGTGCCGCCGGGGATACTGGAAAGCACACCGACGCCTGGCGCGGTCAATTGCGGCTTCTGCACGCCTGGATAAAAAGATGGGCCACGTCCGCTAAAATAAGCCACCTGATCGTTGCGATCGGTCGCACCAACCGTGATCGCTTCGGGGGCGTTGGCGGGCGTCCCAATCGAGCCGGGGCCAGCCGACGGGTTGCCTGCTGCAAAGACGGGCGCAATGCCCGCCGCGCGCAATTTCTGAATGGCTGGGCGCAACACCTCGCTGAGTGGATTGGCGGATCCCCACGAGTTATTGACCACATCGGGCGCTTTAGAACAATCGGCCGTCGCCAGATCACCGGTCAGATCCGTCGGGCAGAAGAGCCATTGAAAGGCTTTTAAGGCACCAATGTCATCGTTGATGCCGCCGGGCATGGTGCCGAAGCAGATGCCGGGTAGCGCAATCCAAGTGGCGTCAGGCGCCATGCCAATCTGTTCGCCTGGTCCATCGCCCGCACCAACCGCCGTGCCCATCGTGTGCGTGCCGTGTCCAGCACAATCATGCGGCTGGCTGGTCATACTCGCCCCCAAGTTGCCGTTCGCGTATAAATTACTGTCCGGTTCGAACCAGTTGTAATTGTGATTAAACTGGCCGTTGCCCAGATTGCCGCGGTAGTGCTTAACGAGAGCAGGATGGGATAAATCCACCCCTGTGTCAAAGCCGGCCACGACTGCGCCTTGCCCCCTGATGCCCAGCTCGGTCCAAACTCGATCCGCCCCCACCATGCTAATATTCCAGTTCGCGGGATCTAGACTTGCCGCCTGACCTTGCGTTGGCGACTGATTAGCGGTTGTCTGCTCATCGGTGAAAGCGAGTAAGGGATAATTGGCGACGATCCTCACCACATCGTCACGTTGCGCTAGAGCAACCAGCGTACTCAAACTGCCTTCGACGGCCAGCGCGTTGACAATGTAGAAAGCTTGATACATTGTGACATCATTTTGGGTGATTTGGGCACCCAGCAACCCTTTGACGCCCGTCTGTGCTGCTTGTGTTGTGCTGATCAAGCTTTCCAGCATCGCATGGCGTCGATCGGCCTGGCTGGCGTAGACAGCAGTTTGCTGGGCGCTCAGATCGGTTTGGTCGCGCAGATAGACCAGAAATCGCGTCTTCTGTAAAGGTTGCGGCGGCGGCATAGGCAAGCCTGGAATGTCATGCGCAGCCGTGGGTGTGCCTTCGCCGCTCAGTTCGGCCAGAATGCGCGGATCGACCTTGGTCTGGATGGCGTGTGGCAATGCGAGCCACGCGGGCCAACCTGGATCCTTGGACAGCGTGGCGGCGGGTGCTACTGGGTCAGCTGACGTTTGGCGAAAGCCAGTTTCCGGTTGCTGTTGGCTGGTCGCGCGCAAAGCAGCCGCGACTGCGGCTGAATTGGCGAAGGCGATGGTACTTATCGTTAGCAAACAAAGCGGCAACCAAAACCGCAGTTGGAATTTCATACAATGCTCCAGGGGATTGTGCGGCGTTGGCTAGACGCATCATAAGAATGGTTAATGCTCAATAATTACCCATTACCCATTCTGTGTTAACCGTTCAAACTCCTTTGCCAGGCCAACTGCGCGCGTAAACCGTCGAGCACTGTGGTGCTGGGCGCGTAGCCTAACAGTTGTTGGGCCTTGCTGGTATCAGCCACCGTGCGTTTTTGATCCCCGGCACGGGCTGGGCCATGCGTTGTGCGAACTTTTTTGCCGCTCAACTCTTCCAATATCTCCAACACCTGATTAACCGTTACCTCTTCACCGCCGCCGATGTTAAACGTTTGGCCGCTACTCTTTTCTGGCGTTTCGAAGGCCCGAATAATGCCCTGGACACAATCTTTTACATAGGTATTGCTGCGACTGTCATTGCCATCGCCGTCAATTGTGATCAATTCGCCGTTGAGCAGCGCGCGAATGAAGATATTATACCCCATATCCGGGCGTTGGCGCGGACCATAGACAGAGTAGAGGCGTAGGACGGTGACCGGCAAATTGAAATTGGCGGCATAGGCACGGCAAAGTTGTTCGGCGGCCAGTTTGGTAATGCCATAGGGCGAGATTGGCGCTAAGGGTGATTCCTCATTGCCAGTAGCAAAGCGCCCATAGACCGAAGAGGTGGAAATTTTAATTAGATGCTGTACTTTTTCTTTGACGGCTGCCTCCAGTAACCGTTGGGTGGCCTGAATGTTGCAGGTCATATAAGAGTCAAATTCGCTCCAACTACGCACCAAGCCAGCCTGGGCGGCCACATGAAAAACTGTTTCCGCACCGGCCAAAGCTTCTGTCAGATCGGCTGTGCGCAAATCGATTTCATAGAAGGTGAAACCGGGAGCGTTGCGTAAATTGGTGAGATTTTGCTCTTTGAGCGCACGCGGGTAATAAGGAATAAAGGCATCGACGCCGGTAACCGTGTGGCCTTTGGCTAGCAATTGTTCGCACAAATGCGAACCGACAAAACCGGCCGCGCCGGTCACAAAACAAGTAGTCATTAGTTTCCTTTCAGGTTTGTAGTGTACATAAAGTTCGTTGGAAAATGAGTGCCATGAAATTCCTGGTTGTGATAAGCCGAGCGTTGCACGGTAGGAAGCAACTAGACCCCACCCTAAACCTCACTGCCATTAAGTTAAGGCTACGTAGGTGCGGTTTGTAACCGCCCGTTCTCAGGTAACCCAGACTTTTGCGGTTACAAACCGCACCTACGCTACCCATCAATTCGCTTAACTTAATGGCAGTGTCCCTAACCCTCCCCTACAGGGAGGGAACTGATTGGTGGACAGAATGGGTTATATTATCTTCCCCTGATCAATCCCCTCCCTGTAGGGGAGGGCTAGGGAGGGGTCTGGACTAGGGAGGGGTCGCGGTTTCTCCTTGCAACTGTACTGACTAACACTGCATTATCCAAGATAACACCTTTTTAAGCCTGAACGACATTACATTTTTCTGACAATTTGTGCAGTTGCGCACTCGCAAGCGCGCAACTGCACAAATTGATAGCTTACCTTGGCCTTTTTTCCTTGCACCGCTAAAGTAGCTTCAAGGTCGTTATCTGCCTAGTTTCTAAGTTTGCCACCCGAATCAGATGATTATTTGTATCGGCAATATAAATGCGCTCTTCGACAACCACCAAACCTTCTGGTTCATAGAGTTGCGCCGAGGTAAACGGTCCGTTGGTAATGTCTGGTGCGCCTGTGCCGATCAGCGTCTGCACTTCGCCAGTCGTTGGATCAAGCGTTTTGATCTTATGATTGTAGCTGTCCGCAATATAGATCAAATTGTGCGCGCTGGCAATGCCGGTTGGATGTTGCAACCGCACCGCAGGGCCAACACCGTCCACATCGCCATACTCAAATAAACCCTGACCTACCAATGTAAAGACAACCGGGTTTTCATCAAAGGTAATCGCCCGGATCGCGCTGGCTTCGGCATCGGCGACAAAGAGGTGCCCCATGTCCAGCGCCAAGTCGCTCGGCTGATTAAAGGCCGCTTCGGCGCATGCACCATCGAGCAGGGCCTCCGCCCCCGTGCCGGCAAAGACACCCAGTTGTTTTTCCTCAAGCAAAATCCAAATCTGGTGTGAACCGGCCATCGCAATCAACAAGACTTGGTCCAGCACCGCGATCGCCCACGGGGAACGCAGATCAACGGTGGTTGGCGTGTTGCCCTGCGCACGTCGCCCCTTGCCTTTCTCCCCCGTGCCAGCGATTGTGCGCACTGTTTCTCGCACTAAGTCAATCGCACGAATGGCATGGTTTTCCGTGTCGGCCACATAAAGCGTGTTACCAGCCAGCGCAAGGCCATGCGGATCATGGAATTGTGCTTGCCGGATTCCACCATCTTGCAAGCCCGGTTTACCGGTGCCAAAGGTGCGCACGATTGCACCGGCGAGGCCGTCTACGCTAAGTTGCACTTCCAGGATGCGATGATGACCCGTGTCGGCAACAAAGAGCCGGTCACCAGGCGCATAGAGTAGTTTGGCGGGAAAGTTAAGCGGACGCGGCGTTGCTTTGGTGGTCTCCAACTGCAAGTTCGCAATCGGTTCATGATTGAGCAAGCCAGTTTGATCAAACTCAGCGATCATTTGGGCAATCACCTGGCCCACCGCTTGCGCTTCGATTTCACCCGACTGTTGGGCCACAACTTTGCCTTGCGGATCAACGAGCACCACAGTGGGCCAGGCGCGTACGCCATATTGGCTCCAAATCGCAAAATCGGCGTCATTGACGACTGGGTGTTGGATGCCGTGGCGCATCACCGCTTCACGGATGTTATCGGTGATCTTTTCTGCTGGGAATTTGGCTGAATGCACGCTGATGACAACGAGTTCATTGGGAAACATTTCACGGAGTCGGCGCAACTGCGCGACGTTATGGTGACAGTTAATTCAGCAAAAGGTCCAGAATTCAAGCAGCACAATTTTACCGCGCAATTCGGCCATGGTCAGTGGCCGTTCCGTATTCAGCCAATCCAGATTGGTAGGAAATTCTGGCGCATTGACCTTGCCGAGATATTTCTGCATAAGCTTATTTTGCCTCCTGTTGCTAGGCTAAAAGGCTAGCCTGTTGACCTTTCGATTGGGTGGATAGGCACATCTACATGGATTGTAGTGACGACTTTAGTCGTTCCTGGCCGCACAACGAACGACTACAGGCTATTCCAAATAAGGATTTAGGCTAGGTCGATTTCAAAATTGCCACCGACCTGACAGGTCTCGATCCCTATGGAAAGATGGATCACGTCTACAAGTCGATCTGGCGTCCGGTGCCCCGTTTGATGGCCAGCGCATAAACCTGCGCCGCCGTCACTGCATCTTGCATTGCCAGACCGACTGACTTGAAAAGCGTAATTTCTTGGGCCTGCGTGCGTCCGGCGACTGTACCATTGAGTAATGCCCCTAGTTCGCCAGCAATTTGCGCATAGTCATACTCTTGATTGACAATCGGGATCAAGATATCACCGGCCTCGGTCTGGGCCGCTTGGTGGTGATCGACAAAGACGCGGCTGCGTTGAATGGTTCGCGTGTCTAGTTCACGCATCTTAGCCGTATAGGCGCCAACCGCGTTGATATGCGTGCCTGGTTGTAGCCAATCGCCGTCAAATACGGGGGTGCTGGCATTGGTGGCTGTGCAGATAATATCAGCCGCCATCACGGCGGCGCGCACGTCACGCGTGGCAATGACGGCGACGCCAAGCTTGGCCGCCATGTGCGCACAGAAGTCAGCATCCTTGGCACCGCTGCGCGTGATCACAAAGACCTGCCGAATTGGCCGCACCGCGCACATCGCTGCCAATTGCGCCCCAGCCTGCGCGCCCGCTCCAAAGATCGCAACAATGGCTGCGTCTTGGCGCGCCAACTGGCGCGTCGCAACCCCGCTGGCGGCACCCGTGCGCACCGCCGTCAGATGTTCGGCGTCCATCATGGCCAATAATTGTCCATTGCGTGCATCGTGTAATAACAACACGCCTTGGATCATCGGCAACCCAAAGCGCGTTTGATTATCACCATAGACCGTGACGATTTTGATCGTCAACGTGCCTGGTTCCCCGCCGACAAAGGCCGGCATCGAGAGATGCAACCCATTGTGCGGCGCAATTGTGGTGGCCGCGCGCTGTGGCATGACCACATTGCCCAGCGCTAATTGGCGGAAACCAGCTTCGACCGCGTCGATCGCGGTGGGCATCGTCAATAACGCCTCAACGTCGTGGCGGGTTAGAATCAGCATGATATTCCCCTGTAATCCTGGAAGGGTGAATGGTAAGTGGTAAATGGTAAGTGGTAAGTGGTAAGTGATAGATATGTAATTCACCACTTACTCTTTACCACTTACTCTTTACCACTTACTCTTTACCACTTACGCCTCTGGAAACGGCCAGATTTGATCCCAGGCGGCCATCCAATCTTTAGCCTTGCTCTGTACCTTGAGCGGGCCAACCACTTCGACACCATACTTACCGCGAAATTGGCCGACTTTTTCCACCGTTTCGACTTCGATCGTGATCGTCGCCGGTTTGGCCGGATTATAGACCTTCAATTTTCCGAGATTCTGGAGCGATTGTTTGGCTCCGTCTTCGATCATCTGGCGGGCGCGCACGGGTGGAATCTGGCGCGCCGAGTAGCGGGTTAAGCCTTTTTTGACGGCTACATAGGTCGCAGCGTCGCCCAGGATTTCACGGCTCTCGCGACAGACGGCTTCATCCCCGGTCACCAGGGCGATCGGGCAATTGTAATGACCACACAGGGCAGCGTTGACCCCTACTTCACCGACCAGGTCGTCATTGAACCAGAGATTGCGCCAGGTGACGGTCGAAATCGTGTGGCAAAGCACACCATCCGGCGTGCCGGCGCGGGCGTGCATGCCCACCGCGAGCATGGCATCACAGCCTTTTTCCAAAAGTTCGGTGTAGCGGCTCCAGGTGTGATGCGCCACCCATTCGCAGTCAGGGTGTAAAAGTTCGGGCACAAACGAATTGAACGACCAATCACCACCCGCGCCATGACAATCAACGGCGACAATTTCCGTCGCACCGGCGGCTTTTGCCCCGCGCACGGCCGCGTTAATCTCTTCGGTATAAAGAATGCGGCCCTCATCGTACATCTTCTCACCCCCCTTCACTTGGTTCCAGGTGACGATGCCACTGACGCCTTCCATGTCCGCCATAATTAAGACACGCATGTTGAATGTTTCCTCTCGATAGATAACCCTGGATGGTGATAGTAAATGGTAAATGGTAAATGGTTAAGTAGAGATGGTTGTGCTCATTAATAACCATTTACTATTTACCATTTACCATGCGCCTTGATTGTACCCGTGCCCTCAGCTTCTCGCAAACCTAAGTGATGAATCGGTTTCCGCTTTTGTTGACGCTTTGCCCGCGCTTCCGCGCTCTGGTATACTCTCTGAAAAATGTAGCAAGATAAAGGTCTTTTTTGGTGTTTTCCACCCTTATTACGATTGGAATTGATCTAATGCCAATTCTTCAACCGACCAAACATAAAAAAGCGCTAACGTTCTGGCAGACGCCACTGCTCGTCAGCCTGCTGCTTGGCCTGCTTTTTCTTTTTGGTTGCACAAATCTGCCGGCCTCGCAAGGGGCAGACCTAAGCAACCCGCAGGCCGCCTTGGCTCTGGCCCTGGCAACCCCCGAAGTGCTCACCGGACCGGTCACCATCGCCTTAGCGCCGGATCTCCCCATAAGTTATGCCAAGGCTTTTCTAACCGTGTTAAAGCGTACGCCGACTTTGGCTACCAGTACCGGTTCGCAGCCGTTGAACGTGGTCGATCAGATGGAGAGTGCCGGCGCACAGGTCAAATTGGCGAAGTTGCCGGCCAAAGGTGTGCCACTGGCCGAACGCTTTTATGCTGTTGTGGCGCCATTTGCCAGGGTTCGCGATGATATTAGCCTTGCCGAAGTGAAAAAAATGTGGCAGGCGAATCAACCGAATACCCTGTTTGTCAGCGAAGAAGCGGCGGTCATGTTGTCGGCTACCCTGGGCGTATATCCTGCCACGCCGGTTGCTGATGATCAATTGTTGGTGCAATTGGAAGCGACGCCGGGCGCGTTTGGCCTGATTGCCTTTGATAAACTCGACCCGCGCTACAAGGTGTTAACGGTAGACGGCGTCAATGTGTTGGATAATCATTTGCAACCGGCGCGTTATGGGCTGGCCGTGGCGATGGTCGTAGAAGGCACGGGCGCCTCTGTGGTCGCACCCTTGTTGCAACCGTTGACCAAACCCTTTACCAATCGCGCCGCGAACCAATTGACCACGCTGATCATGACCGGCGTCACGGCCATGGCGCGCGGCACGGCGGCGCAGATGGATCAGAAGGGCGTCCTCTTTCCCGCCGCCAAAATTTCCAACACCCTCGCCGCGGCCGATATCACGCATGTGAGCAATGAGATCCCTTTTCTCGAAGATTGTGTCACCCGCAACGTGGAAGGCAATCTGACCTTATGCAGCAAACGCTCCTACTGGGCCGCGCTGGAAGCGATTGGTACAGACATCGTCGGCCTGAGTGGTAATCATCTCAACGACTTTGGCCGTGACGCCGCGCGCGAATCGCTCAAGTGGTATCGTGATAACAAGATTCCAATTTATGGCAGCGGCTTAAATTTGGAAGAAGCCTGCAAACCCTTGCTTTGGAAACACAATGGCAATACCTTTGCCTTTGTCGCCGTGATTGCCTGGGGTCCGCCCAACGATTGGGCTTCGGCGACCGAGCCAGGCACCTGTTATTACTATGATCACAAAGCCGAGATACTTGCCCTTGTCCGTGATCTGGCCAAACAAGTTAATGTTGTCGCGGTCGAATTGCAATATGAAGAGACCTACAACCCCTACCCGACCACCAAACAAGTGATCGAGTTTCGTGAATTGCGCGACGCCGGGGCCAACATTGTCAGTGGTGTGCAAAGCCATGTACCGCAGGCCATGGAGACATATGGCGCAACGGATAAAGGCGGGCCGGGCGCGATCGGCTATGGTTTGGGCAATCTTTTCTTCGACCAGATGTGGAGTTGGGCAACGCGCACCGAACTGTATGAACGGTATACGATCTACCAAGGCCGCGTGCTCAGTGCCGAAATCTTAACCGGCGTGTTAGAAGATTACGCCCAGCCGCGTTGGACGACGCCGCAGGAACGGGCCGATTTGCTGACGGAACTTTTTGATGCCGCACCGGCGAGATGATCGGAATGATAGGGTAAGCAGAGATTACGGCCAATCTCTACTTACCAATCTCTACTTACCAATCTCTACTTACCAACCCCTACTTACCAATCCCTACTTACCAGTCTCTAAAGGAGCTTTTATGCGCAAGATCGGCGAGATTATTCAATTACAAGTGCAAGTTGATAGCCTGAAACAAGGTGATAAGAATGACCGCCATTATGAGCCGGCGGGTTTGCGCACGGTGGCGGCCTTACGTTTGATGCCAGAAGGGGTCGCCGGTCTAGCCGCGGGCCAGGAATTGAGCGATGTCCACCATGCCAACAACCCGAATTCCAAAAATCGCGCATTGACCAATGGCATTTCATTCAACTTTACCAGCCACTATACCCGTATGCAAGCGCGCTTTGGTGATCATCTGTCCACGGGCATTGCTGGCGAAAACATCCTGGTCGCCACCGATGAAACATTTGACGAAGCTGCGGTGACCGGTGGCGTGATCATCGAAACTCAGGATGGTCAGCAAGTGGCATTAAGCCAAGTCTGTGTCGCTGAACCGTGTGCCCCGTTCAGCACCTTTGCGCTCCATCAAGCAACGCGGCCAGCGGTTGCCGAACTTAAAGCGGCTTTGCAATTTCTTGATGGCGGCACGCGCGGCTTTTACTGTCAGCAGACTGGCGCACCCGTGGTGATCCAGGTCGGGGATGCAATGTTCGTAAGGTAAGCAACTCAGATTTTGCCCCTGTTGACATAGTCGTTATACTTTGTTGATAAAAATTAGTTGTTGATGAAAATAAATGGTTATTCTATATTCATACAAGGTCAACATTCGTTATGAATCAAGCGCTTTTAGAGCAACTCCAAGCCGCCCAACAAGAACTAGACCCGCAATTCAAAGCCTTGCGCGATGCCACCGGCACCCTGAAACTGGCGCTGAAACTGGCCGCCGACGAGCAAGTCGATGCTTTGGCGATGCAGAAAGCATTGGTCAAGCTGCGCCAGGCTGATGCCGCGCTGACCAGTGAACCGCTGCAAGCCGTCACCGAGGCTTTTGCGGCGGAAACGCAGACTGCGCTGGATGCGCTGGCCTATGCCTTTGCGCGCGATTTGAAAGCGACCTTTGAACGGCGCGGGCAAACAGTCGAAGGCCGTCCACCCACGTTGGTGGTGGGTGAACTCGTCTTAAATATCGATATTGCCGGGCGCAAAGCCCAATGGCTGTATGGCAAAGAGCCGCTGACGCGCCCGCTGGCGTTATCGATCAATGCGCTTGTCCAAGCCTATGACGCGCAACGAAAACTGATTGTCGAGCGCAAAATCGATGCACCGGCTTTCCTGGCGGAATTACAAAAAGCGTGGCAAGCGCTGATTGATGAACGCCCGCAACAGGGGGGACGCCGTTCTACGAGTAATCGCCTCAACGTGGTGGAGACCTATAGCAAAATGGTGATGAATCGCCAGTCCGCCCGTTTTTGGAATGCGCCTTCGCGCAGCACCTTCAAGGATTATGAACGCCCACTCTTCGTGCGCGATTTGGTGCTCGCCCAGGCGACACCTACCATCACGGTGGACGGTCAAACCCAACGGTTGCGTTTGGGCGTCGCCACCAAGAGCCAAGCCGACAGCGCCAGCCGCAGTATTTGGCTGCCGAATGGGCCGTTGGACGGCGAGTATTATGCCGATATTATGTTTGAATAGGGATTTACGATTTTTGATTTACGAAGTAGTTTCGTCGCCATTGATGATTCTGTTTTCGATAATACATCGCCGAAAGCAGAGGCATCGTGACCGTCGAGACCATTTCGTAAATCAAAAATCGTAAATCTTCATCTCTCGTTCAGAAAGAATCGATCATCCTATGCCCTTAACCCAACCCCTCGCCCGTCACATTATCGAGATCCTTGGCAGTTCGGGTACGCCGCCGACCAAGGGTGTGCAATATTTTAATGTGGGCAACCATTCGCTGTTGGAGGCGCTGGATCAGTTTTATCTCGCTTCCTATTTACAGGATGGTGGCGCCGCGTATAAGATGGTGGTGGGCGACTATGGCAGCGGCAAGTCACACTTTCTCTATTGTCTGCGCGACATTGCCTGGACGCGGGGGTTTGCCGTTTCCAAAGTGGATTTAAGCCCAGTGGAGACGCCTTATAACGATCAACGGCTGGTCTATGCCGCTGTAGTGCATAACCTGATCTGGCATGAAGCTGACGAGGAAGTCTCCGACCAGCAAGGATTGACCTATTTCTTGGACGGCACGCTGCGTCGCATTGTGGGCGGTGAACTGAGCCTGGAAACGTTGACCCACCCGAATTATCGCGGCTTGATCGACACGCTGGACGCCACGCCAATTGACAACTTGGCCTATAAGAATGCGATCATGGCCTATTTTGAGGCCCTCGTGCGTGACCAGGAAGATCGGGTGGATGCACTGGTGCGCTGGCTGACCGGCGAAGTGATCACCTCTGCCGATGCCAAATTGCTGCGCGAAGCGGGCGTCACGGGCAAGATCACGCGCAACAACGCGTTCAGTATGTTGCGTTCGCTGGCGCAAACGATCCGTGCGCTCTCGTATAGTGGCTTGATTTTGCTTTTTGACGAGGTAGATCGCATGGCTAGCATCGGTGGCCGGGCCGAGAAACTGGCAACCGATAACCTGCGCGAGGTCATCGACCGCTGTCGCGATGAGTTGCCGGGCGCGATGTTTGTCTATGCCGTGCCGCCCCAGTTTATCAATGATGTCGTGCCACGCTATCCGGCCCTGCAACAACGGGTGCGTTCGCCTGGGCGCTTCTCGCGGGCGAACCATTTCAGCCCACAGATTAACCTGGAACACTTGGATTTGGCCGAAAATGATCTCATGCTGGCGATCGGTGAGAAGTTGATCCCCATCTACGAAAAGGCCTTTGCCATTGCCTTAGACAAGCAAGTGCAATATGCCAATGCCGCCATTCTGGCGAACGTGGCGCGCGATGTCTTTCTGGATATCAGCCACCGCCGGCTCTTTGTCAAGGCGTTTGTCACCGAACTGGCGCGCCAACAGGCCACCGGGGAACATGTCCTAGCCGAGGAAGAAGCCGTCGCAATTATCCGCGGTCAGGTGGATGAGTTGATGGGTGGCGAGACGGCGCCGTATTAATCGGTAATGGGTAATGCTGAATGGTTAATGGGTAATGAATAGGGCGAAAGCGATGAATGAGCGCAGATTGCCTACTTGGCGCGAAATGCATATGGATACGTCACCGGCTGTTGAAGAGCTACAATTTAAGTTCTATCGAGAAGCGCCGGTTTGGAAAAAGTGGGAACTGGTAGATCAACTGAATCAGACAGCACGCACATTGGCTCTAAGCGGTCTCCGTGAGCGTTATCCACAAGCTACGCAGGAAATATTACGGCGCTTGCTTGCCGATATGCTACTTGGCCCGGAGTTAGCCGAGCGTGTATATGGACCGCATTCTGTTTCCCTAGAGGATGGGTGTGTTGAAAACCCAGGGTGAACGGCTTGATCGAGTCTATCTGCGCCACTGGGCAAGTGAGCAGCTGACCTTTTAGAGCGAGCTTTCGTGGAAACAAATCTCTGAATATTTTTGTGGTGATCATTACCCCATTCTAACCCTTCTCTGGTGAGGGAGGGAACCGATGGAGACTAAACCGAAGTCATTTCGGTTACCCCTGAACAGTTTCCTCTCTCGTTTGGGGAGCGGGAGCCCTCTGGGCGCGGGTGGGGTTGGTAGTTACTTTTTGCAATAGAATAATCGAAATATGATTGGTGAAATGGTTCAACATCCCTTGTATGGACAAGGGCAAGTTATGGCGCTTTTCCGCAACGGTACGGAGTGGATGGTGCGCTTCGAGAATGGTTTGCGGTTTCGCCGTCCGCGCCAGGAGTTTAACGGCCAGCAAGGAGACGGCTTGGAAGCTAAAACATTACCCCTACCCGCCATTCCCCCGATGCCGCGCACGCAGTTTGACGCACGGCAACTGGTGGAGACGCTGCGCGTTGGCATCGCCCCGGTCCAACATATTCAAGAATTGACGATTGGGCTGCTGGCTGAACGCGCCAGCCTGAACGCCGGACTAAAAAAAGCCCATCAAATCGGTGGCGCGGCGCGCGCGGTGATCGGTGATTACGGTTTCGGCAAGAGCCATATTGTCGAGTTGACGGCGCGCGATGCGCTCGATCACAATTTTCTGGTGGCGACCACCAGCCTTGATCTGATCGAACTGCCACCCCACCGGGCGCTCGACATCTATGCCAGCCTGTTACGCAATTTGCGTTATCCCAACCAGGATGAGCGCGGTCTATTGCCGCTGTTGGAAGCGGCGGCTGATTTGCCCAGTGTGCTACAACAAATGCAGGCGGTCGCGGCTGTCAATGCCGACCCGCTGGCGCTCACATTACAAGCGATTGCCAGCACGTCATCCTCACGCCAACGTCAAGCCTGGGCTGAGTGGTTGCTGGGTGGGCGCAAAGTCGAGGCTATGAACAAGGCCATGCCGCGTGGCCTCAAACTCCCCAGCCTCTACCGCCAAGGCAACAACGCCCGCCAGATCGCCTATTTGTTGACCGGCATCAGCGTCCTGGCGCGCTTGGCCGGTTATAGCGGTCTCTGCCTGTTGATTGACGAAGCCGAAAGTTATTCCTTGTTGAGCAAAAATCAACAGGCCAAAGCCAGCCTCTTTTTTAGCACGGTGATCTACGCCGCGCTGCGCGACAGCCAGACCCATATTCAACCAGATGACTTGCCCCAACACCACATGCGTGACTATCCGCCGGTCTATGGCGGCAAACAGTCGCTCTTCTTCTTGTTCACCGCCACCCGCAGCGACAACCGTATGCCGCTCGAAGAATGGTTAGATGCCGAGTATATTTTCGCCCTAGACCCGCATCATACGCCGCAGGAGATCGGGCAATTCTTGCAACAGGTGATGACGTATCATGCCCAAGCCTATGGCTATAAAGCGGGCGAGCGCCAGGGGCAGATTCGTCGCGCCGCAGCCGAACATCTCGCCCTAGGGATGCGCAACAACCAACTGAGCATCCGCGGCGTCGTACGCATGGCGGTCGAACTGTTCGATCTGCTTTATCTGTATCCCGATTATGATGTGGCTGTTCTGTTGGATGAGTTGCGTAACTTGGTACGCGGGTAAGGGGGAATTTATGCGGATCGAGCGCTTTCACATTCAGGGTTTTAAAAGCATCGCTGATGTGACCGTTGAAGGATTGTCAGACATCAATGTCTTTTTTGGCTTGAATGATGTCGGTAAGTCGAATGTTTTTCAAGCGCTTGAACTGTGGCGTTGGTTGATAGAGTCTGCTTCAACGGTAGAAGGGGACCCCGTTAGATATAACATCCCTTTAGAAAATTTGAAGGCGCAATTTGGTGAGTCGCTTGTACGGTTTGGTAATGAAAACCAAATTTCAATTAGCGTAGAACTCGCTGATGACAGCCTAAAAGCTGTTTTGCTGCGCGCTGATCAACGACTAACCGTTGAGGTAAAAATGACGTTGCTAGCCAGCGAAGTGCAATATAGGGTCAATTACGCCATTAACCCAAAAGATACCCAACTTGAGCCAAGTCTACGTTTTAATCAGTTATTGTCTAATCTCCCCAAATTTCACGTCGTTCATGCCGCTCGCCGTCTGCAAATTGAGCAGCGGTCGAATAAAAGCCAAGGCGATTTCATCAGTGATAGAAATTTGAAGCAGGCACTTTTTTATGCCTACCTCAGTTCTGATCTGAAACAAAAGCAACGCTTGAATGCCATTAAAAAAGTTCTGGCTGAACCGCCTTATAATCTGGGTGAACTGGATATTGCGTTAGACCCCCAAACTGACCGCATCGACATTGGTTTTGTCCGCGCGCATGGTCGTTTACCAATTGAAAACTTGGGATCAGGCTCCCAGCAATTGCTTTTGGTTTTGGGACAGATTTTCTTGAATGATTGTCCGATCATTGCTGTTGAAGAACCAGAAATGAACCTGTCTCCGCAATATCAAGAATATCTGATGCTTGCCCTGCGCAAATTGATGCAAGATCCTGCGATCAAATTACAGCAGTTATTTATTTCGACCCATTCGCCTTATCTTGAATTTACCGAAAATTTCTATGACGTAACCCTCGATTCCGTGGCTGGAACACAGGTTACACGGGCGACTGACGCAAAATATAGCCAACATTTTTCTGTCACTCCCATCGGACCCGATACCGGTGCACGAATTAACTCACTGAATCAAGTTAAGCTGTACGACCGTTTGATCGAGGATTTGGGACTACAGCGCGGTGATTTGGTGATTTTTGTGCAGAATGACCAGGGTCATTGGGAAATCAGACCCGCTAAAGAGATAGCCCAACAACTGGCTACCGTCTTTAATGGTCAATAAGCGGTATGGCTACCCCCGCGCTGCTTGTTGACACGAATATCCTTCGTAGTTATGCCTTGCTGGCTAAATTGAGGGATAAGATTCAGGCTGGTTTAGTACGTGTTTATATACCAACCCTGGTGCATGCCGAACGCATTCGGCAAGTGGCCGACGAAAAAGGCCACAGTTTTGCTATCGACGTCGTTAGACAGTTTGTCAACGAATACGGCTTTGAGCTATTGCCGCTGAGTATCCAACACGCAGAAGCCATTGCTGAAGTTTGGCTCAATTTGAAATTACAAGGCTATGCAAGTACAGACTGGCGCGCTCATCGCTTTGATATTGTCCTTTGCGCGATTGCGCAGTCGTCTGGCTATAGCTTGGTGACCTCTGACACCGGCAGACATTTTAAGCTGGTTGCCAATCGCATTGAGATTGATAAACTCGAAGCATGGCTGGAAAATCTTTGATCACTTTCTCTGAAGCGCTTAAGTCGCAATTGCTCCACACCTGGCCCGCCTTCTTTGCCCGGCACGGCAACTTCACGCTGGCACAGCAACAGGCCATCCCACCGATCTTGGCGGGAAAAAACACGTTGGTGATTGCCGCCACGGCGTCTGGCAAAACCGAAGCGGTGCTGGCTCCCCTGTTGGAAAGGCATGTCTTTGGCGAAGATCAGGCGACCAACCGTCCACCAGCCTTGCGCATCCTCTACATCTGCCCCACCCGCGCCCTGGTGCGTGATTTGTATGAACGACTTGTGCTGCCGTTCCAAACTTTGGGTGTAAATTTGGCGATGAAAAGTGGCGACACCGGCCCGGTCTCAGCCACGCAGCCACCCACCGTCCTGCTTACGACGCCGGAGTCAACTGATTCCTTGTTGACGCGCGTCCCCCGTTTGTTCACCACGCTGTCCGCCCTGGTGCTCGATGAAATCCATTTGTTTGACAACAGCCCGCGCGGCGACCATGTGCGTTGTCTGTTGCGCCGGATCGAAATCATTCAAGCGTATCATCAACAGCAAGCGGGCATAAATCCACCGGTTGATTTTCAGCGCGTGGCCCTTTCCGCTACTGTTCCT
Source organism: Caldilineales bacterium (assembly GCA_038318235.1). Lineage (GTDB taxonomy): Bacteria > Chloroflexota > Anaerolineae > Caldilineales > Caldilineaceae > JAPLGZ01. Next base: position 23,907 of record JBBQBY010000025.1, read on the forward strand.
GATCCGGCTGGCGTGGCAAGTCGTTATTTGACTACAGCAACATCGGGCGAAAAAGCGGAAATTGAAATCGTAGAAGCTCCTGGCGGACGGCAAGTGTTGGCCGATTTGGTGCCCATGCGCGAGCTGGATGATCTGGTTAATGCGTTGGCCTTGCGCATGACCGACGAGTCGGCCATCCGTAAATCATTGCTCTTCTGTAATACCCGCAACGAGGTGGAACAGGTCGCGGCATATTTGCGCCAAAATTTGCCCTATGAGGCCGCGATTTTTGTCCATTATTCCAACCTTGACCCGGCGCTACGTCTGGAAACGGAAACCAATTTCGCCCAGGCTGGCGTCGCCATCTGCGTGAGCAGCTCGACGCTGGAACTCGGCATCGACATCGGCACGATTGATGATGTGGTGCTCATCGGCCCACCGCCCACGCTTTCCTCTTTTCTGCAACGCATCGGTCGCGGTGGGCGGCGCCGCACGATCACGCAAGTGCTCTGTTTGCCCCGCTCACCCTTGGAAGAAATTCGGTTTCATGCCTTGCTAGACGTGGCACAGGCAGAGCCGAACGCTGGGCCGAATGCGCTGCAAGTGGCCCGCAACTTCGCTGCCGCTTATCACTTTCGGCCATCGGTCTTGGTGCAGCAGATTTTTAGTTTGTTGAAACAAAGCCCGACTGGCGCGATCCGGTTGGCCGATCTGCGGCGCATCACACCCGTGCCAATCGAAGACGAAGCACTGCGCCTGATCTTTGGTGAACTGTCCACCAGTGGCTATTTGCAAAGTGGCCGGCCTGGGGAATGGCGACCCGGCCCCGCCTTGAATGAATTGATCGATGCGCACGAGATTTACAGCAACATCGGGGCCGAATTATTGCCCGCCGTCATCGTAGACGCCTACACCGGGCGCACCATTGCCCAAATCGGGCGCGTCCGCATCGAAGGCGAGACGTTGCTCATGGGCGGCCGCAAGCTGGAAGTCGTCTGGCGTGACCGTTATCGCGTCGGCGTGCGCCCCGTGCCCCAAGCGCTAATGGTGGCGAAGGAATTACGTTTTCATACCGCGCCGTTCGCGGTGCCACTCGATGTCAGCCAGGCGGTGGCCGCGCACCTGAAACTGGCACCTGGACAACTCTGTCTGTTGTATGACGATGAGCGCGTGTGGCTCTTCCACTTTTGGGGCGACCTCTATGGAACGTTGCTCGCGGCCATCTTGCAGGCTTATTTTCGCCGTGACGATGAGTTTGCCATCGTGTCATCCCATAATGAACTTTGTATACGGCTGCCGACAACCATCACCCAACTGCCACACTGGAACGCGGCCATCGTCCAGCGTCAATTGCGCCGGTTGCTCCCGCGCTTGGAACCCGTGTTGGAACTAGGGCGCTTTCATAGTTTGCTCCCCGTGGAACTGGCAGAACGCACCGTAAGCGAATTCTGCGATCTGCCCCGTTTCGAGCAACTGTATCAAGCGGCGCGGATCAGTGAGCCGCCGGTTGGGTTGCATACGCGGTTGTTGGGGTTGATTGGGTAAATCTAGTGTTCGGCATATACAAACACAGTAGGCAAGGGCATGATCGAGTATCTTTTCTGTGCCAGTCAATTATGGTATAATCTCTGTAATTATTGCCCTTCCGAATAAATAGCAAAGAATATGTATACAATTGAATTCACACCTGAAGCAGAAGAAGACTTGGCATGGTTTACAAAACGTGAGCAAAATATCATATTGGATGGCATCAAAACCAACTTACGGTATGAACCTACTGTGATCACGACTAATCGGCATCCTTGTCGGGATGATACTGCAAAAGTTGCCGACTGGGAACTCCGCATAAGCATAACAACGAAATCAGTATAGACATTGGGTAACACAAAGGATAACTACAATGCCCAAAAGAATAGTAATAACAGAAGAGCCGTCTGCGGGTGAAGCTATTGGTTCCTTCTTGCTGATACTCGTGGGCACACTTGGTATTGGGATTTTTATACTAATATGGGCTTATGCTAGTTTATTTTACAGGTTTAGCGCGTAATATGTTTGATATTGTTGGCAAAATGGCACATTTTTTCACATTAATGTGTTTTAATTGATAATTAAACATTTATTTTAGCTAAAAAGAATTAATAAGTGCTAAAAATTAAATTTTAGATTAATATTGTGAAATACACCTAAAATATTATCTGTTTTGCCCAGTTTTTACGCGTTTTGCACGTTTATAGACCAAAACAACTAGCATAAGCCCCTAATAGTATGGTATTATGTCATTTGTATTCCACATGAAGCCATTGGTAACAGGTTAAGCAAAATTTAGTCTTGTCAAGTCTGAAAAATCGATAAAAACAAGGTTTCCAAACACAATTTTACACGCAGATCAGATG
>JBBQBY010000026.1:0-25729 GCA_038318235.1 Caldilineales bacterium
ATTTCCTTATTACTGTCTTGCAAGAACTTGCACACGCGTTAGCACCACCGTAGATCCGGTGGCTTGCTCGCCCGCCGGATACGCCGCCAATGGTTTACCGCTCTTCGGCTCGACCATACCCGTTACAAGCTGATAGTCACCGCGCGCCGCGCTCGGCGCAATTGGCATGCGGTAATGATCGGCGATCAGTTCACCCGCCGGCCAATCATCGGTGGGCAGCGTTTCGCAACCAGGTTGACCAGCGATTTGTCCAGCCAACACCTGGGGCTTGTCCGCCATGATCACCTGATTGGAAACCGTTAATTTCTGATCGATCCGCTGGGTTGCGCGCCAGTAGAGGGTCAGGTTGAGCAGGCCACCCGGTTGCACCTGCGTGCGATCCAGCGTATATCCTTCCAGCCAGATCGCATCACCAAAACGCACATGCAAGGGATGGGCGAGCGGGGGTTCGACCACAGGCGTGTCTAGCGCCAACCAAGGAGTGGACAAACGCTGGTCAAATTCTTGAGCATAGACGGCATTGTCAAAAATTTTCGGCGCTGCGACCGCGCCCCCGCGTTGGTAGATCTGGAGACGCGGTTGCTGGTTCACCAACACCGTGCCGAACAGCTGATAGTCCTGTTGCATACTTTGTAATAGTTCTAGTTTACGCGCCTGGCTCTTATGCTCTAGCGAATCGGCCAATATAAAATAACGATGATCACGCAGACAACGCGCCGCGCCCGGCACATACCAATCCGTGACCCACTCGTCAACATCGTTGGTTTCATACGTATCATTTAACACGCCATCGGCGTAGAGCATACCCACCGTCTTCCAGCCATTTTGCAAGGGAAAACCAAAGAGTGAGCGGTCATCCGGTTGATCGTATACGGTCCAAAAACCAGCCGGATGATGCAGATCCCAAGTCCGGTAGATTTCTACTTGATTATACACAAAATACCAATAAGCATAACTGCCAAAGACGCCCACGATCAAGCTAACCACCAACCCACCAACAATCCCAGCGCGCCGCATACCCCAGCGGGCGCGTAGCATCTGCCAGGATGAAGCCACAACCATGCCACCAATCAAGGCCCAGGGTAGAAAAAAAACATAGACATGCGTGCGCGGCTTGGCTGTAAAAAAGAGCGATAGCAGCAGCAACGCGCCGAACCAGAGCCAGAGGGCGCGTTCACCCCAGCCTAGATCCCACCCGTGCCCCCACTGGGCTCCCGCTCCCCTGGTAAGGGAGGGGACTGTTGGTCGGGTGGAGATGGAATTCTCTTCTGAATAATTTTGTGACGCAGGCGAACCGGTCGAAGGCAAACCCGAATCGCGTGCGAACCAGACGAGGCCAAAGAGCAGCAAGAAGAGGACAAACGTGTAATCAATTGCGCCAATCGTGAGCCAGTCAGGCTTTATAAAAGTGACGGCCAGGCCAAATACAGCAAGGCCGCTTGCCAGCCAACGCCAGGGCGATGCCAACGTTCGTCGGTAGACCTGCAACAAGGCCAATACAGCCAAGCCGATCAGCAAGAGTACGGCATAGGTGGTGTCGTATAGGGTTGTGCGCAGGAAAAAGTCGGCCAGGTTATTGTACGGAAACTGGCCGCCGATGCGCTCATCAGTCAGATAAGTATAGGTGGCCGAAAAGGCAGGATTGAGCAAATAGGGGAGATAAAATAGCCCAGCACCAACGCCCGCGACAATTAAAGCGCCACCCAAAGCCCAGCTAAAATTCTGCGGTTTGTGCTGTTGCCAGATCTTCCAGAGCAAATACAGCCCAGGCACGACGACCAGCGCCGCTTCATAATGGGCCAATACGCCGGTTGCCAAGAAGAAGGCCGCCAGGATCAGATAACGGGGCAGGCCGGCAGGCCGTTGCAACAGACGGTAGAGGATCAACACGATTAACACCGACATCAGAATCACGACGCTTTGGTATTGCACAATGCGCGCAAAGCCAATAAAGTAGCCGTCCAGCGCCAAAAACAGGGCGGCCACCCAGCCAGCCAGCGGATTAAACAAGCGTCGGCCCAACACAAAGAGGGCCAATATGCCAGCCAAATTCGCCAGGGCAAAGGGTAGGCGCGCCGTCGCTTCGGTGACATGACCGGTCAACGCATAGAGCAACGTGGGCAACAAAATTTCGACAGGACCCTTGCGGTGCAAAAAGAGCACATTCTCATACCCCTGCATCACCGCCGCCGCCCGCAGCACCGCGCGGCCTTCATCGCCCTGGAATTCGGCATAACCCAAATTGGTAAAGCGCAGGAAGCTGGCGATCAGGAGCAGCAACACGACCCCACCCCCAGCCCCTCCCCTGGCCGCTTCGCTAGGAGAGGGGAGATGGAAGCGACGATCTTGGCTCCTTTCCACGTTGGGAGATGGCCGGGGAGGGATCGCAACTAGCCCCAGTAAAATCACCAATAACAGATCCGTTGTCCCCAACACCTGCCACGCGCTTACACCGCCCGGCCAGTAGCTCACCGCCAGCATGATCAGGGTCATCATGCCGTAACCAGCGGCGATCGAGTAGAGCAGACGCTCCCAGCGATCGGGTGGCGCCTCACTATGTCCGATCAGCCATTCTACCAGGAGCGCGCCCGGCAGAAAGCCGCTTAGCAGCAAGGCTGAGCCCGCTTGCACGATCAGCGGCAAGGGCAACCAGAGCAGAAAATGGAGACCGGCAGCCACCAGGATCACCACCAATAGGGTTAGACGCCCCATCATTGGGCGCGCGCCTGTACGTCAATTCCAGTGATCGTGGCCATGTCATTACCTGTTGCATCTTTCAGCGGGGCAAGGGTGGTTGGATCATAGATCACAGCGGCCAATGTATACGGTCCCGGCGCGGTGTTCGGGGGCAGGAAGAGGCCAAAACTCAGATGCTCGCGCAACTCTTGATCATTTTGCGCTACTACCTGGCCAGCGCTATTCACCAAACGCGCCGACAACTTCAGCGAACTATCCACCCGCCCAGTTACGTTGATTTCCACCGGCAGCACCTCGCCTGGATAGATTGGCGAGAGGGCCTGCACCTGCGCGATCTGGAGACCGGCCCACTTACTTTGCACGGGCAACGTTTGTAGCGGGCGGGTCGGGCGGCCAAAAATGGCAAGCGTAAACTCACCCGATGTCGTTTCTTGGGCCGTGGCATAACTGGTGGCGCGCAGGTAATCTTGCACTGGCGCGGTGTCATAACGCGTGATCGCGATAATTGTGCCTTTCGTCGCGTCCAAAAGTTTGTCGAGTGCAGGCGGCTCCGTCGTCGGCATGACAATCTGATCCGCCTTAAGATCGTGGATGCCCACCCACGTCGCCAAGTCGGCGTTGGAGAGATAGAGCGTGGCACCTTTGCTCCACGCTTGGTTGGCCAGCTCGGCAATTTTTGAGGTGGCGATCAGCACCACGGGATATTCGTAGGGATGCCCTGGGCCTTGGGTGCGTTGATAGAGATAGGCAGTCTCGCCAGTGGAAAGCGGATAGCGCTTCACCTCTTTGTAGAGTAACTTAAAGAGTGGATCACCGCTTAACACCCGTTGAACCACCTGCGCGCCGGGTTGCTTGACATGGCTGTTATCGCCATCTTTGATCAGAATCCAGCGATTTGCCAGCAGATCGCTCCAGCCTTTGCTGTCATTTTCGGTCAACGCCATCAGATCGATGTTGAGCTTATCTTTATTGATCAAATAGCGGAACTGGCCGCGATGCAGTTCGGGGGAATCGATCAACATGCCGAACGAGGCCGCTTCGTCTTTGGGGTTGCCAATCCGCTGCAACACATCCGGCTCGATCCAGTTGATCGGATCGGTGATGCCACTCGCTGGGCGCGCCAGAAATTCACCGCTCGCCCAGAGCACCGCCGTGCGCTTATAAAGGGTTTCCATGCGGTCAAAGGTATAGAGCGTCCATTGGGTCGCCAATACGAGCACCCAAACTAGGGCCAGGGGAACAACCAAGCGGCGCGGATAGTCGCGCAGCCCATCAGCCAGGAACAGGGCAAAGAGGGACAGCATTGGCACCAGATTACGTTCGCCATCCTGCGAGAGAAAGGAGAGCACCAGATAGGTCGAAAGCACGCTGCCCCATAACAGCCAACTGCCCAAGCGCGCCGTGCGCCAGCCACGCAGGCGCACCACCCACGGCCAGAGCCCCAAAGGGATCAACAGGACGGTTGCCAGCAGTCCCAGGTGGTTAATGCGTAGATAATCCCAATAGCGAATATAATTGTAGAAACGCAACGGATCAGCCGACTGGTAATTGCCGCCATACGAGCCGAAGGCGGCATCGGCCAGATAGTTCATAAAATCGATGCGCGGCGCATACCACAGGCTGGCAATAGTCACCGCCAATAAGCCACCCGCCCAGATGTTTGTCAAGCGCGCAGCCGGACGGAACAAGGCATAAAAGAGCGGCGTCAGCAGCACCAGCCAGATCGGAACCAGCGCGTCGCCCAGGATCATCGCTTCTTGGTGCGCATAAGCGCGATTGGGCAAATACCAGAGCGCAACCAGCCCAAGCGCGAGCAACAAGGCCAACCCTAATTTTCGCCAATCGACTTGCCATTTGCGCAAAGCCTGCCACTGCTGCGAAAAAAAGTTCGCCTGCCAGAGCACAAACAGCGCAGGCAGCAAAATGTGAATCGGATAGGGCCATTTTGCCAGCATGCCCAGCCCCAAACTCAGACCCCACACCAATGACCAACCGCGGCGCGCAAAGGCTTCACAGCGCAAGAGAGCCAGCAAATTCAGCAGCACCAGCGCAGCGACCAGATTGTCCAGATAAAAGAGTCGCGACATCGCCGCCAGCATCGGAAACAGGCCAGCCAACAACGCCGCAAAAAGTCCCACGTTCACCGTGGCCCAACGCTGGCCAAACTCGAAGGTCAACCACAGGATCAGCGCCAGCAACGCCACATTGGCCAACGTCGCACTCTGCGCGCTATAGCCAAACAGCCAGTAGAATGGCTGGGCGAAAATATACATGATCGGAGGACGCAGATCATGAAACGTGATCGTCTGGAACAGCGTTTGCCAGGTGGGATGAGCCAAGAGGTGCGCAATGTCCAACGTCCGTTCCAGATGGCCCGCGGTGTCGTGGCCGAGCGGCACCACATTGCGGCGAATCCAGTAGATGCTACCGGCGACATTGCCGAGAATAATCACTAGTAAGGTTAGATAAGCGCCAAGTTTATGGCGTGTTGTCACTAGTTTTGAAGGGTAAGCCAGGCTTTGTGCCGTATGTACCAAGTGCGAATCTCCCCGATCCAGCATGGCCGTCATGCACCATCTTTGCCAATAAATGCTTAAGCGTGTCCATTATACTCGAAAACGGAAAATTTTCTGCAAAAGTGTGCCGTAAAGCCATCTTATGGCCGGCACTAGTCAATTGTGGGTCCCAGATTCCAGGAAGATCGGTAGCACGCTAAGCTCTGGGACGCACTCAGCAGAAAAAAGGCAAGCGTGCATTTTAGAAAATTCTGCTATAATAAGGCTTGCCATCGCGCTTATTACCCATCATAGCTGATCATTGTCCCAAATCGTACAACCGAGCCAAAACATCGACTGGTACGGCCATTACCCCCGCCGAGCGCCTGTGGAGGACCAGTCACCGTGATTGCCCGTTAATCACGGGTCGCAGTAAAGCAAAAATTAGCTTATTTCCTATGGAGTTACCATGCTGAGTAGAATTGCCACTTTTTTGATCATTTTGTTGCTGGCGGGCTGCCTTTGGGGTGGGCTCGCCGCCTTGAACGAATCGCCAGTGTATGCAAGCCCGGCCGCGCAACCAGCGACACCAACGGGTCAAGCGGATCTACGGATTAACGAATTTATGGCCGACAACGTTACCGTGCTCCAAGACCCCGATGAACCGGGCGAATTTCCCGACTGGATCGAGTTGTACAATGGCGGTCCGGATCCCGTCAGTCTAGACGGGCTTTTTCTGAGCGATGACCCTGCGCTGCCGAAAAAATTTGCGATACCGGCTGGTCTGAGCATTGCCAGCCAAGGTTTTATGCTCTTTTATGCTGACGACGATGGCAAACAAGGCCCGCAACATCTCAGTTTTAAACTGAGCGCGACCGGCGAATATATTGGCTTGTATGGCGCCAAAGGGGCAACGCTGCTCGACAGCTATACCTTTGGCGTTCAAACGCCCGATATCGCCAGTGGCCGTCAGCCCGACGGCTCAGGGCCGTGGCGGTTTCTCGCCAAGCCTACGCCTGGCAAGAGCAATGCGATTCCGGCGCCGGCAATTCTCAGCGTGCAGCGCAATCCAGTCCAGCCCGAGGCCACCACCAGCGTGACCGTCACCGCAGTGATCGTCAATGACGGTGAAATTGCCGCCACGCTTTATTACAGCACCGGCGGCAATCTACAAGCCCTGCCGATGGTGCTGATCGGCGGCACCACCTATCAAGCCGCGATTCCGGCCCAACCAGACAACACGTTGGTTGGTTATTTTATCGCCGCCAAAAACAGCGCCAACTTGACCACGACCTCACCGGCCAACGCCCCCAGCGATGTCTATCGCTACATGGTTGGCTATCACCCGCCCACACTGGTGATCAATGAAGTGATGGCCGACAACCAAGGCATTTTGGAAGATCCCACCCGCCCGGGCGAATTCCCCGATTGGATTGAACTGTATAATTTTGGCCCAATTACCGTCAGTCTAGATTCCCTCTATTTGACCGACGATATTGACAAACCGACGCGTTTCGCGATTCCGGCGGGACTAAGTATTCCACCCGACCAATACCTGCTCTTCTTTGCAGATGGCACCCCAGAACAGGGCGCGCAGCACACAAACTTCAAGCTCAATCGCTCGGGTGATTTTGTTGGGCTTTATGGCGCCCAAGGCAGTTTTACGATCGACAGCCAGGCCGTAGGCGAACAATTTCCCAATCTATCGTTTGGGCGCTTCCCCAATGGCAGCGGTGGATGGCAAATCTTGTTTTGTCCCACGCCAGAAGACGTCAATGTCGATTGTGGCAATCATATCAGCCTACCTTTCATCCGACGCTAATCCCGCGACTCAGATCCGCAAAGTGAGACTGTCAAGTTGATCAACCATAGAGGATTTTCTTGCTTAAGCGTAAGTTTGCTTGCTTTCACGATAACCGCTAGCGTTTTCTGGTCGCCCCAGGCTCTATTGGCCAATGCGACAACGAACAATGATCCCGATGATGCAGCGATCACAACCATCGCCAACAGCGATATCGTGATCAATGAGATCCACTACGCCCCAGACAATAAGACTGAATTTATCGAGTTTGTCGAACTATTCAACCGTGGCAGCGCACCGGTTGATCTGTCGAATTGGACATTGGATGACGCTGTCGAGTACAGCATACCAACCGGGGTGACCCTGCTAGCCAATGGCTTTTTGCTGATTGCCCAAGACCCAGCGGCACTCCAACGTAAGTTTGGCGTGCAAGCCTTGGGTCCCTTTGCTGGCAAATTAGCCAGCGAAGGTGAACAGATCACGCTGCGCAATGCCAACGCCGAAGTGATGGATGAAGTCACCTATCAGCTTGGCTTCCCGTGGCCGATTGTGAACGACGAAGCGGAGCGCTCGATTGGCTTGGTGAATCCCAATCTGGACAATGCGCTAGCCGGTCATTGGCGGTCTGGTTCGCCTACGCCCGGTGGTGCGAATACCACGCTGCTCGCCAACGCTCCGCCCAGCATCGAGACCGTTGCGCACCTGCCGCATAGTCCCACCGCCAACACCGTTGTCCACATTACGGCCAAGGTGCTTGATCCGGACGGTGTCGCCGAGGTGAACTTGTTCTATCAAGTGGTCGAGCCGGGCCAATATATCAGTTTGACCGACGCTGCCTATCGCGAGCAGTGGACGGCGGTTGCGATGGCCGACGCCGGCCATCATTTGTATGTGGCGGATTTACCGGCGACCCTCAATCAACATCGCCGGCTTATTCGCTATCGGGTGCAAGCGACAGACCAGCAAAGCCAGACCATCACCGTGCCCTACGCCGATGACCCGCAACCCAATTTCGCCTATTTTGTTTACAATGGGGTTCCACCGTGGACAGGCGCGATTGCGCCTGGGCGCGGCGGCAGCCAACAGCAATTTCTCACCTACGATTTTAATGCGATGCGCCCTTTGCCGGTCTACCAGCTGATCTCCAAAAGCAGCGCCATCCAGGATGCCCAATTTCTCCCCGATTCGTCACTGAAAACTGGCTATCCAGGCCATGATTTTCTGTGGCAAGGCACGTTGGTCTACAACGGCGAAGTCTATGACCACATTCGTTATCGCGCCCGCGGTGCGACCTGGCGCTATGCGATGGGCAAAAACATGTGGAAATTCGACTTCAACCGCGGTCACCATTTTCAAGCCTACGATGACTATGGTCGCCCCTTTGCGCAAAAACGCGACAATCTGAATCTCGGCGCAGTGATCCAGCAAGCCAGCAAATTGCAGCGTGGCGAGCAAGGCTTGTTTGAATCGGTGGGCTTTCGGCTGTTCAATTTGGCCGGCTTGCCAGCGCCCACCACCAATTTTATCCATTTGCGCGTGATTGATAGTGTCGATGAGCAGGGGTCAGACCAATATTCTGGTGATTTTTGGGGGCTTTACCTGGCCGTGGAACAGTATGACAGCCGGTTTCTGGACGAACACAAGTTACCGAATGGCAATTTATACAAGATCGAGCAGTATGATGGTGACCTGGAAAATCAAAGCCCGTGGGGGCCCGGCGACAAATCTGATCTATACGGCTTCGTGAATGCCTACAATTTCGGCAACCCTACCCCAGCGTGGTGGCGCGACAATTTTAATTTAGATGGCTATTACACGTTTCGCAGTATTATCGAGGCGATCCACCACTATGACGTGGGCACTGGCAAAAACTACTATTATTACTTTAATCCCGCCACCCACCAATGGTCGATTTTGCCCTGGGACATCGACCAGACCTGGTCCAAAACCATGGCGGGTGATGGCGGGGAGCCTTTCCGCGATCTGGTGGCGAAGAATCCGGCCTTCAAGATCGCCTATGCTAACCGCGTGCGTGAAATTCGTGATCTGCTCTTTAACCCCAGTGAAATTAACCGGATGATCGACGAGCATGCCGATCTAATTGATAACCCAGCCTATGGTTTATCGATGGTCGCCGCTGACCGTGCGCGCTGGGATTTTAACCCAATCATGCTCTCGCGCTATGTGGACCCGATCAAAACCGGCGTAGGCCACTACTACGAACGATCACCCAATCGTACATTTCGCGGCATGGGCGCCTTGATGAAGGCCTGGGTGCTCTCGCGTGGGGGCTGGCTGGATAAAGAGTTTGTTGCCGATCCAGCCATTCCCAATACGCCGCAGCTCTATTACGCCGGCGCCGTCAATGCACCGGCCGACAGCCTACGTTTTCAAAGTTCGGATTTTAGCGACCCACAGGGCAATCAAACTTTCGCGGCCATGCAGTGGCGGATTGCCGAGATCATCCAGCCCGGCTTGCCCGCTTATAACCCCAATTTACCGCAGCGCTACGAAATTCAAGCCACCTGGGCAAGCCCAATCCTCTACACCTTTAATCCTATACTTGAGCCTACAGTCGGTGTGATTCAGCCAAACCACACCTATCGTGTGCGTGTGCGCATGCTGGACAACAGTGGGCGGTGGAGTCATTGGTCACCGCCTGTGGAATTGACGGCTAGTGTGCCACTTGCGTCGCCGGTCACCAGCCTAAAAATCAGCGAAATCATGTATCATCCCGAAAATTCAGGGCCAATTGCCGATCCAAAACTTGAATTCATCGAACTGAAAAATACAGACTCCAACGCGCTAGATTTGTCTAACATGCAGATCACCGGCGGGATTAGTTTTACCTTCCCCCTGGGCGCCGTGCTGCAACCGCAAGCCATGCTGGTGCTGGCGAGCCATAACCGTGCTTTTACGCAGCGCTACGGCTTTGCCGCGTTTGGCGAATTTGACCACCAATTGAGCAATGGCGGTGAACGGATCACAATCGTGGATGCCTTTGCGCGTCCGCTCTTTTCCGTGGCCTATCAGGACAGTGGATCAACCGGCAAGGCAACCGATGGTGGCGGTTACTCCTTGGTGCCAATTGACCCCGGCAGTAACGTCAGCGAGCCCGACGAACCGACCAGTTGGCGGGCCAGCACGGCGCGGCATGGTTCGCCCGGCGTAGACGATCCACTGCCGGTGACCGTTAACGAAGTATTGGCGCACACAACCCCAGGGCAGGTAGCGGCCATCGAGCTCTACAATCCTACTGCCTACGAAGCAAGGATTGGCAACTGGTACTTGACCGACAACCCGACCGTCCCGAAAAAGTTCAAAATCCCCGCCGACACCTTGCTGCCGGCCAACGGTTTCGTCGTCTTTGACGCCAACGCGTTCAACGCCCAACCGGGCGCCCCGACCAGTTTTGCCCTGCCAGACGATGGTGGCATGGTCTATCTCTTTTCCGCCACGGATGGCGACCGTTTAACCGGCTATAGCACAGGCGTACAATTTGGGGCAGCGGACGCCGGTGTCACTTGGGGATATTTCGTCAACAGTGTGGGCATCAGCCGCTTTCTCGCCCAAAGCGCCGTTACGCTGGGTGCAACCAATGCAATACCCCAGGTTGGGCCAGTGGTGATCAATAAAATTATGTATCATCCGCCAAGTGGCGATGAATTTATCGAGCTACAGAATCTGAGCGATGCGCCCGTGCCCCTTTACGATCCCGCGCAGCCATTCGACACCTGGCAACTCAGCGGTGCCGTCTACCAATTTCCTGCCGGCGTCACGATCCCAGCCCAGGGCAAGCTCCTGATCAGCGCCGTTTCGCCAATTACCGTTTGCCTCTCTCAGGGGGTGGCCGCGGGTGTGCAAGTCGTTGGCCCCTATGGGCTACCACTGGCGGATGATGGTCAATCACTCAGCTTGGCAAAACCAACGCGCATCATGCCAAACAAGCGGCTGGCGTACATCACCGTCGATACGGTTGAGTATGACGATCTGCCACCCTGGCCCTTTGAACCGGATGGGACAGGTCCGCTGCTACAACGCCGTGTACCAGATGCGTATGGCAATGATCCGGCCAATTGGCAAACCGGCCAAATTGACAATAATGAAGAGGCTAATGCGACAACCGCCAACGTGACCTTATGCGCCTTTGAAGTTCGGCTGAGTTCTGCAGGCGACCAACGTGAGGTGCGTTGGGTGGCAACGCAAGCGCCCGATGTTGTCGGCTACAACGTCTGGCGCAGCGCCGATGGACAACGTGCCAATGCCGAACTGTTAACGCCGACCGCAGTGCCCGTGCCAAGCGAGCGTGAGCATAATGCTGGCTATAGGGTTATGGATTCCAGTGGCAATCCCACAACGCAGTATATGTATTGGCTGCAAGCGGTGAATGCCGACGGGAGCACCGTTGACATTGCCTTTACGACACCGAGCCAGATTATTCAGCAAACTTATTTACCTGTTGTAGGTCGTTAGGCGAACCAGTTGGGGTACTTTTGTCGCACTATTCCAATCGACAGAACAAACGTGTAAGGTTAGCCGTCCATTTCATGCATCACTGGCATTTGGAAAGCGGCTTGATCCTGTGGAATAATTGGCAGGATGAAGGCACATAACGATGCGCTCGTCCCAGGCGCAGAATGGCTCGGTAGCGGCAAAGCTTGTTGTTCCCGGCCTGTTACAGGCCCGATTGGCGCCCATTTTGCTGATTGGAAAATTTATTTGATTGAGGTTTTGCATGAAATACCGGTATTTTGTCGTTGCCCGCTTCCCCCTGGGCGCTTTGTATGATTCGTTCCAACCCAGATGACCACGCCGAAAAACAGTGACGCATTGCTAAAAACAGATATTCCATCCTTGCCACATACGGCGGGCAACGAAAACCCGTTAAGTGAGCGCGAGATGGAAGTGGCCCAGTTGCTGGCCACGGGCGCGAGCAATGCCGAGATTGCGCGGCAGCTTGTGATCAGCCCCCACACCGTCAAAGTACACTTGCGCAATGTGTTCGAAAAGTTGCAGGTCAGTAGCCGCACGGAAGCGTCGATGGTGTTGGTGCAGCGCGGCTGGTTGACGGTGCCCGGGCGCGAAATGCCCCCACCCGAAACGAGCGCGCCGGCGGAACCGGTTGTGCCACCGCCCCCACCCGAGCCAGAACCCTTGTCCGACCAGCCGGCGACGTTACAAGCTTGGCAACGGAGCTATCTAGTTGGCGCAGTGTTGCTCTGTCTCGTGGCGCTATTAGCCCCGAATATTCGCGCCTATAACAATAATTCACCCGAATTGCTCAGCGATGCTGGGCGCACGGTATTGAGTCGCCCTTTGGTGCAACGGCCCGATCGGTGGGATGCCCGCACACCGATGAGCAACGCGCGCAGTCGTTTAACAGCTGTGATTGCCAAAGATCAGTTATATGTGATTGGTGGTGAAGGAACGGATGGACGCGCGGTCACCGAGGTTGATGCCTATGATTTGCACGTTAATGAATGGCGCAGAGTCAATTCGTTGCCCGAGGCATTGGCGAATCAAGCGGCGACGACCTTCAACGGCAAAATCTATGTAGCCGGTGGCAGTAATAACGGTGTCACAGACCGGGCGTCAATTGTGGTGCGCGACGGTTTTTGGGTCTACGATCCGGCGACCGACCTCTGGGCAAGCGCCGGAACACTACCACATCCGCTGGCTGGTGCGGCATTGGTGGCTGATCAAAAGGCGCTCTATCTGATTGGCGGGTGGGACGGCGAAATAATGCACGATGAGATCTGGCGTCTGATCCCTTCAACCACGGCGGCAAAGGCGACCGATGCAAAGCCCAAATGGGAGATGATCAACCGGATCGCGACGCCGCGCGCCTTCTTTGGTGCCACCCTGGTGGGCGATGACATTTATGTGATCGGCGGCTATGATGGCAAACGCGAACTAAATTTGGCAGCAGCCTATTCGACGAGCAAAAACGAATGGCGCGATTTACATCCACTCGCGACCCCGCGCGGCGGATTAATCGTTGTCTACGATGGGTTGTCGATCTTCGCATTGGGGGGCGGCTGGACGCGTGCCATCGACACTCAAGAGCGCTTCGACCCCAATACCAATCTCTGGAGTAATTTTCAGTCGCCGCTTCAAGGTGAATGGCGTCACTTTGCCGCCGTCAGCTACAACGACCGCATCCATCTGATTGGCGGTTGGAGCGGTGGTTATCTGGATATTCACCTAGAATACCAGAGCACGTATCGGTCTATGTTGCCGGTGATTATTAATCATTAGGTGAGACGGTCTTACTGTCCTTACTGGGGTGCATGCCAGATCTTTGGCAATTTTTTCGCGGGGATAAATCCCGCGGCTGACAGTAGCAAGTCGCCGCAGCGACTAAGCATTTAGTGCCTGCACCCAGGGGGTACCCGACTTGTTACTGTCAGCGGCCAAATTCCATTTGCGCCAAAAATTTGGCATGCACCCGTCTTACTGTCCTTACTACCTTACTGTCCTACTATTTTTACTGCCCTACCTGCCCGCCAACTGAAAAATCTTCTCGCGCGTTTCGCGCCAAGAGATTTTGCTTAGGCCCATTTTCTGGCGTAAGCGTTCTTCTGGCACACCGGTACGAAAATCGCGCACGGCGCAGGTCCAACGCAGGGTTTCAAAACCGACCTGCAAGCGGTGAATGCCGGCTTTGTGGCCTACCTCATCCAACACATACTCCAAATTGCGTGGCGTGCATTCAAACAGATGATGTTCGGGCTTATATTGCTCTAAATATTGATTCAAGGCCGGCACAATGCCAGGGTGCAAAATCACCGAACGATTTTTGTGGGCGTGACGCTCTTCTGGATAACGCACCGTCACTTCGGGCGACTGGGGTTGGGTCAGATTAATATCGCTAACCAGCAAACTGGCGCACTCGGCCTTTTTCATCCCCGTCTGCAAGAGCAAATTGACCAGCACATAGGGACGGGCATCCGCTTGGTTGCGATCCCACAGATAATCTTGCGCCGCCCGTGATAATTTGCTGATCTCATCATCGCGCAGAATGGTGGGTAACGGCGTGCGCGCCGGCTGTTGCACCACAGGCTCCGCCGGATCTGTGCCGAGCACACCGATGCCATGCACCCAACCAAAAAAGACCTTAAGCGTTGTAATCCGCCGCGCCAGGGTCTTGGCGCTACACGGTTTGCCGCGCACATGTTGCAGCCACTCCAGAAAATCATGCAAATGTTGCGTGCTGACCTGATGCAATTTTGTATCAGCGCCCAGAAAATTCTGCACAATTTTCAGATCATTGCGAAACGCTTTAATCGTGTTGTCGCTAAAGCCTTTGCGCACCATATATTCATTAAAGGATATAATCGCTGCCTCCAACGTGCTGTCGGCGCGCAAAGGCGGCAAATGGCTTACCTCAGGGGCTTCGGATTGATTTTCGGTTGATACTGCCCCGCTTAATTCAGTCGGGGTTGCCCCATCAGGATTAGGGGTGGATGAAGCTGTCGGCATATGCGGATCTCCGTTTGTTGCTTCGCGTTGGCGAACCTGAGTAATCTTCGTATAGCTAACCGGCAGTATAGGTGGCAAGCCGCATCTTGTCAAGAAAAGGCTATGTTCAGGAACAGCGGTTACACAGAGGCCCAGGCGAGTTGTTAGCTCACGTTACGCAGTGTCCTGTAGGGGCGTGATGAATCACGCCCCTACAGGACACTGCGTAACATGAGTTATTACGTTTGTCGCATCGCCATTTGAGCAACGACCTTCTGAAAGAGCTCGCCCCACGCTGGATTCGCAAAAATCTCGGCGCCGCCAAAAACTTGCATGCCCCAACCCGCTGGCTCGGCTTCCCCAAGCGCAGCCAAGCTGGCCGGAAAGTCGAGCGCATCGAGGATCAGTTGCACCTTGGCGTTGGCAGGCACAAAGTGCGCAGAAGCCGCTAACCATTCTCTACCCCAATCTGCGCTGCGGCCGCTCTTTGTGCCATACATCAGTGGCGTAAATACGTCAATCGCCGGCGTCAGCAGGTTATAGTCCTGGGCGAAGATGCGGGTCAAGGCGCCATCGAATTCATCCGGCGTCCACGGGCACATATAGGCGCCGACAAGACAACCAGGCCGCTGGGTGCGGATCAATTGAGCATAGTGCGCGGCGTAGTGGGCAATCCGTTCGCACTTGTGGCGTGTCCACAGATCGGCATGTTTGGCGAGAATTTCAGTTGGCGTAACCGCATCCACACCAGTTGCACTACAGAATTCTGCGATACAGGCGTGGCAGAAGCAGCTTTCCTGCAGGTCAGGCGCTGGCATCTCAAACCAGCCGGCATAGGTCAAATAATCCAGCCAAATGCCGGTAGGCGCGAAGTCACGCAGGCCACTGAGCAGATTGGCTTCCGTTTCAGCCAGAAAATCTGCTTGCGACAGACAGACCCCTTGCACCAATTTTCCATAACGAATCGGCTTACCATCAACGCCAATCGGGATCAACTCGGGATGAACATCAAAATCAGCACGAAAGGTCTTGAACTCGACACACGGCACGATCTGATGGCGGGCGCACGCCTCAAACGCTGCCGGATCAAAGCCATGAAACCAGAGCGCATTGGCGTCATAGTGGGCAAAACGCTCAATAAAAGCCAGCGCGCGGCTGCCGTAGGGACCGCAAAGCATCGGGATCGCCATCTTATGCCTTTTCCTCGGTGGGTTGCGCGAGTAAACTAGCCACATGCTGGCGCAACCCTTCATCAATCGGAGTTGCCGGGACATACAGGCCGGCGTTGCGCAATTTACTCAGGTCGTAGATGCGGTGGCACAGAAAGGATTGCCGATCAGGATTCGCCGCCAAATATTCGCTCACAGCCACCTCTTCGATGCGCAATTCAACTCCAAGCAGATCCGCAATGATGCTGTAGTAGTCGCGCGATTCGATCCAATCCGGACCAGCGGTCAAGAAGATCTGATTCTGAGCCTCGGCATTGCCAGCGCAACTCAGAATTGTCTGCGCCAGATCGTGGGCCAAGATCGGTTGTTGCAAGAAATGGCCACCCCCGACCAAGCGCAAGGGTTGGCCGGCTTTTAACGTATCAAGCAACTGCGGATCGCGACTGTGCAACGGGAGGCAGCCGAGCAGCGAACCAGGGCCGTAGATATGCCCTGGCCGCACAATAGTCCAGGTCATTGGACCGGTATCACTGTTCAAAAAGACCAGCTCACAGCGCCGTTTTTGGCCGCCATAGCCGTCGGCCAAGTAATGTTCGCTCGCTTCATCTTGCGGAAAGCACCGCTTGGCGGGATCGTAAACAAAATCTGTCGAAATAAAGACGCAGTGGCGGGCCCGGTTCCGAAAAACCGCAATATCCTGTTCAGCATCTTCCAGGGTATAACCAATGCAGTCAACGACGAGATCCCATTGCAGCGACAATTGATCAATCGCGCCCTGAAAGGCGGCGTGATCGTGGCGATCGACGACAATTGGGTTGACGCCGACGGGCAATAAGCGCTGCCCACGCGTGACGGCCCACACCGCATGGCCGGCAGCAATCGCCGTGCGCGCCAACGTGCCGCTGACAAAACCACTGCCGCCGATCAGAAGAATGTTGAGTTGATTAGTAGACATAGGGCTTCCTTTTCCATAATAACAGCCGTTACACAGAAAAAAGCCGGGCGCATCGCGTTGTCATAACAAAGTCATAACAAAGTCATAACAAAGTCATAACAAAGCGCGGTTTTCCAATACACGAACCTCACCAACCGCCATAAACCCGGCTTTGCGGTAGATGCCAATGCCGTCGGGAGAAGCCTGGAGCACCGCGTAACGCCGCGAATAGGCTCGCGCTTCGTGCAGCAGGTGGGCAAACATGGCGCTGCCAATGCCGCGCTGCCGATAGTTGACTTGCGTCGTAATATCATAGATGCCGACCGTCTCACTGCCGATAAAAAGTGTGCCCGTGGCCACGGTTTCCCCTTGAACCGTCCCAATGTAATGGCGCATGGCCGGAAATTGCCGCAACGGTTGTTGGCTCAGCCCGGTAAAATAAGCCGCCACC
This sequence comes from Caldilineales bacterium, assembly GCA_038318235.1. Classification (GTDB taxonomy): domain Bacteria; phylum Chloroflexota; class Anaerolineae; order Caldilineales; family Caldilineaceae; genus JAPLGZ01. The sequence continues at coordinate 17,009 of JBBQBY010000026.1, forward strand.
TGCGGCGCTTCGTCAGAATCGCCAAACAGCCGCGCAATCAGCGAACCGAATTGTTGAAGCTCGCTTGCCCTTTCCGCCTGTTGGATCACCAATCCGGTCGGCCGAGCGACGTTGAAGGCAGCTTCCGTTAGGTCAGCCACCATCGCGATATTAGTTTCGTTATGGGTGAGGCCATAGGCCAGCAGCGCATCCATGCCTGCACGGTCCTCCGCATCTTCCCAATACCAGAGGGCGACCGGAAACCGTTTGGCCATGAAATAGCCGACGCCTTCCTGCAAGATTGGCTCAGTTGCCGATAAATCGCGCACCACCAGCACGTTAAACGTATCACTGGGCAAGCCACAATCGACGGCCAAAAAGCTGTCGTGCTCCATCACGGCCATGCCGGCGAGCGATTGTGCAAAGTACGCAGCCTTCTCTTCAAAATTTTTGCGCACGGCTTGTGGCGTATTCACGGCGCGCCTCCTTTACCTTTTGTTTGCATCAAGCACCTATACTACCCATCCGTTCGCCACAACCAGCGCAATGAATCGGGCAAAATCGCGCCGCCGTGCTCACCGTCGTGGCCACCGGTTCCCGCCACAAATTTGTGGTCATAGCCGCGATACTTCAGGGCAGACACCATCTGTAGATTGGATAGCCACCAATTGCCATACTGATTATCCAAATCGGCCTCGCCATCCTGGAGAAAAACCCGCAACGGTCGCGGCGCATGCTTGCGAATATGCGAAGGATAGACGTGTCCGCCCCGAATATCCGCGAATGAGCCAATGTGCGACAAGACTTTGCGGAATGCGTCAGGCCGTTCCCAAGCCACGGTGAAAGCACAGATCCCGCCCGATGAGGCCCCACAGATCGCGCGCTGGTCTGGATCATCGGACAGGTTCCAACGCTCCCCCACGGCGGGCAGAATCTCGTCGAGCAGGAAGCGGGCGTACTGGTCAGAGAGCGAGTCGTATTCAAAGGAACGGTTGCTGGCCCCCCAGGCGCTAGCGAGCGGCTCATGGCCGACATGGCCAGGATTGATGAAAATGCCCACTGTGACTGGCATAGCTCCAGCGTGGATCAGGTTGTCGAACACGATAGGGACGCGAAAGTTACCCTCTTCGCCCACATAGGCGTGCCCATCCTGGAAGGCCATCACCGCGGCTGGGGTGGCTGGGTCATACTGCGGCGGGACATAGACCCAATAATCGCGGTGCGTATTGGCAAAAATCTGGCTCACGTGCTGAAACTGCGTCACTTCGCCCTGAGGAACGCCCGCCTGCCGCTCAGAATCGGGTCGATATGGGTAGATAATTCCAGATGTCATCGTTCTAACTCCTTATATTGGGTTACAGTATCGTGCACAAGCCATGCTGGTTGTAGGCTACCATTTGGATGATCTGGGGTAGGCGGATTATAGCAGTCAAAATTAGCTTTAACAAGCGACTTTATTGAGGGTTGCAAAGGAGACCTCTCCTCCCGCCCTCCCCTGCTGGGAGGGGACTGCTCGCACTGCGGGCGCAAAGCGCCATTGGTGGACGGACGGAGTAATGTGTTCTGCCCCGTGATAGGCTCCCTCGCAGCAGGCTTCGACGTGAGCCGGTTGCCCAGTGGGCGCGAACGGGAGGGTTAGGGAGAGGTCACGTGCCGACAGTTAATGGTTAATGAGTGGCTAAATCAGACCCCTCCCTACCCCCCCTGCTGGGAGGGGACTGTTTGGTGGACGGAACGAGCCACTTCGTTGTGTCCCATGACAGGCTCCCTCCCAGCAGGGAAGGGCGGGGGGAGAGGTCTAACGTTTGGCATAAGCTTTCATTTCCAGTAGAATTATCTACAAGTAAACACTGTCACTATTTTTACTAGGGCAGCGATCTGTTTGATGCCAACTTAATCGTTCAGCACAAGAAGGATAGATACACTATGAATTTGCCGCCCAACACCGCAATAACCGTGCCCGCACTGACGCTCCAAGCCTTTATCGCACAGATGGGGCAAACGGTTGGCTTGCCAGTCGATAAAGCAAATCTACTCGCCGAACTGCTCACAGCCAACGATCTGCGCGGCGTCTTCAGCCACGGCACCACCCAAATGGTCACCTATGCACGCCTGCTACGCGATGGCGTACTCAATGCACAACCAAACGTTCAGATCGTCAAAGAGACGCCCGTCAGCCTATTGGTCGATGGCGACGGCGGACTTGGCTACTTCCCTGCGCACATGGCGACGCTGGCCATGATCGAAAAGGCCAAAGCCCAGGGCATTGCGATCGCGCAGACGCGCAATCATGGTCATTTTGGCGCAGCTGGTCTCTACTCGCGGCTGACACTCGCCCACGATCTGCTCTGTTTTGTCACCTCCGGCCACCAACTCGATCTGCAAGCAGGACAGCAAATCTTCGACGCGGCTGGCGGCTCACCGATGTCCTTCAGCGCGCCAGCGGATGAGGAAGAGTCATTGGTGCTCGACTTCGGCGCTATGCACGATCTGTATCCAAACTCGCCCCATCGCGATGAAATTGCCCGGATGGCGCCGGGCAGTGTTTTTCGAGCGATTGGCACGGGCGCCATCTGCCAAGCCTGGGGTGGCTTCCTGGCCGGCGTGCCGCTCGATCCAGCGCGCGCCAAACGCACCTATGCTGGGGCTAACCAAGGGTCACTCGTCATGGCATTTCGCATTGATCTTTTTCTCGACGCCCAACAATTCAAGCGCGAAATGGACGATTATGTACGCGCGGTTAAAAAATTGGAGCCATTAGCGGGCTTTCAGGAAAGTTTTCTGCCGGGTGGTGTAGAGGCAGCCAGGGCTCGTATGTTTCAGGACCAAGGCATTCCGATTGGTCCTACCCATCAACAGCGGTTGGAGCAAATCGCACAGGAATTGGGCATGACTGTGCCGTGGCAGGTGGCTTAATTGCCCCCAACTTTGGAACCAGTGACCCTTGACCCCTTAAGAGCCCGATGCTACAATCATCAGTTACAACCGCAGAGGTGATAGACCGCTGGCCGCCACCAGCACGAAAGCACATGACTGGGTTGTCACACGCATGGGCAAGTGACATTGTTACTTGAAGGATAAACCAATTATGAATAAAGCTCGGCGCAGCATTTATCTGGACCATTCGGCCAGCACGCCAGTGCGGCCAGAAGTCTTGACCGTCATGCAACCGTATTTCAGCGAATTTTATGGCAATCCATCCAGCATTCACAGTGTGGGGCGGCGGGCCGGGGTGGCGCTGGCGGGCGCACGCCGGACGATTGCCGAGTTGCTGCACGCCAAAACCAGCGAGATCATCTTTACCAGTGGTGGCACGGAAAGTGATAATGCAGGGGTGCGCGGCTTGGCTCTGGCGCGACGCGAAGCAACCGGGGCGAATCGCATTATCACGTCGGCGATTGAGCACCATGCGGTTCTGTATACGGCGGAAGATTTGCACAATCACTACGGTTTTGTCCTCGCGATCCTGCCGGTTGATCGCGATGGACTGGTGCAACTGGCTGATTTTGTGGCGGCAGCGGGCGATGGCAAGGATGTCGCTGTAGTGAGCATTATGGCGGCCAATAACGAAATTGGTACGATCCAGCCAGTTGCCGAGATTGGCGCGCACTGTCGGGCGCTGGGTGTGCCATTTCATGTCGATGCGGTGCAGGCGGCGGGCAAATTGCCGTTGAACATGGAAATGTTACCGGTGGATGCCCTGAGCACCAGTGCCCACAAGTTTTACGGCCCAAAAGGCGTGGGTTTTCTCTATTTGCGCAGTGGCACCCCATTTTTACCGATCCAGACCGGCGGCAGCCATGAAAACAATCGGCGCGCCGGCACCGAAAACGTACCCTTGATTGTGGGCATGGCCAAAGCCTTTGAGATTGTCGAAACCGAACGTGACCAAGAAAATGCGCGTTTGCGTGTGCTGCGCGACCAATTAATTGGCGGCATTTTAGAAAACGTGGATGGGGCGCGCCTCACCGGTTCGCCCACACAACGACTGGACAGCCATGCTAGCTTTGTGATCAGCGGCGTGGAAGCCGAAGGCGTATTGATCGCGCTGGATTTGGCCGGGGTGGCAGCCAGCAGCGGCAGCGCCTGCACCAGTGGCGCGCAACGGCCCAGCCATGTCCTCGAAGCGCTGGGTGTGCCAGGGCGTGACGCCGTTGGCGGGCTACGCTTGACGCTGGGGCATAGTAATACGCCGGAAGATGTGGATTATGTGTTGGCCAAGTTGCCGCAAATTGTCGCGCAGATCAAGGGCGCCGCACCGATGACGTTGTAGCCATAGACAAAACTTCCGGGAAGTGACCAGAATCAATTCAGTATAACCAAGTGGCTGGTGGTCACTTCCCGGAAGTGGGCGATCCTCGTGCGCGCCGCCCAAGTAAGATTTTTTAGCCGAACAAAATATTACTTTCCACCAACTCCGATTATAATAACCCCATTAACTTTGCAGGCCCAGCCACAGCTCTGGAACAATTTTACATTGATCGGATTGCATCGGTAAAGCGTTAAAGCTACCACTCACTGCGGTGCTTAAGGATGGGCGCGCCTGATCAATCCGCTACAACAATCTTAAGCCAATCGCCCAGATCCATCGCATCGCTCAAGAATAGGTACTCTTTTTGTCCACCACCCTTTTGCTTGATTCTCTGATCCGTTCACTGCAAAGCGGCAGTCTATACGCGTTGATGGCGATTGGCTTAACCTTGACGCTAGCCGTGATCAAATTACCCAACTTTGCCCATGCCGAGTTGATCACGGTTGGCGCCTATACGGCGTTATTGGTCTCGCTCGCCGTTTCATCGAACATCATTGTGGTGCTGGGTCTGGCTGGTCTCGTCGCGGCAGTGGTCGCTTTACTTGCGCATCGCATCGTCTATCGTCCGCTGGCCGCGCAAAAAACCTCAACCTATACGATGATTCTGGCCTCGTTCGCCACCGGCTTGATTTTGCGCTACAGCATGTTCTTGCTGGCCAACCGCTATAATCTGTTCGATCAACGGATCGCCGTCCCCCAAATTATCTGGTTCCAGAACGATCTGTTCACCTTGACCAATGTCTTTTTCTGGGTCGTACCAACCAGCATCCTCCTGGTGATCATTTTGAGTTTGATCCTCAATTACACCGGGCTTGGTCGCGATATGCGCGCCCTGGCCGATAATCTAAATTTGGCCCGCATCATTGGCATCCCCGTGGATCGCGTACACGATTTAACCTGGCTGCTGGTGGGCGGCTTTGCCGGCATCGCCGGGGCGTTATGGGGCATCTATACGTTTGTTGATCCGCTGGTCGGCTGGTTAGCCATTTTGTCGGTCTTTGCCGCCAGCATCCTCGGCGGGATGACCAGTTTCCCTGGCACGATCCTGGGCGCGTACGTGGTCGGCTTTTCCGAGAATATGGTGATGCAATTCTTGAATTATTACACCGGGCTAGATTTTAGCTTTAAACCAGCGGTGCCGTTTGTGATTATTATTCTCGTCTTGCTCTTTCGCCCGCAAGGGCTGAAGAAATAGCTAATAATTAATAGTGAATAATTAATTATTAACTGTTAATGAATCTCGTTCACTATCTTGCGCGCGAACCGGCCAATTATCCGAACCAACAAAAATTAATTATTAATTGTTAATTATTTACTATTCCTAATTCCTTATTCCCATGCCTTTCAACATCGATTTACTCGCCACCACAATTGCCCTGCTCACCTTCTTCGGCATCTCTGCGCTGATGGCGTTGAGCTTGAATTTAGAATATGGCATTGCCGGCATCCCCAATTTTGGGCAGGCACTCTTTGTTTCGATAGGCGCGTATACCGCGGGCTGGACATATACTCGTCTGTTGCCGTTATTAGCTGGTAAAGCGATGATCCCGCCCTGTGGATCAACCCTGGGCCAAGCCCTGCAATTAAGGTCCGTGATCATGAAGACGCTGCCTGTGGTTGGGCTCACCAATTTTGCGATCACCTTGTTGATTGCGCTGGTGATTGGCGGCATCGTCGGCTATCTAGCCTCCTATCCCGCCTTGCGCTTGCGCGAGGAGTGGTATCTGGGGCTGGTGCTGCTGGTGGGGAGCGAAATTGTGCGCATTATTGTGCGCGGTTATGCGCCCTTGATCTGCGGCAACAATGGTCTTTCTGGGCTTGCCCAACCGTTCCATTGGGTTAGCAATTCGACACTTTCGTCACTGCTCTTTGCCGTGTTGGTGTTGACGATGGCGGGCCTAGCTTATATCTACTGTGAGCGCTTGGTGCGTTCACCCTATGGTCGTCTGTTAAAAGCGGTGCGCGAAAACGATCAGGTGGCGGCCAGCCTGGGCAAAAATGTCGCACGCATTCGCGGCCAGGTGATGGTGATCGGTTCGGCGATTGCGGCGCTGGCGGGGGTCTTTTTTGTCGTCAACAGTGGGTATGCCAGCACCAATGACTATGTGGTGGCTTTGACGTTGGACATGTGGGTGATGGTGGTGCTCGGGGGCTTGGGCAACAATCGGGGCGCCCTGCTGGGGGCCTTGTTGATCACACTGTTAGATCGGGCGACCGCGATTACGGCAATCCAGTTGAATACGCTGGGCATCAACTGGGAATTCAACTATGCTCGTTACATCTTATTCGGCATCATCTTATTGCTGATGTTGCGTTATCGCCCGCAAGGTCTCTTGCCAGAACCGACGCAGACAACGCAGGCGCATGAGGCGTTGCAGGCCAGGAATTAGTAAGCAGTAAGTGGCGATTGGTGCGTTGTCGAAGTAATCAGTAACAGACGCATGTTTCTGCAATCCGTTGATCTTTCTTATCATTCTTTTCCCTTATGCTTGAACTTCAAAACGTTGCTAAAAGTTTCGATAATCTGCGCGCAGTGGACGGTGTTTCATTAACCGTACCACGCGGCCAGATCATTGGTCTCATCGGCCCTAACGGCAGCGGCAAAAGTACGCTGCTCAGCCTGATTGCGGGCAACCAACAACCGAGCGGCGGACGCATCCTTTTCGATGGGCATGACATTACACGCCACACCGCGGATCAAGTCTTCAATCTGGGCATGGTGCGTAGTTTTCAGGATCCGTCGCTCTTCTTCCGCATGAATGTATTGGATAACGCGCTGCTACCGGTGCAAAAACAACGTGGCGAACGACCAAGCCAAGCGCCGCTACATCGCACCTGGCGCGCCGAAGAGCACAAAAACGCGGCGACGGCGAGCGCCGTGCTCGAACAGGTGCGGCTGCATGCGCATCACGCCAAGTTAGCGGCGGATCTTTCCGGTGGGCAGATGAAGTTGCTTGAGTTGGGCCGCAGCCTGATGGGGGCGCCCAAGTTGTTATTGCTCGACGAGCCAACCGCTGGTGTTGCTCCAGCCCTGGCCTATACGATCTTTGAGCAGATCGAAGCGTTGCGCCGCACACAGAATCTGACATTTTTGATCATCGAGCACCGGCTGGAGATTCTCTTTGATTTTGTCGACAGCCTCTATGTCATGCATCTGGGCAAAGTGATTGCGCAAGGGTCGCCGGATGAGATCGCTGCCAATGCCCAAGTGCGCGAGGTCTATTTTGGGGAATAAATGCTGACCATTACGCATCTTAGCGCCGGTTACGGTAAACTCGTCGTCTTGTATGACATCAATTTGCAGGTGGAGCCAGCCCAATTTGTCGCCATTCTCGGCCCGAATGGCAGCGGCAAAAGCACCTTGCTTAAGACTATTTTTGGCATGACCTACGTGGTGGGTGGTTCGATCCAGTTCGAAAAGACCTCTTTGCTCGGCATCCCCACCGAAGCCATTGGTCAACATGGCATTGCCTATGTGCCACAACGCGAAAATGTTTTTACCACGATGACCGTGCGCGAAAATCTGCTGCTGGCTCTGCGCAAATTGCAATGGCGCGAAGCAGAATTGTTGCTGCAAAAAGCCTTTGAGCTCTTTCCAATTTTAGAAGAACGCCAGACGCAACGGGCCGGTCGCCTCAGCGGCGGTGAGCGGCAGATGCTGGCGATTGCGATTGGCTGGCTAGCGCGCCCGAAACTGATGCTGCTCGACGAACCGAGCGCCGGCCTGTCGCCGCGCATGGTCAGCGAGGTGTTTCGCACGCTACAAAGCTTGGCACAAAGCGGAATCACGCTGATGGTCGTCGAACAGAATGCACGCAGCCTCTTACGCTGGTGCGATTACGCCTATATCCTGCGCGAAGGTCAGATCGCCTTCCAAGGCGCCACGGCTGAGATCCTCGCCGATGAAGAGACGGTTAAGGGGTATTTAGGGGTAGTAACGAGGGGGAGAGGCGGAGACAAGGAGACACGGGGACAGGGAGACACGGAATAGACGTTGTGCTTTCTCTGCTTGTCTCCGCCTCTCCTTCTCTCCCTATCTACTTTTCGCTGTTCCATAGAACAAAGGATTTCACATGAACCAACCCACCGTCACCGTTGCCTTTCAAACCGACAAACCGCTTGCTGCCTATGGGCCACTCGCAGCGACGGTTGAGCGTGACGGCTTTGATGGCGGAACTGTCTATAACGATATGCTCTACCAGCCGGCGTGGTTGCCGCTCTTGGAAATGGCGCGGGCCACCCAACGCGTGCGCGTTGGGGTAGCGGCGGTTAACCCGTTTACTTGCCACCCGATCAATATGGCGGGCAATATCGCGCTGATCGATGAGGCGGCCCAGGGGCGCGCCTATCTAGGCATTGCGCGTGGCGGCTGGTTGAATTTTGTCGGGATCGAGCCCAAACGGGCGGTGACAGCCTTACGCGAAGCGTTT
>JBBQBY010000027.1:0-25297 GCA_038318235.1 Caldilineales bacterium
GGCGCGATCCTGAGCCTCGGCAATCGCTTCACGGATCTCCTTGACCCCCGAAAGCACGGCGTTCAGCGAGATAAAGTGTGCTTTTGTGGTATTGGCGATCACCTGGGCCAGCGTCGTTTTGCCAGTGCCGGGCGGGCCATAGAAGATCAAGCTGCCTAATTGGTCTGCCTGGATCGCGCGGCGCAACAGACGGCCAGGGCCAATGATCGATGTTTGGCCGATATATTCGTCTAAGGTGCGCGGGCGCATGCGGGCGGCCAATGGGGCGCTCTTTTGCAGACGCTCTTGATGGGCTTGGTCAAAGAGGTTCATAGATAGGTCAAATGAGGCGCTAGGTTCGAACAGAGAGCGATAAACGGTAGGCGGTAGACAGGTCTATGCCAGTGCTACGCCTTGCCTGGCACTTGATGACAGGTGCGACAGCGAGCCTCGTAGCTTTCGCTGCCACCGACTAAAATAATCGGGTCATCATACCGGGCGGGGCGATTGTCGATCAAACGTTGGGTGCGGCTAGCCGAAGCGCCACAACAGACACAAATGGCATGCAATTTATCCACACGCTCGGCCAGCGCCATGAGCAAAGGCAGTGGCCCAAACGGCTCACCACGAAAATCTTGGTCCAGGCCAGCGGCCAAGACACGGCGGCCCTGATCGGCCAAATGCGTACAGACATCGGCGATCGCCCAATCAAAAAACTGAATCTCATCAATCGCAACGACTTCGGTGTCGGGTTCGACATAATTTAAAATTTCCGCCGCACTGGCGATCACAGTCACCTGCTCGCGCGCCGCACCACTGTGCGCGGCCACCCGTTCCACACCATAGCGAAAGTCAACTCGCGGCTTAAAAACTTGCACCTTTTTACGGGCAATTTCGGCCCGCCGGATCCGGCGTAACAATTCTTCGGTTTTACCGCTAAACATCGAACCGCAGATCAGTTCAAGCCAGCCGCCGCTTGGCTGATAGTACATCTCATCCCTCCAGAATTTTGACGATAAGCACCCCACCCCAGCCCTCCCCAAACAGCGAGGGAGCCGTTGGTCGGGAGAACGTTCCACTTCTTCTCTCCCTGATCGCACAGCGCGCCCAGTCGGCACCTGAAAGCGTCACCAGTTCCCTCCCATTCGTGGGGAAAGCTAGGATGGGGTACGAAAAAGGGCAGAGACCGGAGCCTCTGCCCAAGGTTGTAAACAACCTCTTTATTTTTTGTTGTCCACCAAGCACTAACTGGCGCTTAGCTCATACTTGGCCAAGACTTCTGCGGCGGCGGCTTCGGGATTGTCGCCACGGGCGCGGGCCTTACGCGCGGCGTCATCCGCTTCTTTACGCGCTTTGACTTCAATCTCACGCCGTGTGGTCTCGCTCTGGCGGCGCTCGAGGCGCTTCATAAAGCGATCAACTTGACCGGCCGTGTCCATAATGCGCTGTTGCCCTGTGTAGTAGGGATGGCAGCTGCTGCACACATCGGTACGAATCTCGGGCACAGTGCTGCCCGTGGTCCAACTTACGCCGCAGGAACAGGTCACCTTGGCGTTTGGATAATAGGTTGGATGAATATCTGGTCTCATGTTAGTTTGCCTTTTCAGGATAAACGCTCACTTGCTTGCGATCCTTTTTGGCCCATTCAAATTTAACGAAGCCATCTAGCGTCGCATAGAGCGTATCGTCTTTACCAATGCCAACATTGGTGCCCGGATAAAAGTGGGTGCCACGTTGGCGAACAAGAATACTGCCAGCGGTGACTTGCTGGCCACCAAAACGCTTGACGCCGAGGCGTTGAGCATTTGAATCACGATTATTCTGGCTAGAACCGCCACCTTTTTTATGCGCCATTTTCTTTGTTCCTTTTCATTGAGATTTACACAGCCAACCACGCGTATGGCTGTACAGTTCGCGCTGCGAATCAATCAGGCATTCACGGATTGAATCTGAAGCCGGGTCAAATATTGGCGATGCCCCTTACGTACACGAATCCGCTTTTTGGGCCGGTAGCGAAAAACTAGAATTTTATCACCGCGATGTTGTCCTGTAATCTTGGCCGTGACACTGGCACCGGTGACTATGGGCTGGCCAATGGTCACCGCGTCACCATTCGCCACCAATAGTACATCGTTCAACGTGACAGTGTCACCAACGGTGCCCTCTAACTTTTCCACCTCGAGAATGTCACCGGGGCCAACTTGATATTGTTTGCCACCGGTTCTGATAATTGCGTACATTTTTACACCCTTTCTCAGCCGCGTTCAGATCGGTTGTACTCCCGATCTGAAACTTTGGAGAGCGGCTTTATGCTCCCAAAGGGAAGGAACACAAATGCTGGCTCAGTTGATTAAACGATGGATAGCAAGTCAAAGACGAGACTTATACCCAAACGTTAATTATAGTACATGCGATGGGTTTTGTCAAACAGATAACGCGGATATTTTATCTAAAACAAATCTCTAGCAGAGTAAGGTTTGGGCGGCGAAATTATTCATAACCGGCCTAACGTCCACCCTTGTTGATCGACAAACAACGTTGTATTTTATAGATTGTACAGTTGCCTACCGAATAGTAGGTAGACAAAGATTATACTCAGGTTTAAAGCGAAGGGGAATTAAAAATAGATGGATGACCAAGAAAAAAGTGAACCCAGACAACGCGTGCTGGACGTTGCGGAGCAGCTTTTTATCGAACACGGCTACGCAGCAGTTAAGTTACATGATATCGCGAATGCGGTTGGTATGCGCCAGGCTTCACTCTATTACCATTTTCCAGAAGGCAAAGAGCAACTGTTTGTCGCAATGGCAACGCGTGTTTTCAGGCGTCATCAAACTGGCATCCAGTTGGCGATCGAGCAGGCCAAACCAATGCTAGCCGCCCAGTTGAAGGCAGTCATTGAGTGGTTTGCCGCGCAGCCACCGCTGCATTTATTAGGCATGATCCACGCCGATATGCCGGCGTTGAGTGCGGTACAGGCGGCCGCGCTCTATCTGGTGGTCAATCAGTCGATATTTGCCCCCGTGCGCCAGATGTTTATCGCGGCGCAGACGCGCAACGAAATTCGTATGCTACACCCAGATTTGCTGACCGGTTCTTTTCTCTCTTTGATGGATGGTCTCCATTATGGGCAAAGTCGTCCGGGTGCGCCACCCAGGGCGCTGATCATTGACGAAATCATCACCCTTTTGCTCGACGGGCTGCACCCGCGCCCTGCGATCAAGTAAGGCAAATTCTTCAGACAAATGGCAAGGATGAACGGTATGAAACGGTGGGTTATTGGGATCACGTTGGTTGTATTAATAAGTGTAGGTGGCTATGTGGCTTACGCAATCGGGCTTTTAAACCCACGTGCACAGCAAGGAAATGTCCAATCAGCAACCACTGGACAAACCACACCACGCACATCCACTAGTGAAAACACCCCAATAGCCGTTGCCCAACCTGCGGCGAATGGCCAGATTGAGGTGGACGCGCGCGTTGTGCCCGTGCAATACGCTGATCTGAGCTTTACCCTCGGCGGCGCCATCGAAAGCCTGGCGGTGAAAGAAGGTGCCAAGGTGGTCGCAGGCCAGGTGCTCGCAAGCTTGAATGGGGCGCAACAGCGCGTGGCGATGGCGAATGCAGAGGCAACCCTGCAAAAGGCCCAAGCCAAGTTGGCCGAGTTGAAGACCGGCGCGCGCCCGCAAGAGATCGAACAAGCGCGCGCGGCGCTAAGTGCAGCCCAAGCCCGCCAGCAACGTCTGGCCCAAGCGGGTTTGCCAGGTAATATCAAGAGTGCAGAAGCCGCGTTGGCCGCGTCACAGGCGGCGTTGGCTAAGGTGCTGGAAGGGGCATCTGACCAACAATTGATTGCGGCTAAGGCGGATCTGTATAGTGCACAGGCAACGATTAAGCAAGCGCAGGCCGCGTATAACTTGGTCAAGTGGCGCAATGACATTGGCGCGCTGCCCGAATCGGCGCACTTGGAACAGGCGACAACCGCCTATGAGGCTGCGAATGCCCGTTTAGCCGATTTAACCAAGGGTGCAACCAACGCTGAAATTGCCGGCGCGAGCGCAGAGGTGCGGCGTTCGCAGGCGCAACTCGAAGAGATCAAGGCAGGGATGCCGGCAGATCTAGCAGCCGCCGCAGCCGATGTACGCAGCAGCCAGGCGCAATTAGATTTGCTCCTGGCCGGGACACGCCTGGAGCAAATTGCGGCAGCTGAGGCCGATGTAGCGATGGCGACAGCCGCCTTACAACAGACGCTGGTCACCTTGGCCGAAACGGAAATTCGTGCACCCTTTGCCGGGGAAGTGGCCGTGGTCAATGTGCGTGCTGGGGAACAGGTGGCGCCGAGCGCCATCGCCATCCGGCTCGCTAATTTCTCGGCTTGGCAGATCGAAACAGAAGATTTGACCGAGCTTGACATCGTGGGGATTGCACCTGACAAGCCGGTAACTGTGACCTTTGATGCGTTGCCCGATCTGAAAATCCAGGGCACAGTCCGTTATGTGCGCCCGATTGGTGGCGACCGGCGCGGTGATATTGTCTATACGGTTGTGGTCGATCCAGCGCAACAGGATCAACGCTTGCTATGGAATATGACAGCCGTGGTCGCCTTTGATCCAAAGTGAGTAGGGTAAACATTAAACAGCAACTAAAGAGATTGGCGATTGAGCGTTTGCTCGTTCGTAATATCCAATCTCTCCTTCGTATAATTTATAAATCCAGGTAAACCTCATGCCCTTTTTTCTTGCGATTAAAGAGATCTCCTATAGCAAAGGGCGCTTTTTGCTAATTGCCCTGATTGTCGCTTTGATTACGACACTTGTGCTCTTTATTGCGGCGCTGGCCGAAGGTTTGGGCAGTGGCAACCGTGAATATATCCAAAAGCTAAACGGCGAGTTAATCGCCATTCAAGAGAAAGTCAATCTGTCGGTCTCAGCCAGCCAGATTGGTCGTTCAAAAATGAGCGAGATCCGGCGCATCAAAGGGGTGGCCGATGTGGGCCAGGTCGGTTTTGCCAGCGGCACGATTGTCTTTGCGGATGGCCGGAAGTCCCTGGATATTGCCTTGGTGGGTGTAGAACCAGGCCATCCCGGCGAACCCGATGTGCAAACCGGGCGTCAACTGGGGCGGGATCGCAGCAGTGAAGCGATTGTCGATGCCAATGTGGTGACACAGGGCCAGGTTAAACTGGGCGATACGATTACGATCAAGGTAATTCAGGGCACCGATGAAGAGTTGTACGCCTTAAAAGTGACTGGCATTAGTGACGGGCGCAAATATCAACTGCGCCCGGGCAGTATCTTTGTGCCCTATTTGGAATGGGACAAAATTCGCCCCCAAGCGACACAGAATATCGGCCAGGGCGAATTGGTCTCGAATATTATCGCGATCAAGTTAGACGACCCAAGCGACTGGAAAAATATGGCCAACATCATCCAAACCGCTGTGAGCAAAATCCAGGTAGTGGATCGCAAGACGGCTTACGAAGCGTTCCCTGGCTATTCACAACAGCAGAGCACCTTAGACACCCAGCGCTATTTCACTTTTTTCATTAGCATCTTGGTCATCGGTGGTTTTTTTCAAATTCAAACCTTGCAAAAGGTGGCCCAGGTCGGCATGCTCAAAGCGGTGGGTGCGTCCAATTTTACGGTCGTCATGGCCTCGTTGACCCAAATTATCACGATCAATGCTTTGGGCGTATTGTTCGGCACGCTTGGCACCCTGGCCTTGGGGAGCGCCATCCCGCCCAATGTGCCGGTCGTCTTTGTCGGCCAATCTGTACTTACAGCGATCATTTCGCTGCTGATGATCGGGCCCGTTGGTGGCTTCGTATCGGTGTGGGTTTTACTCAAGGTGGAGCCGTTGACGGCTTTAGGACTGGCGCAATAATCTTCAGATTGACGATTTACGAAACGGCTCTGCAGATAAGGTAATTCGTAAATTCGCCCAACTCGCAATGGCAAATGATAACGATGACAGATGCACTGATCGCTGAAGGTGTGACAAAAATTTACGGAGAAGGTACTAGCGCGATCACTGCGGTGGATCATGTTTCATTCACGATTCAACCGGGTGAGTTTGTGGCCTTAGTAGGGCCGAGTGGCTCGGGCAAGACCACGATGCTGGCCATTGCGGCCGGCTTATTGAGTCCTTCGTCTGGCAAAATTGCAATTGCGGGCCAAGATTTGCAAGCGATGAGCGAACGAAAACGAACACGTTTCCGGGGCAGTTCGATTGGCTTTTCCTTCCAGGCGAACAATCTGGTGCCCTATTTGAATGTCCAGGAAAATGTAGAGTTGATGTTGCGCCTCAATCACAAGTTGGATCGCAAGGGCCGACAGCGGACGATTGAGTTGTTGACTCGGCTTGGGTTGGGCGAGCGGCTGCGCAGCTATCCTGGCCAACTTTCTGGGGGGCAACAACAGCGGGTGGCGATTGCGCGCGCCTTAATCCACGAGCCAAGTGTCGTGCTAGCCGATGAACCGACGGCCAGTTTGGACACCAACCGGGCCAACCAAGTGGTGGCAACCTTTGCCGAATTGATCCATGAGCAGAAACGTGCCGGCATTATGGTGACGCATGATCTGCGCATGTGCAAATATGTCGATCGTGTCGTGCAGATGATGGATGGTAAAGTGAGCCAGATTTTAACCGAGCGCCGGGCAATTGATGCGTTAGCCAATCTGCATGTAACGATTGACGAGGGGCGACAAACGGGGTAAAGCGAGGGAGATTGGAGGGGTTCACGGGCTGATCGACGCGTCAATCAGCCCCTGAACCTGAAGGCAATCTATGAGAAACTAAAAGCTGAATAACGCCGGAAATAGCCGGTCACATCGCGTTGGATTTCGCTGGCCGCCAGGGCTGGCAGCCGCAGATCGTCCGCAACATCCGGACAACATATCCATAACCAGGCCAGGGCCTCTTGCTGTAGCGTGCGATCTTGTGACTGACGCGCGTCTCTGATCGCACGCGTCAACAGACCATCGGCTAGATCGAAATTTGCCTTATCCATAGGATCAGAGTGCTGGTCCTCACGTCTGTTCAGATCTTGTCGGCCAGCCTTTTGTTGGTAGCCGGCCACCTGCATTGTTCCGTGGATCATCTTTTCTATCCTCCACTAAAAATTCTCTCTGACTAAAAAGGGGCTCCTCTGCAGGATGCCCCTTTTATTTACCCGCCGCGGTTACGCTTAGAACGGAATGTCGGCTTCAGCCAGTTGGCGTTTGGCTGGCATCTTCTTGCCCGTCGCTTGGGGCGCAACGTTGCTTTGGAAGACGGGTTCATCCTCGCTGACCCCGCCATGTTCGCCACCCAAAAACTTGATCGTGCGGGCGGTGACTTCAATCGAAGCCGCTGCGTCGCCAGCCTTATTGATATAGGTGCTGGCTTCTTCGACTTCGCCAATCACCATCACCTGTCGGCCTTTGACCAGATATTGACTCACCAGTTCCGCTTGTTTTTGCCAGGCCGAGATGCGGAACCAAGTGGTCTTCTCGCGTTTTTCACCTTCGGGGGTTGTCCACTGCTTGTTCACGGCTAGGCGAAAGCTGCAAATGGGGGTGCCGGTGGCGGTATGGCGCAATTCAGGATCGTTGCCCAAATTGCCGATGAGGATAATTTGTTGGTACATAGGTTTACCTGCTTTCTTTACAAATCTAAAAGGCTCAAATGTTTATCGATACTCACATGTCGCACAATTTTAAGTTGATACGACATGTGAGCCTGGCAACAGGTTCGGAAAGTAGATCAAGCAAACGCGTGGGCGTTTTGCTGGAGCACGGGAGCAGTATGCCGCTTGCGCTGTAACTTCTTCATGCCATCCACGAGCTTTTGAATCTGCTCTGTGGTAAGGGCGCCGGTCTCAACCGCCTTGCCACCGGTGATGCGTTCCACATTATGACGACTGACTTGCGCCCATTGTTCACCATAAAGCGCTTCGCCCAACTGGTTAAATTGTTCGCGCAGTGGATCAGCCGTTTCGCTGGCAGCGGCTTCGTTATTTTCTGGCTGCGGCTCTACACTATTCTGGACATCATTCTGGGCAGTGGCCTCAGGTTTGGATGCTTCTTCTGGTGTTTCGCGGCGTTGAATCGCCGGCGTACGATTCTGGTCGGTAAGCGTCTGACTTTGCTCGCCATCTTCGGTAACTGTACGGCGATAGTGTTGGACGATAATGCCCTCTAGCTTCGCTTTGGCCTTGTCCGTAAATTGCTTGGTGGCGGGCTCATATTCAACCCACACACTGGGCAGGTTATACAGATATCGCCCCAGACCAAACATGGCGCAAGCTCGTTTGAAGGCCTGGGCTTCGGCACTGGTACCAGCAATTTCGGAACGCTCCGATTGACTGTCGGGTTCGCCGCTGCTGCTGCGGGTGATGCCTTGAATCGTGAGGTGACAAACGATGCGCTCACCCCAAGGCGTATAGGTGACAGACCACCCCATGCCACAGATTTCATCCAAACGGTTCTGATAGGCGCGCAAATCGGCATAAGCGAGCGCAAGGGCTTTCCCCTGATCTTTGCCCACCATGCCTGGCTTCCAGGTGACATGGCTAGGGTGAAATGGCTTGCGCAACTCTTGTAGGATCTCATTGATTGGGTTGTTATTCATGGCTTGGCTCTTTCGCATGTAGTGCATAAAGGAACGGTTATAGTAGCTGTAAGTAATCATCAGGTCTTTTGCTCTAGGGCAAATAACAGGGTCCGCTGTGCATAAGGTGCTAACATGCCACAACCGCACATTAATACAAGACCACACATTAATACAAAAACGGTGCTTGCGAGAACGCTTCGCCGATCCGTTCTTCCTCGATTTCGTCAAGCGCTTGATCGCTGATCCTGCCCAGCGATGGTACGTGATCCTGACGAAGTTGGCCGAGGGTGTAATCCATAAACTCCAGTTCGTTCATATTGGCCGTGACAACCGTGGTCTTACTCACGAGTTGCTCAAGGCTGTCGGTTGGCTCTGCTTGGGTTGGTTCCAAGAAATCCCAATCAGCAGGCACCAGCACTTCTTGCTCGCGCAAAACTTCCTGCACATAGGTCATAAATTCGCCGACATTCAAGATCGCTGTAACAACTTTGGCATCACCATCAATCTTGTTAAGTCGATTCAGCAGATCTCGATCGTTGCGCCGGATTTGTTCAAGAACATGATCAACAAATCTGGCTTCGCCTAAATTGGTGGTAACAATTGACGTTACCACTACGGCGGTTGTCATTGTTTATGTGTCCCTTCTCCATCCACAATTCCCACGACGCTCGTCTATCGTTACTGTAGTATTATAGATCGTATGTTCTATTTTTGTCAACATTTAAAACACAAAAAACGCGAAATAAAGCCATTTTTGTAGCTACACAAATTTTTCCCAGGTGTAAAAACCGCACAGAACAAATTTTCTATCTTCCCTAATCAATTATTGACGAAAATTCGATCTTGTAGTAGAGTTGCGCACCAGACAGACCGAGCTTTTTGCAACAATCGCAATAGAATTATTCGCTATTTTTTAATTATTTATACTGTCAACCACCACAGAACTGGCGCTTATCCTCAATCGATAAGCGCCAGTTTACTCACACAAGAGGGACATCATTATGTCAACCAGCAGCCCCGGACGACCACCCAAGGCGGATGAAAAAAAACGCAAACAATTACATTTCAGTCTCTATGAAGAAGACATTGCGCGCTTGGAAGAACTCACCGACAATCGCAGTGAATTTATTCGGCAGTGTATTGCGCAATCCTGGTCAGAGAAGTTTGACGGCGATCAGACGATCACGATCGCGGTGCCGAAATGGCTGATCAAAGAATTTATTCTACTGATCAAACAACGTGTGCCGCCCAAGCGCGCGGCGATTGTCCAGGCTTTGGTCGAAGAGCTTTTCGCTGAGGGGTAAAGCAGACAAAATTTATTGAGCACTTATCTTTTTCACAACAGCGGGGTTTGGCTGCGTAGCCAAACCCCGCTGTTGTGCTATATTTATACAGCGAACAGTTTGCAGCATAAATAATAAAAGCTCTCGACAATGGTTGAATACCGCAGGTGCCCTATGCGCCGAACCACTATGCAAAAATCGTCGATTTACACCCTATTGCTCCATACTTACGAAATATTCTCTATTTTTTCGTCAATATTACCAAATATTAAGCTCTATAGTACCAAAGACCTATAGTATGGCTTACTGGCTTAATGATATCTTAAGAAAACTCATTATCGAACCAGTATAGGCAGAATGTTTATCACGATAAAGTGTAGGGAATGAGTGCTATGCTTGGCTAGGTATAGCAATGCGCGCTAAGCAATAAAAACACCTCGAGCTTTAGGATGCAAATTAGGATTAGTATGACTTCGGCGGACATGAAATTCTTATCTAAATTCATCAATCGTATGACAAATCATCAACAGGCAACCCAGCACAAGCGCGCACAGGCCAGGATCTCGGATGAAAATCCCGATCCTGTCTTTCGCATTAGTCGGGCAGGGCTGATTTTGTATGCGAATCCGGCCGGCGTCGAACACCTAAAACAGTTTGCTGTTGAGCATACGTTGCATGCGCCATCCATCTGGTATGATATCCTCAACGAGATTCTCCAAAAGCGCGAAAAAATGCGGTTTGATTATGCCTGTCCAGCGTCAGATCATACTTATAGTGCTTTATTTGTCCCCTTGCTTACCGATGGCTACATCAATGTCTATGTCGTGGAAACTACAGCGCTCCGCCAGACCGAGGCGGCTGTGCAGCAACGCGATCGCCTATTCCGCGCCGTGGCAGAGGCGACTACACAGCTATTAACCGCAGCCGATTATGCGGCTGGCATGAACGATACCTTGCAAATTTTAGGCCAAGCCATCGAGATTGACCGCGTCTATATATTTGAGAATCAGACGAACCCCAAGACTAGACAGACCCGCATGAATCGACAATTTGAGTGGGTGCGGCCTTTGCCGATCATGCCCATCAGGGATCCAGTCCGCCCCAATATCGCCCAGGGTTCTGGCTTTGAGCGCTGGCATGCCTTGTTAGCCCAAGGGGAACAGGTTGCGGGTTTGGTGCGCAACCTCCCCGCCGACGAACGGGCTTGGCTTGAGCCGCAAGGCATCTTATCAGTTTTGGCAATCCCAATCTTGATCGATGGAGAATTTTGGGGGTTTATTGGCTTCGACGATTGCCAAATCGAGCGCGATTGGTCGGATAGTATCCGCGCCATGTTGGCTACCCTGACCAACAGCCTAGGCAGTGCAATAACGCGTAAGCGGATTGCCGAGCAGCTTCGTCAACAAGAAAAATTTATG
Organism: Caldilineales bacterium; assembly: GCA_038318235.1. Taxonomy (GTDB): domain Bacteria; phylum Chloroflexota; class Anaerolineae; order Caldilineales; family Caldilineaceae; genus JAPLGZ01. The sequence goes on from JBBQBY010000027.1 coordinate 11,273, forward strand.
CATGATGTACTTGATGCCCTACCCAGCCATGTCGCGGTCAAAGACCGCGCCAACCACTTTGTCTTGGTCAATCAGGCCTTTGCTAAATTTGTGGGCAAAACGCCCGCGGCCATGCTTGGGCAGATCGATGACGTATTAACGACTGTGGCCTACAACCATGCTCAGCAGCAGCAGGAAGATGACGAAGTAATCGAGAGCCAGCAAGCGAAAATCGTCCCCTTGTATAGTGCGCCTGATGTTGCAGGCAATCTGCACTGGTTTCAATCGGTAAAACGTCCTTTGCGTTTGGACAATGACCAAGCAGATTACCTTGTCTGTGTCGCCACCGAGATTACCGAACGTAAACATGCCGAAGATGCCCTGGCGACCGAACGCAATTTGCTGCGCACCCTGATGGATCACTTGCCTGATTATATCTACATTAAAAATAACCAAGGGCAATTCGTCACCGTCAACAACGCTCATTTACGTTTGTTAGGCGCCCATGCGCTGGAAACGGTCACGCTCGATGCCGTGATCGGCAAAACTGATTTCGATTTCTTTCCTGCTGCACGCGCCGCCAGTTTTGCGCTTGATGAAACGCGCGTGCTGGAGAGCGGCGAACCGATGGTGAACCAAATTGAACTATTATCTTCGGATGTGAACCCATCGCTCTGGGGCCTGACCACCAAATTACCTTTGCACGACAGCCAAGGTGTGCTTGTGGGCTTGATTGGCATTAGTCGCGATATCACGGGTCTGAAAACCGTCGAAAGTGAATTGCGCCAGGCTAAAGAAGTGGCAGAAGCCGCCACACTCGCCAAATCGGAGTTTTTAGCCAATATGAGCCACGAGATTCGTACACCGATCAACGCCGTTGTTGGCATGACGAGCTTGTTATTGGATATGCAACTTACCGCGGAACAACGAGATTTTGTCGAGACGATTCGCACCGGCAGTGATAATTTGCTGAACGTGATTAATGACATCCTAGATTTCTCTAAAATTGAGTCGGACAAACTGGAAGTCGAAGCGCAACCGTTTATCCTTGCCGAATGCATTGAATCAACCCTGGATCTCTTTGGGGCCAAAGCGGCGGAAAAAGACCTGGAATTGGCCTATGAGATTGATGAAAGTGTCCCGCCTGTGATTGCCGGCGATGAAACGCGGCTGCGCCAGATTCTCGTCAATCTCGTAGGCAACGCCATGAAATTCACACCTCAGGGTGAAGTTGTCGTAACGGTAACCGTTCAATCGATTGGCGAAACGAATAGGATTTCGCAGGAAACGCATGCAGCAGAAACGCCTGTACAAACTGTTCCGGCGTCCGAGCAGCCTATTCCCCTGTATGAACTCCATTTTGCCGTGCGCGATACGGGTATTGGCATTCCACGCGAGCGCATGAATCGACTCTTCCAATCGTTTTCGCAGATCGATGCTTCGACCGCCCGCAAATATGGCGGTTCCGGGTTAGGCTTGGCGATCAGCAAACGTCTATGCGAATTGATGGGTGGCGTCATGTGGGTGGAGAGTGAAATAGGCCAAGGCTCCACCTTTCACTTTACGTTGCTAGCATCCGCCGTGGCTGCGCAACCGACCAGTCCGCACAATTTACAGGCGTTGCAGGGCAAACAAATTTTGATTGTCGATGACACGGCGGTCAACCGCACCATTTTGCTGCATCAGACGCGGCGTTGGGGCATGACAGCCGTTGCCGTTGCCTCGGGCGCCGAAGCGCTTGCCCAACTTGCCAATGGCACAAAATTTGACATGGCGATTTTGGACATGCGCATGCCGGAAATGGACGGCGCCGCCCTGGTCACCGCGGTGCGCAACCAACCCGCCACCAAACAGTTGCCGCTCGTCTTACTCACATCGATGGGCAAGGCGAATCTAGGCGAAATTTCGAAAAACAGCGAATGGGTCGCGGTGCTCAACAAACCGGTCAAACAATCGCAATTACGCGATGCCCTGTTACGGATTGTTGACAGTCAGTCACTGCCCATTGTGTCAACACCGCCCCAATCACAGTTTGGGCCGGCGGATGCCATCCCTTCCCTGTTGCGCATCTTGCTGGCCGAAGATAATATTGTGAACCAGAAGGTGGGCCTGCGCATCTTGCAACGGCTGGGCTATCGCGCCGATATCGCCAGCAACGGGATCGAAGTGCTCGCAGCGCTCAAACGTCAACCCTATGACGTGGTCTTGATGGATGTGCATATGCCCGAATTGGATGGCATGGAGACCAGTCGGCGCATTCGCCAACATACCGACGAATATTATCAGCCCCACATTATTGCCATGACGGCCGATGTCATGAACGGCTATCGCGAGGTCTGCATCGCCGCCGGCATGAACGACTATATCAGCAAACCCGTGCGGCTCGAAGATTTGATTGCTGCGTTGGAACGGGTAAAGACGGCCTAGAGGATTTAATTTTCGGCCAACATTATCACGTTGTAACAACACGGCTCACCTGTTCAGGTGAGCCGTGTTGTTATGTTGGAACATTTGCACTTGAGATTCGGTTTATAGCGTTGGCGCAGGGTAGCTGATTCAGAGCCAAATAGAATACGACGCGGCTTGCTCACCCAAACTCATCGCCGGCCCGTTCACCAATCGTGCGCCCGGTGACCACCGGTTTGTCCGTTTTGGCGACGCGTTTTTCGTGCCAGCGTTTGGCTTTGCGCGGGGCAGTAGCCTGGACCGTAATCGCCTGTTGGCTGATCACAGGATAGGCGGCGAAAAGCGCGGCATCTTCGGGTTGGTCGCGCCGATAAAGTTGTTCGCGCCGCAACGTGCGCGCAAAATCAGCCAGACCGAGCGCGGCGACCACTTCGTCGGGACGACCGGTGGCGCCGTCACGCTGCTGCACGCGTAAGAAGATCCGGTGTTCCTCGCTAGCGACGTCATAACCCGCATAGCGTAATTCAAAGACCAGCGGGCGCAAATTATAAATATATTTCTCGCCTTTGCGCTCCCGCTCGCGTGGGATTTCGGTTTGCGCTAGAAATTCGGCAATGCGTTGCGGCAGCAGATCGGCAGCCAACTCGCCGGGTTCGGCGTAGATCAGGATCGTATAATCCGCCCCAATCAACAGGGTTTGCAAGGCATCGGTGTTGAGCGGCACTTCTGCCAGCGCATGCAAGATGACACCCGGCGGCAATTTGGCGCGCAATTGCTGCTCTATGGCTGCCAATCGCTGCGGCGGGCTGAGCGTAATATCAATTAGTTCACGCGCACCGGTGATGCCGACGCCCAGCGGTGAGGCAAATTGAATAAACGGTTGCGGGTTGAAGCCCAGTTTGTAGAGCAACGGCAAGCTGGCGCGGCGTAAGGTGCGCTCCCAGAGGCGAAACTCATCCTGGTGCGAGATAAATTTGATCGCCTCCCCCTTTTCATAGATCGCGCGGATGCGCTGGCGCGGAAGCTCTTGTGCTTGCTCCGTGATCTCGTTATCACTGATTTCAGGTTCGGTTTGCTCAGTCATATTCAATACCCTGTCAATTAACTAATCTGGTCTTTATGCTAGTATAACGCAACCGCCAAAGCAGGCTTAACCGCAAAGGACGCAAAGAAAATCCTCTTCGCGCTCTTTGCGTCCTTTGCGGTAAAAAATTTTGCTTGGCCTTTGCTACGTGAATTAAATTTTCTCCAATGTGCGTACCGGTGAAAAGACCAGCCACAGCGTGGCCAGCGCGCCGATCAACAGACCAAGCGTAATTGCGGCGCGCAGCCCGATCGTTTGCCCAAGTAAGCCACCCAGCAAAGCGCCCACCGGGAAGATGATGCCGGTCAGAAAACGTTCACTAGCATTCACACGCCCCAACAGATCATGCGGCGTAATCGCCTGGCGCAAGCTCGTTTCGTTGATGCCATAAATCGACCAGGTAGCGTCGGCGGCCTGCGACAGCAATAACAGCGGCAAGATGACGAGCGGTGGTCCCCAGGCTAATACCATCAATGATGACACGGCCATCGCCACCAAGCGTGCGCCGATCAAGGTCGGCCCAATCCCAAAACGACGCGTCACCGGTCCAGCCAGAAAAGCACCGATCAGCGCGCTCACCCCACCCACGCCGATTACAATGCCCATCCAGAGCGGCGACAGGCCGAGTTCTTGCACGATATACAAAGCGTACAGCGTGCCAATAATACCACCGGTCAGGCTGGTGGTCGCGGCGCAGCCCAACAACGCGCGCAAGATGGGATCCCCGATGATGACGCGCACGCCTTCGGTAATTTCTTGAATGATCCCCGACGGGGTTGCGGTATCTGCGCTTGCGTGGCGCATTGGGGCTGGTTCCCGACCCCGAATCAGGCCAAGTGAAAGCGCCGAAAGCAGAAACGAGCAGGCATCGAACAGGATGGCAAACGGCGGGGTGATCAGTTGCACCAGCGCACCGCCGAGTCCCGGCCCGCCAATTTCGGCCACCGAACTCGTCATGCTGAGCTTGCTATTGCCTTCCACCAATTCGTGTGGTTTCACCAATGCGGGTAGATAGGCGGGATAGGCCACATCAAAAAACAGGGCCAACGCGCCGACGAGGGCGGCCACCACGTACAACTGTTCGATATGGAGAACGCCAAACAGCGCCGCTGCTGGAATGGTGATCAACAACAAGGCGCGGCCAATATCCGCCACGATCAGCACCGGTCGCCGGCGCAGGCGATCCACCCAGGCGCCGGCGAGCAAACCAAGCAGTAACACCGGCACCGCCCGCGCCGTTTCGAGCCAGCCTAATTGCAGCGGCGTGGCATGCAAAGTCAGGATCGCCGTAAAAGTCAACGCCGTCCCGCCGATCTGCGAACCAAGCGCGGAGATCGTCTGGCCGGTCCAGAGCCGCATAATGTCTGGGTGTTGCCATAAGCCAGTGAGTTGGAGTTTCATAGGATAGGGAGTAGGGAGTAGGAAGTAGGGAGTAGGGGGTAGAGATTGTGCTGTGTACTCCCTACTTCCTACTCCTTTTCTTCTACTTCTTTTCTTCTACGCGTTTACTAACTGTACCTTCACGGCGCTGCGGCACCCGGTGGTCAAATTGACCCACTATGTCGGGCGCCATGTCGTCGTTAAAATAGAGCGGGATCGGCATAACGTCCACGGGCTGGCGAATTTTGTCGCGCCCGAGTGGCGGGCAGCACCACGCTTCATCGGCCGCCGCGCGCCGTTGCTCTTTGAAGTAACCCAGAATGCCACAACTAAAGCAGTGCTCGCGGCAATCATCGACCACGCCGCCTTGATAGGTGTGGACATATTCATCGATCAGGAATTTTTTCTTCAAGCCCGCCGAAATGTGTTCCCAGGGCAACACCTCATCGGTGGGCCGGGCGCGCCGTGAATACCAATCCATGTCGAGCCCCAGTTCGGTAAACGCTTGCTGCCAGGCCGGGAAGTTAAAATACTCGCCCCACGCTTCCAACTTGGCGCCCAGTTCCCAGGCGCGCTGGATCACATCGCTGATGCGCCGGTCGCCACGCGTCAGGAATGCTTCGACCAGTGTCTCGTCGGGGTTGTTCCACGTAAATTGCATGCCAGGTGCGCGCAGTTCCTGCTGGAGCAATTGAATCTGGTCGCGAATGACCTGCTCGTCTTCCATCGGCACCCACTGGAACGGCGTATGCGGCTTGGGCACTAGCGTGCTGACCCCAATCCGCACATTCGCCTTCTTGCCCAACACACGCTTGCCAACCGCCAGCACCTGCTGCGAAAGATCGGCAATCGCCTGCACATCTTCCAGGGTTTGTGTGGGATGGCCGATCATGAAATACATCTTGATCGTCGTCCAGCCGCGTTTGTAGACTTCTTCGGCGGTGCGCAACAGATCGGCCGACGCAATTGGTTTGTTGATCACATCACGCAGCCGGTCGGTGGCCGCTTCCGGCGCAAAGGTGAAACCGGATCGGCGGCGGCCCTTTTCTAACAATTCCATCAGATCGACGCTAAAACTTTCGATGCGCAAACTAGGCAGACCAATGCTCAATTTTTGCGCGCCATGCTTGGCGGTAACACGGCGCACCAGTTCTTCGACATGTGTATAATCGCTGCTGCTCAGGCTGAGAAAACTGACTTCTTCAAAGCCACAGCTTTCGATCATCGCATCAACCGCCTGCACCACTTCTTCCACCGGCCGTTCGCGCACCGGGCGAAAGATCATACCGGCCTGGCAAAAGCGACAGCCGCGCGTGCAACCGCGCATAATTTCGATAGCGGCGCGGTTATGGACAATGTTGAGAAACGGCACAATAAACTTCGTCACCGGCGGTGGCATTACCGTCACCACGCGTTTGAGCACCTCGCTTGGCGCGTCCTTTTGGTTGGGCGTAATCGCCGCAATCGTCTGATCAGCCGCATAACTCACATCATAGAAGGCAGGCACATAGACGCCGGGGATTTTGACCAGCCGTTCCCAGAGCGCGCGGCGGGCTAAATGCGGTGTGCCAAGTGCGGAATGTAGAATCGTTGGCGCTGCTATTTCGCATTCATTTTTCCACGCTTCGTGCGCCTCGATCACCTCAAAAATCACTTCTTCGCCTTCGCCGATCACCATCGCATCAAAAAAGGCGCTCATTGGTTCGGGATTATAGCAGCCCGAACCGCCCGCAATCACCAAGGGATGTTCAGTTGTGCGGTCGACAGCGCGCAGTGGGATGCCGGCCAGATCGAGCATCGTCAGCACGTTGGTATAAAGTTGTTCATAAGGCAGGCTAAAACCGATGACGTCAAAATCGAGCAAGCGATGGCGCGTCTCTAACCCGTAGAGGGGGATGCCATCGCGACGCATCAAGGTTTCAAAATCGGGCCAGGGGCAATAAACGCGCTCGGCCAGCAAATCTTCGCGCTGGTTGAGCAGATCATAGAGCACCATCAAGCCCAGGTTGCTGCCGCCCAACTCATAAATATCGGGAAAGGCCAGCGCAATTTTGCTGCGCAGCGCGGGATTCGACCAATCTTTGCTGATGCTGTTCAACTCACCGCCGGTATAACGGGCCGGCTGTTCCACTTTGTGTAACACGCGATCTAAGGCGCGCGTGATCTGTTTGGGTGTTTGGACCATCGTATATTCCTTTCCTTCGCGTCTACCAAGTGAGCATTCACCTGGGTGGGATTAGAACCCACAGCATGAATCATTAGCGTATGAATCACTATAGGGCCAACTGTTCCAAAAACTGGGTAAAATTGATCAGATCTTGTTTGACAGCGGTATAACAAGCATGAATTTCTTCGGATAATTGTTGCATGCGTCCGGATCGCAAATTAAATGTATAGACATTGCGGACAACATGCCGAAAGCCGCGATACTCATCCAAACAGTAGCGCGTCTCATTGCTAATCACGGCTGGTCGAAGCGATCCCAGTTCAGCTGACATTTGCAATAATAATTCTGGATGCCAGCTAGGCCCAGCCGGAATTGTGCCTTCCACGTTGCGGGCAATATCCTCAAAGATCGCTTCAATGCCGGTAATAATGAACCAAACACAACTACTCTTTGCGCGCCAAACTCTGTTTTAAGCAGTGCCGACGCACGCGCAGCAACCCGCTCAGCTTGGGCAAAGCGGGCTTGGATGGCTTGTTCGGCTGCGGCATAACGTTTGGCCGCGCTTGCTCGATACAACGCCATTTTTCGGCGGGAATCTCCGTTGTCGATTTGGTCTTCATGCCCACTATCATAACATCCCAGCGAATCGATCTTGTAATTCTGCCTAGGCTTGCGCAAGGCGCAATCACTGGACGAGATGCAGCGTTGAGAATTCCTGATGAGTTGCAGCCAGCCCAAGGTTCGTGTACACTATACGCACGAATCCAGTCCTTTGGTTATTGTGGTCGTCCTCAGGACCACAATGATATTGACGAAAGAGCGCTATCGATCAACAAAGGAGTAATCGATGACAATCCAAGTCGCAAGCAACCTGCACGAGCAATATCTGGCAGACGGCTTCTCGATCAACGCGCGGGCTGTGCTGCCACGCGCGTTGGTGGATGCCGCTGTGGTTGGCATGGACGAAGTGCGCGCTGGGCGGTATGACACGGGCACGCCGCCGCAGCCTTCTTTTTGGAAGCCTGGCGACGACCCGAATACCAAGCTGGGCAAAATTGAGATGCCACAAATTGCCAACCAGGCGATCATGACGTTGCTGAAAGAGCCGGCATTGGGGGCGTTGGCGGCAGAAGTCACAGGTGCGCAAGCGGTGCAAATCTGGTGGGTGCAATTGCTCTACAAGCCGCCCGCGCAGCCCGGCGCGCCGGTCACCACCAACGTGGGCTGGCACCAAGATCGTCACTACTGGAAACAGTGGTCAGACGACAGCGAGTTGTTCACCGCCTGGGTGGCGCTTAGCGACGTCACCGCGCAATCCGGCCCGATGGTCTTTGTACGTGGTTCGCACAAGTGGGCCGTATCGGGCGGCAGCGATTTCTTTGGTCAAGATCTGGATGTGCTCCGCCAACAAATTCAAGCCACAACCGGGCAAAATTGGGCAGAAGCTACCGCTGTGCTGCCGCTTGGTGGGGTCAGTTTCCACCACAATTTGACCTTTCATGGCAGCAACTTAAATCTTTCTGGCCTGCCACGGCGCAGCTTTGCGATCCATATGCGCACCGAAAAGTCACGCCCGCGCGACGGGCTGCACCAGGGTTTGACCCAATTTATTGATGATTTAGATTATTGTCCGGTGATCTATGGGGATGCAGCGTTATTTAAGTAAGCCAGCCGACATGGCAATTTTCGATCTTCACACTTTTTAGCGGCACACCCGAAAGCGTGGGGAATTTGACAACTTGGCATGCCATACGTACAATAGAGATCCTGACCAAACAATAATTTGTACAGTGATTTATGTCGTGTTTGGTACACATGCCACGTTCGTCTAGCGGTCAGGACATCGCCCTCTCAAGGCGAAGATCGCGGGTTCAAATCCCGCACGTGGTACACGCAGATGCAGTAGAAAACACTGGAAAGCGGCTCCAACAACTCTTGACTGAGTTATTGGAGCCGCTTTCATTACTCTTCCTTCTGGCTATGCAGAGTAGATGATATGCTACTTAATTGACGCAACAAGCCAAAATCCTTCACAACGTGTGTCACTCCGGCAACCATTCCTCATCCAAAATCTCTTCATCCACGGGCAAGCTTCTGGAAACGTGAAAGCGCAAGACCGCTCTCTTCAGCCGCAGCCTTATGCACGCGCGGGTAAACATACGCGATGAAGTCTGACCCAAATCTGCCTTTAACCGATAACCCGCCGCCGGATGCTCATAGGCGGCGAATTTATCGACCTCCAGATCGAAACTACTCAGGACAACGATAAATTGGTAGGGAACATAGCTCCTGTAAGACAAATGGTTATAGACTTTTGCGCATTTGTCCTACAACCATCTCATCCTTTGGCTGATAGTCGTCAGCCGATCTCAATGCTATTCTAGTGACATGCTCTTGGCCTTACCGCTCAAGCTTAGAGCAACCATCCAAACAAGAGCGCACCATCAAACATTAGAGGAGTGATACCTATGAATAGCGATACATTACAAGGCGCGTGGAAACAATTACGCGGCAACGTGAAAGAAGCCTTTGGAAAGTTGACTGACGACGATCTGCTGCAAGCTGACGGCAATGCCGACAAGATTTTGGGCTCGCTGCAATCGCGCTATGGTTATACCAAAGAACAGGCGCAAACTGAGTGGGATAAATTTTCATCTAAACACACAGCGCGAGCAGATGATGCGAAATCGGATCTCAAGGCAGCCGCCGATGATGGCAAATCTGCTGCTCAACATGTCAAAGATGCAGCTCAGCGCTAAACATAAATTAGTGGACAATTAGTGACCAAATAAAGTCGATTGGGTACAACTGACATCAAATCGACTATTACAGTAGTCAGTTACAGTAGTCAACTCGTTTTTTTGAACCTATTTTTAACATAACCAATTTAAATTACAGGAGACAAACTATCATGATTAACTTCATTATTTGGATCATTCTCGGCGGCATTGTGGGCTGGATTGCTAGCATGATCATGCGCACGGATGCACAACAAGGGACGCTGCTCAACATTATTGTCGGCATTGTGGGTGCGTTTCTGGCTGGCATGTTCCTAAGCCCGCTCTTTGGTGTGGCGACGATCAATCAGAACAACTTCAGCATTCCTTCGTTGTTGGTCTCGCTGTTAGGCGCAGTCATTTTGCTGGCCATTGTCAACATGTTTCGGCGTGGCTCAGTCCGTTAAAATAATATAGGTCCGAACATTAATCTGTTCGGACCTGTTTTCCCTCAGGCAATTCTTCCATTACGTTTACCAGTAGCCCTGTAATTTGTTAATTAGACAGAACGCTTAGTCGTGACAAGGAGCATCCCATGATTCGCACCTTAATTGTGGACGAAACCCATCTGCTTGCTGATTTAAAAGCCGTGGCCTTACGCCATGAACCAGGTATTGAAGTAGTCGGTTCTGTCTGCACTGTTGATGAAGCCTTAAATTTGTGCCAACAAGTGGCTTGTGATGTCATTTTGGCCAGTGTCACCTTGCCCAACAAAGGCGCATTAGAGTTGACACGAACGGTGCGGAAAAATAATACGGCGATTAAGGTGCTATTGACGGGGATGGTTGACGCAAAAGCGGTGATTTTGGGTTACCTCGAACATGGCGTGGCTGGATATGCGCTTATGGAAGATTCATGGGCAGAGTTGGTACAGAAGATTCGGGCCGCCGGGCGTGGTGAATGTCTGATTTCTTCTGAGGTAGCGGCGGCGATGCTGGGCCGCCTTTGCGAACTCAAGCAACTCGTCAGCCAACTCAATGGGGTTTGCGAGCTAGATCCGGTGACACTCTATGCCAGCTTGACCGAGCGTGAAGGTGAAATCCTTGGCCTGATTGAGCAAGGTTATACCAATCAGCAAATTGGCGCAACACTTTGTATCGAATTAGGTACTGTAAAAAACCACGTCCACAATTTGCTTGATAAACTAGGCGTGCCGTCACGCAGCCAAGCGGCGCTTGTGGCACGGCAAGCCCGGATGACACGGACAGATCAATCTGGAAAACCATCAGAAGCTGCTTTCTTGCCACCCCTACTAGCCCGCACGCTTTCTACTCGGGAACGCCGGCCGTTTCATGCGGATGTGTATTAAAGTAAAATCAGTTTAAAAACGGGTGTTCGGAAGCTTCCAGGAAGCTGGCTCGACGAAAACTACTGGTCTCTAGCCGATTTTACTTTAGTAGTGTTGGGCGCAAACAAATATACCGTAGGACAGTAGCTCAGTAACACAGGCTCCCCTGGAACGCTGGCATCATTGCCGGCAGCCGCCAGAGATGGCAGCGCTCCTGATGCGTACAATGCGTCAATAAGACGGTGGGACCGTTTTTGCTGATCGACTGTCTAACTATTTCCGCCGCGGTGTACTAGTACAGCGTTGGCTAAATTATGAGGGTAATTCGTAGGTCATCGCTTGCAGCGTGACGATCTGTGGTAACCCGGGCCTGTGAGATATAACCATCTCTGTCACGCTGGAAGCGCTGACCTACGGTTAAACTATCGAAACTTAGGCAATGGTGTACTAGTAACAGCGTTGGATAAGTTATGATGGGCATTCGTAGGTCACCGCCTCTGGCGTGACAAGGTTCATCGAAACGTCTTTTGCTCGAGTAGTGATCAGGCTTTGCGCGGCTTGTCACGCTGCAAGCGCTGACCTACGGTTAAACCCGCATAACTTCGCCAACGCCGTACTAGGTATAATGCGTGAGTCCTACAAGATTTAGGTCACGCGGCTTAAAATCAAGATCACAAACCCGCTGCGCACTACAAGTTGTAGTGCGCAGCGGTTTTGTGATCTTTCCAGAGGTATACGCCCTGTCATCCTGCCCGTAACCAGTCTACCAACCCCTGGCTGTAAGCTATATGACTAAACAACTTGATAGAGTGAAGAAAAATTGGCGCGATATTTTGTGCGAATTGCACATTGTGTCCAGCCCACAATCTGGTAGACTATGGGTAGTGCAGATGAAGACATCAGTTGACATCGACACTGCAAGTTTACTCGGGAGCGAACTTGCGCCTTGAATTCTCCTTTGGTTCCTTCTTTCCTTTCTTTCCTCCTTCGAACCCGCCACCATCGGCACAATGGTGGCGGGTTCATCCTTTTCTGGCCCTGATGCGCAAAATCAACATAACAGCGTTTAGCATGGTCGACAAGATCAAAATGCCGTGCGCCTTGGCGCTTGTTTCCCATCAACCAAGCATCTTAACAGCCAACGGTATAGCCAGACCCTTTGGCGCGACCGGTTCAACAACAGACAATGCCGGCGCATCTTCCACCGGTGAATTCAGACCATACGGAATGCACAGCGCAATGACCTTTAGTAGCAGGCTGATGACGACGGAAAACGCGCCGCGCAGGCCAAACCAAGGAAACACGAGCAGCGCCACCCCGTGATACATCAACGGCAAGCGCATCGGATCCGTCAATAGCCCAGCCAGGCGCAGCCCAATATAAAACAGACAGAGCGCAAACAACGGCAGCTGGCTTATGATCAATGCCGCGTGGTAATTCGGTGTCAGCGCGCTGTTGCGGATCGCATTGACAACGCCCCAAAATGCCAACAAGCTGAATAAGATCACAGTAGCAAGCGAGGTATTCAGATACAAACGGAGTATGAGCGACATGACAACTTTTCCTCGTCAAATTTATCTACGCGCTACGTCAGCATGCTTCATTCTCGGCGTGGTCAGCTGTGCTGGTAGATCGCGATCAACACGGTAACAACGAGCACAATCGCCAGCAACAGCAGCAGTTGCAGCACCTCGATCCAGAACATAAACAGGCTCCATTAAAGCCAACCATACACGGTTGGCTTAGCCCAAGGCGCGCAACGATTTTTCCGCAAAGCGTATCAAACAAAAAAACACGCGGCAGAGAGTTCTCCTGCCGCGTGTGAAATACGCTGAAATGGCTGGCGAGCATTGGCTGGTTAGGGCTTTATCAATTGTCGTGCGGCGCAAGGTGGCAGCCCTGCGTCGTATGCTACTGTTCGCTATACCCTATCTTAGAAAAAAGCCACTTTCAAGGGGGTGATGATGGTAAAATGCTGACCTACAGCAACGGCAAACGTGAAATTATTCCCAAACCAACCTTTACCAATGATCTAACAGCCTTTGCGTGCGATTGCGTTTTTACTAACAGCGCAGAAGTTGGGGTGACAAATCAGTCGAATACGGTTAATCAATAAAAGACTGTGCTGGTAGTTCGATAACACCCAGCACAGCAACATGGCGGCTGATCAAAGCGCTGGTGCGGGAATGGCCTCAGTTCGTTCCGCAACCCAGCGCGTAAAGGCCACGCCAGGCTTACGGCGGCTGCTGACGGGCGTCGCCGCAAGATCAAGATAGCCGACGCGGATCAGCCCCACCATGCGCTCATTTTTGCCCGCACCGACCAGTGTCAATAAGTCGGGGGATGCCGCAACCGCCCCACTACTCCACGATGTGCCGATCTCGGCGACATGGGCGGCCAGAGTGAAGTTTTGGATCGCACAGCAGACCGCGCCGTAATTCTCTAAATCGACTTCGGGGTTCGAATCGCCCACCATCGTAATAAAGACCAACGTAGGTACGCTCGCCCAGGTCGCCGCGGCTTCACTGCCTTTACGCGCGGCCACACTGGCTTCACCGCCAACCGCACTGATCTTGGCCGCGGTAATCGCCCCGGCAATCTCACCCAGGCGGGCGCAGGCATTGCCTGTGAGCACATAGAAGCGCCACGGTTCATTCAAACGGTGGTTCGGCGCCCAGACCGCCAGATCGATCAGTTGCTCGATCATATCGGGCGGCACTGGTTGAGGCAAAAATTGTTTCACGGTACGGCGTTCCGTGATCGCGGCGGCGACCGCAGCAAAGGCTGGGTTCTGATCATTTTGCGTCATGGTGATTCATCCTTTTTGTTCGGTTTGGCAAACCTGCCATTTTCAGGTCGAAAGCGAATGGTCGTCTAAATTATACCCGCGCTGTCGTAATCCGTGACGTTTTAATGCGGCTGATATCAGCCAAAGCAGCCGGAT